>CANLPK010000122.1 GCA_947492885.1 Bacteroidota bacterium
GGGTTCATTGCATCGGCTTGATTGCGATTGGTTTTTACGCTATTTATTTTTTGAGAAACGGTGAATGCTGCCATTTCATTTTCATTATAGGGTTTCATTAAATCCTGTACTATTGATTCAGTAAGCTTTGGATCAATCCATGCCTCCTCCTGTTCGGGAGTTAAAATTAAGGGCATCCTTTTTTTTACATTATGAATTTTCTGCATCAAGGTATTGGCAGGGGTGGTGATGATACTGAAGGTGCTTTGCTTCTCACCAGTTTCAGGATTCGTCCACGAATTACAAATACCACCTAAAGAGAAAAAGGCATCGTGAATTGGATGAATATAATAGGGGTACTTCACTTTATTCTCATCACGCCATTCATAAAATCCGCTCACGGGCACCAAGCAACGGTGCGATTGAATACTTGCTTTGAAGGAGGGCTTTTCAAAAGCCGTTTCCCCCATGGCATTGAGGGTTTTATCTCTTATTTCAAGGGCCGATAGGCCATTGCGCACCCATTCAGGAATGAGTCCCCACTGGGATAGCTGCATTCCATCCTGCATAATTATTGGAAGCTTTGGATGATCAAATCCACTTACAAAATAGAAGAGGGGTAGTTGTTGATTAAGGGTTTCCTTCGCCGGTTCATCAGGCAATAAGCGCTTGTATCGTTCTGCAAATTCCTTTGCCTTGCGTTCCATAAAAGCAACATTATAGCACATAATTATTGGGGTATCTAAGGAAGGTAAAGATATAAAAAAGGGTCACAAAAATTTTGAAACGAATACTTTTATCTTTCAAATTCGAGAAAGAAATTGCTCAGGTGGCTGATGATATCGCTGGCCAGCATACTGGTTCTCGATACTCTTTGTGCAGCAGCATCGCCCGCATAACCATGAATGTATGCTCCTACAATGGCTGCCACTGTAGGTTCGTAGCCTTGTGCACACAAACTGGTAATGATTCCGGTAAGCACATCTCCACTCCCCGCGGTTGCCATGCCATCATTGCCAGTGGAATTGAAAAAGGCTTTCCCATCGGGCGTGGTAACGCAGGTATGGTGCCCTTTCAAAAGCACGGTGACCTGATATTTTTTAGAAAAGGCCAACTGCGATTTGAATCGATCGAAACATGTTTTATGCACTTGGGTCAATCGGTCGAATTCGGCAGGATGTGGGGTGAGCAAGGTATTTGGACTCAATGATAAATACAATCGTTGTGTCTTTGAAAGCAAGGTGAGCGCATCGGCATCCAATACGATGGGCAATTGCTGCTCTTCTAAAAGTTGTGCAAGGATATCCTGTGAATCGGACTCAAAGCCAATGCCGGGGCCAAACCCAATGGCATCGAACTCGTGGTAGTAACTCGATTTCTGTTTTTCTTTTTGGCGATTACTTTGGGTCATCACCTCGGGAGTATCAATCATTAGCGGGGCTATGGCATCTTCAGGCACCATGGCAGTCACCTTACCGCATCCACTTTTAATCGTGGCTCTGGAAGCCAGCAAAGCTGCACCAAAGGCATCTTCACTACCTGCAATCAACAGGGCATGACCAAAAGTTCCTTTGTGTCCAAAACGAGCCCTGGGATGCATCAGTACGCGAATCTCCTGGGCTGTAACAAATTCATAATCGGATGTGCAGTTGGAAAGGAAATCGGGATGCAAACCAATATCTTCGCAACTAAAGGTGCCAGTGAAACAGGCGTTTTCTGCAAAGAGAAAAGCGAGTTTGGGCAATTGAATGCTTAGGGTATGATGTGCTATAAAAGTATTCTCGGGGGTACTTGTAAATAATAAATCGGCCGAGAGCCCCGAAGGAATATCAATGGCAATTTTTACTCCGGGTTGTTCGTTCATCTTTTGGATGAGCTTTGCACTCAGGCCTTCAAGCGGACGGTTTAAGCCAATACCGAAGAGGGCATCTAAAACAATATCCTCTGATAACAGTTTTATGTTTTCAATCGCAGCTTCTGTATCGATTTCGGAATAATGAACGGGGTTTGATTTTAATCGTTCGAAATTGGTGATGAACGATTTAGAATATTTCCCTTTTAGAATATATACGATGACTTTTTTGCGTTGCTCGGAAAGCATGCGCGCCATGGCCAAACCATCCCCACCATTATTTCCGGGTCCACAAAAAATGATATAGGAATAGGATGCAGGGTATTTAAGGGCAAGTTCATGACATAATGCATTGGCAGCACGCTCCATTAAATTAATGGGAGTAATGGGCTCATTTAACTGGGTGAAAGCATCGGCTTCTTGAAGTTGTTGTGCGGTTAAAATTTTCATAAGAATAAAGTTTGATGTTTTATTTTTGAGAATGCAACGAAATGCTATCCCTTATTATAGATAGCGATATTTTTGATGCAAAAATATTAATTCAAAAATAGGAGAACTGATAGGTTCTACCATAATTACAAAATTAGTAGATGTAATGAAATTTCAATCCTAATTCAATATGATACTCATCACTAAAAAGTAAATAGCAGGGCTAAATAAATCAACCTATAAGGCGTTATGCAAAGTTTTCGAGGCAACGATTTGTTCCAGTAATTCCTTGTCCATCGGCTTCTGAATGAAACCTTTAATAAGTGGATTGGAGGCCACCTTTGTTTTATCTCTTCCATCAATTGAGGAAGCAAAAATATACAATGTCGTTAATTCATGAATCGTATCCGACATCTTTTTGAATTTCTCTATAAATTCCCAGGCTTCAAACCTTGGCAAATTGATATCTAATAAAATTACAAGCTTACCTACAGAGGTTGAATTACTAAATTGCTCTAAATGTTTGTACGCTTCGTCAGAATCTTTAAAAGTACTTACTGCAATTGCAGGATTTAGATGGTGCAGCAGGGCTGTACACAAAAAATTATTGAATGCATCGTCATCAATAATTATAAAATGCGGCGTATTATTTCTGAAATCAGAATTTTTGTCAATCATATGCTTCAAACAATTTACCGATTAAGGTACTCATTTGGCTTTTGTTGCCGCAAATTTAAGTATATCTTTTGATATAATTGTTGTCATCTTTTATTGAAATATTGGGGTGTTTTTAACATCCTAAGCCCTACTGTCCTATTTATTGGCATCTTATTCATTCTTTGCATTTAAATATTTAGACAGTAGTTATTTTTAGGCTAATGATGATTCAATTAAATTCTCGATTAAATCAACAATAAATAAAATTAAATCGAGCATTAGTTGTGTAGTGGTACTTAAAAATAAAAATTACCATACAAATGTAAAATCACGAAAAAATAAGGACAAAAAAGTCCTTTAATAGGGGAAAATAATATTGTAAATTATTTATAAAAAGCCTTGAAACACAACACAAATAACACTTTGATAAAAAATAAAGTGATAATAATAATTTGAAAAATTAACACAATATTTAAAATTAAATTTCTAAATTTGTGTTATGAAATGATATTAATAAACAAGAAAGTAAAACCAATTTATTAATTTAGAAAATCATTTCGGACATATAGATGATCTATAATACAATTGAAAGGTCAAGCCTTTCTGGAGATTCTTTGCCCGCAAATTCTTTAGCTCAAATTGGAACCACCTTCATCGATTTTATGGAGGCCGACCCTGATGCATTGCTCCTTTTGAATGAAGAAGGCATCATTCAAGGGGCGAATTCCAATTTTGAAAGAATGTTCGGATATCAAAGGAATTATGTCATAGGCAAACAAGTAACTGCATTTCTACCTGAATACCATAAGGAAGCTTTTATCAATAAACTGAACCGATTTCTTGTAAAAAATAGATTAAGCCACGAAATTGAAGGAATGGAATTCATTGCTCATCGAAGCAATGGCGAGGAGTTTATGGCTGAAATTAGGATGGGTTATTTTCAGGTATTCAACAATTCGGGTGTTGCGATTTCCTTCAGAGATATCAACTGGAGAGAAGAGAAGAATAAAGCCATCCGGCATTCCAATAAAATTATTAGGGAACAAAATCTGAGGCTGACCAACTTCTCAAATATTGTATCTCACAATTTAAAATCACATGCCAATAATTTTGAAGCCATTTTAAATTTATTAGCCAATGCATCTTCGGAAGAAGAAAGGCAGGAAATGATGAAGTACCTTCGAGATTTATCGTCGGGCCTGACTACCACCATTGGCCATGTTACAGAAATTGTAAAGATCCAAAACAGTAAGGACTTGAAAATTGAACCCATCAATCTTTATGCATATGTAAATAAATGTATTGAAATTTTGGGCATACAATTAAGAGCAACGAATGCTATCATACATAACCACGTGAAGGAGGATATCATTCTGAATTATAATACCGCCAATATTGAGAGCATCCTTCTAAATTTCCTTACCAACGCCATCAAATACCGACACCCCCAGCGTGACCCCGAAATTTGGGTTGATGCGAAGGAAATAGAAAATGGTTTATTGCTACATATTAAAGACAATGGCTTGGGAATTAATTTTCAAAAACATGGAGATAAACTTTTTGAAATGTATAAAACATTCCATGATAATAAGGATGCCGTAGGCGTGGGTTTATTTATCACACGCTATCAGGTAGAGACACTTGGAGGGCATATCACAGTGGAGAGCGAAGAGGGAGTTGGAACAACGTTCACAGTGCATTTTTTGACCGAGATGCAACCATAAACGTACCTGGGAAAAAAATTCTTGCAAAAAAAATCCCGGATGGCATGTGCTTCCGGGATTTTTTTTAGTTCAAATATTCTAGCGTTCCGCCTGGAAATAGTCCATTAAGTTTTGGAACTCCATAGCCTGCTTCTGTATTTGATCAGCATATTCATTTTGGCCATTTTGCTTCGCCATATTTGATGAAACCTGCATGGCTTGGAAATCCATTCTGGCTTCATCTCGAACAGGTCTGAACGACTTATTTGATTTGGCATATTTCTCATAGTAGCGCAATTCTTCAATGCATTGTTGCATGAGTTTATCATTCCAATATTTTGCTTTCGTTACATCGCCTGCTGAATAATAACCCTCTACAATTTGTAAGAAGTAATAATTCATTGGAACACTTTCTATTGGTAACTCTGCCATACAACGATCTAATACTTCCACGGCGCGTTTCTTATCACCTGCTTTTACCCACTCACTTGCCAATCGTGCAAATACGTTGCGGAAATTATAGGTTTGGCGCATACTCGTTTGATCAACATATACTCCTGGATGATTCAATCCACCAAAACGGAATTTCTCCATGATAGAGCTATCCAGTTTCTTCACATTAATACGACCCGACTGTCTGTTTTCTCCCTCATCAGTATTTCTGATAGGCACCAATTTATAAGTGAATCCATCCAACTGGAAATAAGGTTGTAATCCCAAATAAGGTTCAGCACCTGTAGTGATGGCCCAGTAAATCGGACGGGTATTGATATTATTAGCAATGATATCCAAGGTAATCAAATCGTTCTTCAAAATGTATTTGTCTTTACCTGGTGAAGGCAATTCCCAAACAATACTGTCCACCATTAAACTGTCATCTTCTTGTTGCACAACATGATTGGTACGACACAATTCTTTGTCGATTTTAATGCTTAGCTTTTTAGTTGGATAATAGCTATATCCTTCATCGGTACCATTCTGACTAGGTACAGTATTCTTATCGTTGGCAATGAAATTCATCCAGGTAGTTAGGTCTACATTATCAGGTAATTTTTTATTTGCATAAAAGAATACCTGATCGCGAACTCCTTGAACATACTGATTTGGTTTTAGAGTCAATTTTATTGGCTCGCTATCATATACCTTACGATTCAATACATCTACATACCAATCGGTATTTAACAAGCTTAGATTGATGATACGAATATCTGGACGAACGCCTTCAATATTTTGAGCATACCATAATGGATAAGTATCGTTATCACCATTGGTGAAGAGAATGGCATTTTTATCGCAACTTTCTAAGTAGCATCTTGCATAATCCACACTGATGGTACGGTTGCTACGATCATGATCGTCCCAATTTTGTTTCACCATATTCACCGGCACCAAGATCATACTCAAGGCAGTAACACCTCCAGCAATTAATGTTGGGTTGCTAAATTTCTTCAGTAAATCGTATAAGAACAATACTCCAAAACCAATCCAGATACAGAAGGTTTGCATACTACCTACATAAGCGTAATCACGTTCACGAGGTTGAAGTGGAGGGAAATTCAAGTAAAGTACAATAGCGATACCCGTAAAGAAGAATAACATTCCCACTACCAAGGTATCTTTTTTGCTATTTTTATATTGCCAGAACAATCCTAATAATCCCAAGATGAATGGTAAGGCATAATAAATATTTCGGCCTTTATTATTCGTAAGTGATGTAGGAGCTCCTGGCTTAATATCCTTGCGCCACTCATCAATACCCGAAATACCGGTAATCCAGTTACCATTACTTACTTCTCCATTTCCTTGTTCTTCACTCTGACGTCCAATGAAATTCCATGCAAAGTACCTCCACCACATAAATCCAATTTGATATGAAATCATGAAATCGAGATTGTTGGCAAAGGTTGGTTTTCTATTTCCCAATCCTTCCCATTCTTTATAGGCTTGCACATGGTCGGCTCTGCTGCTATGCATACGAGGTAAAATGGTGCAATCCTTATCGGCGTATTTATAAGAGAACTTAGGTCCTACTTCTTTATAAACTTTTTCATCACGGTCGATGCGGTATTGCATTTCACCATAGTTTTGATCAATAGGTTCTGCATAATAATATGGGCCATAAAATAATGGGGTTTCGCCATATTGATCACGATTGATATATCCTAAGAAACTCCATACATCGCCTGGAGCATTCATGTTAATTGGAGGATTGGCATGTGCACGTACCAAAGTTTGAACGTATGAACCGTACCCTACTATTAGAAAAGTGAAGGTAAGCAACATGGTATTCAATAAAGGGCGATCAATTTTATTGAGGTAGTAGAAAGCAAGTCCTACAAGTCCAAATACAACAATTAAAATCGCCATCATTTTGCCCGACGAACCAAAGATGATTCCTAAGAACAATAATAACCCTGCACTTCCCCAAATCATGTATTTGTAATTATCCTTTGCATTCATTGAATAAAGAATACTTGAAGTTAATAGCGTAATCAAGGCCAGTGCAAATACAATCACACCACTTCCAAATGGCAATCCAAAGGTATTAACGAAGGTACCATCAGCTTTTGCTGCCAGCATGGGTAACCATGGAATGAGAATGAAATTTACAAACCCTAAGATAGCCAAAGCAATGGCCATGGCTTTAATAAATCCGGCACGAGTAAAGGCAAATTTGCGATAGTAGTAAACCAAAACCAAACAAGGGATTACCAATAAATTCAATAGATGGACACCAATGGCCAAACCAGTAAAATATCCTATGAGGATAATCCAGCGGTCGGATCCTTTTTCATCGGCTACATTCTCCCATTTCAAAATGGCCCAGAATACGAGGAAGGTAAAGAATGATGATGAAGCATAAACCTCCGCT
>CANLPK010000123.1 GCA_947492885.1 Bacteroidota bacterium
AGAACAGAGCGCAAACTCTCGCTTTACCGCGGTACAGAAGGCGTTCAGTCGAGCCCACTATTCGACTCCTACCACCGCGTTGAAATGTATGTTGATGAGGTGAATTGGAAAATTGACGGACCGAAAATGGATTTGGTGATGAACACCAAAGATCAGGCAGCACGAATTGAATCGTTGAATTTTTATAAGGATCAGCGCTATGAGCAAATGCAAGGAGCACTCGATTATAACCCACTTGCGAAGGTGGCGCAGTTTTGTCGCATGCGTAAATCGCCCGATTTCACACTGGAGGAATTTGGTGCATTCATGGGCGTTAAAGAGGAGTACGTTTTGCCATTTGTTTTGTTGATGGCCGATAAAGGATTTTGTAATTATGATATCGATAAAAAGCAAGTACATATTTACAATAAAGTGTACGACTATGTGAATGCACATAATGGGGTTGCTGATTATGATATCTTAAAAATGGAATCAATCATCGCGGCGCATCCCAATGCAACGATGAACTTCATCAACTACAACCTCACCGTAGAAGGCGTGCCTCGCTTACAGTTTAGCGATTCACAAAATGTATATGTTATTTTAGATGACCAGAAACTCAATATCAAAAAGAACCGTGGGATGGAGTTTTCGGGCAGGGTGCATGCAGGGCGTTTCGATTTTTATGGAGCAGGTTTCGATTTCGATTATCAAAATTTTTTAATCAAACTCACCAATGTCGACTCCTTGAAATTCTCCTTCCCTGCCAAAGAAAAAGATGAATTGGGTCGCGAATATTTGGTGCGTATCAATACCGTACTTCAAAATATTTATGGGACCTTGTATATCGATCAGGCCAATAATAAATCGAGTCGGATTAACTATCCCGAATACCCCATTTTTAAGAGTGATAAAGGATCGAATGTGTTCTATGATTATCCAACTACGCAAGGTGGATCGTATAAGCGCGAACGATTTTATTTCAAGGTGGATCCATTTACGATTGATAGTTTGGACAATTTTACCCGTGAAGGATTGAACTTTGAAGGCGAGTTTGTATCTGGAGGCATTGTGCCAGATTTCCGCTACCAGCTTACCTTACAGGACGACTACTCACTCGGTTTCAAGAAACATACCCCAGCGGGAGGCTATCCATTGTATAAAGGAAAAGGAACGGGCGATTTTGAGATGAGCTTAAGCAATGCAGGATTTTTTGGAGCAGGATCGATTGATTATTTAACGACCCATCTTACCTCCAGCAAATTCTTATTGTTGCTCGATTCAATGAATACTGTTGCCGATGATGTGGTGGTAACCAAGTCGGCCTTGTTCCCATCGGCAACAACACACAGTGCCTATGTTGAGTGGAGACCGTATAAGGACACCATGAATATCTTCCAGCAAAAAGAACCCTTTGCGATGTATGAGAACAAGGTGAGCATGATTGGAAATCTCATCATCACACCCAAAGGAATGGGAGGAGCTGGAACCACTTCATTTGACGACGCAGAAATCTCTTCAAAGAATTTTGCATTTGCCAATCATACGTTCAGTTCGAATGTGGCCACTTTCAAAATTAAATCGGTGGATCCAAATAAGTTTGCATTCAATGCCACCAACGTCAAAGCCTTTGTGGATATGGAGAAACGGTATGCCGACTTCAAAGCCAATAAGGAGCCCGCGAATGTGGAGTTGCCATACAATATGTATCGTTCTACATTGAGTGATATGACCTGGAAAATTGATGAGAAGAAAATTATTCTCAATACAGGCAAAACCCAAAAGCCTGCCAATGCAGTGTTCATCTCTACTTTGTATGAACAGGATTCATTGAATTTCATGTCGGCCACGGCGCTCTTCGATTTAAAAACATATGTGCTTACGTGCAGCAAGGTGCCATATATTTATGTAGCCGATTCGAAAATAATTCCGGATAGCAATAAGGTAGTCATCAACCAAAATGCGGTGATGAATACCTTGTATAAGTGTTTGCTGAAGACCGATACCGTGAACAATTATCATGAGTTATATAATTGTTCTATCAATATTTTAGGGCGCAGAAGCATGACCGGAAATGGCTTTTATAATTTCACCGATAAGTTGAAGAACAAGCAGGTGGTTTATTTTGGAGATATCCGAGTGAATAATGATAAGCAAACTACTGCCAAGGCGGTGATAGCCGATACCAGTGCGTTTGTGATAAACAGGCATTTCGATTTCAAAGGCGAGATCTTACTTACCGGGGTGAAGAAAGAATTAAATTTCAATGGGTTTGTCTTGCCATTGCATGAAGCACCACCACGAAGTGTATGGTTCCGTTTCAATGATGGAATCAATCAGGATTCGGTGACGCTGGTAATCGACGATCCTATTGATGCAGATAAAAATCCATTGAGTATTGGATTCAATGTAGCGAACGATAGTACTGGTATGTATACCTCTTTCTTCAGTCGCCGACATGCTTATAGCGATGATATGATATTGATTGCGCGCAGTGGCAAGATGTTTTATGATGAGCATCTGGGTGAATTCAAAGTAGGTGATGCGAAGAAGTTGAGAGGCAAGTCGTATCAGGGAAGTGTGGTTACCTTTAATGAGCCCCAGCAGAAGATAACTGGCGAAGGAAAAATAAATTTCAATGCCAACGGTGATAAATTCAAGATCAATGCTGCGGGAATCATCACCAACAAGCTGGCCGATAGCACTTATAATTTGGATGTCATTGCCCTCTTCGATTTCTTATTACCGAAGGAAGCTTTAGAGATGATGGCCGATTCGATTTATAATACTTCCCGTGATTTACCTGATTTGGCCAACGACAGATATGTATTGAAAGTAGGATTGGGAGAACTGGCGGAAGAGAAAAATTATGGAGAAGTGATTAAGAAATTGGAGAACGACAATACCGTAACCTTGCTGGACGAGTTTCAAAAGACCTTGATGTTTACCGATTTGAAGATGTTGTGGAAGCCTCAGAACCGTGCGTTTGTAGCCATTGGAGGATTGGGAATCAACTCGATAGGAAAGAAAGAGATTGCCAAGCGTTTATTTGGTAAGGTTCAAATTACCAAAAAGCGCAGTGGAGATATCATTGGAATTTATTTCGAGACCAATGCCGATACCTGGTACTATTTCAATTTCAAGGGAAAGACTATGAGTGTATTGAGTAGTGATGAATCGTTTAACAAAGCCATCAAGGACAATATTGCGAAAGTGAGCGATGAGACGTATAAGTTACAGATTGCGAATTTGCGCGACAAGACCTTGTTCTTGAAATTCTTGGAATACTAATTTTGCTGGTGATTTTAACGTATGAGACTAGCTTCGAATGAAGCCTTTATTTTCCATCCTTTGCTTTTTGTTTATCTTTGCATACTTATTACTTGGGGCTGACCGGTTTTGACGGGTAGTGCAGCGCAGGTGTAAGCATGCAGAGATTTGTTTGCGTTCTCTTTAATCAATACATTCAACTTTTAGTTGGCAACAACTACGCATTGGCCGCTTAATCTGGATAGATTAACCCGCCCGCACTCACTAAGTCTTTCTGTCATGCGGAGGCTTGTATAGTGGGTTCACTCAGCATGGTATTATCAGCGAAGTGGGTTTTAATAGCTGCGTAATTATATAAAACCTACGTTGATATTCGGTACGCGGCGCGCCAGATATCTTCCGACAACTAAGCACAGCTAAGCATGTAGAAAACATTTGAGTTCCTATTTCGGACTCGGGTTCGACTCCCGACAGCTCCACTTTTTCACGTTTTTAACGTTCACGAAACTTCAAAACCCGCCACCACAGCGGGTTTTGTTTTTTACCAGTTCGCTCGAGTTCATAAAAAAACACTATTTTCGCTCTCTATACTTCACCTAAAAACCTCAATCCCGCCAAAAGGTGAAGTGGAAAATATTATGGATATAACTACAGGACTCAGTTTTAAATTCTACCTACAACTCAATAAGAGCAGGGGCGACGGGAAACATCCCATCTATTTACGTCTCGTTTATAAAAGCAAAAAGATCGAGATTGCAACCGATTATGATTGCGAGGAGAAAGACTTCAATATTAAGCAGCAAAGAACAATAAGGAACCATGCTATCAATGAGGGTTTGACCAAAATGGAGGCGAAAGTCCATAGTTCGGTAAGAAAACTCGAAGATGCGGGTGCTTTTATCGACCTTTCTGCTATAAAAGACGAATTGAAAGGGAAGAGTAAGTTTGATAAAAAATTATTGGAGTATTATAACGAACATTTAAAATATGTCCAGAGCAATCCACAATTAGCCAAGAATACCAAAAATAGATATCTTGATACCCAGAAACATTTAATCAAGTTTATTAAGAGCGTAAAAAAACGAAGCGATGTTTCGATTGAAAGTGTAGACTATAAATTCATCAGTGACTTTGATCTCTTTCTTTTAAATCAGCCATCAGGCAAAACCCTAACAAGTACCCTGCATAGAAATACTGCCAATAAGCATATTACGCGATTTAAAACCGTAATCTTGAAAGCTTTCAATGAGGGGATTATTAAAAAAAATCCATTCACGAATATTCGTGTGAAATATACCCCTACAACAATCACATATTTGACTCAGGAGGAATTAGATATGCTTGAAGCGCATGATTTAAGCGGGAATGAAAGCCTTCAAAAATCCAGAGATATTTTCTTGTTCAGCTGTTATACGGGTTTACGTTTCAAGGATGCATTGAGCTTAGATATGAATAAAATAGTGTTCTCTAAAGCAAATGGAAACAGCATCAGGATAAAACAGGAGAAGACAGATGAATACGTTGAAATGCCCGTCTTGAAACAAACACAAGCCATAATCGACAGGTATGATGGAGAGTACCGTAAAATTACCGGTAAGGTTTTACCACAAATAAGTAATCAGAAGGTGAATGCATTTTTAAAAATGATTGCTGACGCGGTTGGAATTAATAAAAGACTCACACACCATATGGCCCGCCATACTTGTGCAACAACGGTATTGTTAAGTCAGAATGTGCCTTTGGAGGTGGTAAGCAAATGGCTCGGACATAATAGCATTAAGTCAACGCAGGTGTACGGAAAAATCACCAATAAATATATGATGGAACACGCAAAGAGACTAAACGAAATAATAAAGTAACTTAAAATAAAATGAAGAACATGACAAAAACAAAAAAACTGAATCTACCGGAACCAAATTTGGATACGAATACTTTGGGAGCCTATATGGTTCAAAAATTCATTCCGGAAAATGAAAAAATGCTGAACCAAAATCCAAAGCTGGCAGCTGTTTTAAATGAAAGTGTAGAAGCAGAAGTGGCATTGGAAGGGTATCATAATAGCTTAATCTGGCTACCTTTCAGCACACTGTGCAATAATATTAAAAATAGCAATATTGAACTTACCACAGTTTTTGGTGATGAAGTATTGGCTGGCTTTATCGTGAACCTATACAATAAAACATGGGCGAGCCTCACCAGGATCAACGAATCGGTTTTCAAGAATCTACGGCGTTGCAGGGTTGATGAGAAGTTCAAGATTCGATTTGAGAAAAAGAACCGGGAGGTATTCATACACAACAAATTTTTATTCAAGCTGAAAGTGGATGAAATCGAACACATGCATTTTTCACTTCAGTTGGGCGACCTATTTCTATTAAGCCATTTTAAGCGATTGATAAAAACAAAGGAATACTCAAACGTATTCAAAGAATTTGAATCTCACCGAATTCAATATCTGGGTTTATTAAAGACCTTGCGGGATAATAATTTTAAGGAGATTAAAACCAATGATCTGATGAACAGAGAGGCCTCTTTTAAGATCGCCAACTCCAAAACAATAAAAGTTCATGTGAATGTTTTTCTTGATAAATTTATTTCCGATTACAGCATATTGCGAAGTACCATCATGGAGTACAACAAAACGCTTTATAACAATCCGGTATCAACCGATTTACTTTCCATGTTAATCAGTTTGATGGAGTTGGACAGTATTGAATATCTAACCTCACAATGTGCCATCAGATTGTACCATTTGAATTTCGGGATTCTTAAAAACGAAAGAGAAGCAAAACTATTAACCCATTTCTTTCTAAATGCTTGTGGAACTGCCGGCCTTACTTCGCTTCATGAATTTGAGAAGAGAGAACAATCCAATGGAGCCTACACTAAACTTCGAGTGAAGGAAGTGGATAGAATTCTTAATCAATATTCCTGATATTTAAAGGGACTATTTTTCGAGTGCACTCTCTTTTTCGTCCTAAACGACGGTATTCGTTCATTATACTTTTGTACTGTTTAAAAGTATAAAAAATGAACACATCAAAGAATTTCGGAACGAACCATGACAACAGTGAAGAACTATTGATCATGGTACCATTCGCTTTATTAAATGCCATCGGGCAGAAGCAGGATGAATTACTACAACTCATTCAAAAGGGGCACCACCAAGCCCCCGCATTGAAAGATTATTTATCTGAAGCGGAGGCTAAGAAGTTACTTAGCAAAGGAAAAACGTGGTTTTTTAATATGCGAAATTTAGGTAAGCTCACTGGCGTAAAAGTTGGTGCCACCCGATTTTATAAAATGACCGAAATCCAAGAACTATTTAATAACGCATAATAAAACTAAAACCATGAACTGCCTAAACTGTAACGAAATACTACCGGAAGATAACTCATCTGCCACCCGCAAATACTGCAATGACAAATGCAGGTTTGATTATGCCAATGCAAAGCGTAAGAAACTATTAACCCTCGCGAAAAGCGTGTTACACGATACTGACACGGCGAGTAACACGGTGGTGAACACGCCAGCGAACACGGCGATGAACACGCTACTTACACCCCCTGAACCGGAAATAACCACCATTTCACTCGAAGAACATTATTATGTGGTAGACGATTTGCAAGCAGCTTATGATTTATTGATGGAAAGGATCAATGAGCTTCAAGCCGACATCGGTGAACACAAAGCCGAGAAAAGGGAAATGAAGAAGGAACTTGACCATCTTCAGGAAGAATTTGATAAGTTGAAGTTAGAAAAGGAGGTTTTGATTATCACTCAGCAACAAGAGCTTAACGGAATCTCCTTAAACCAAAAAAGCTTACGCTCAGAAATATTTGAATTTGCAAAGAACAAGGAGGCGATGACGGGATTTGCACAAGCCATTAAAATGTTGAGAGAGGATTTTAAGAGTAAGAAAGTTACTGATGAATAAAATCTTAAATCATACACCTATCTTAACCTTTAACACGGCTATACCACTTTCGGCACACATTATCAAACAAACAGAAGTCGTAAATCAGATACCTGTATTCAGAGGAACCGGGATCCCGGTTTCCTTAATCTTTGAATATTTCCGAAAAGGAAAAGGATGTTCTCAATTCCTTATTGATTACCCTGCGGTAAATATTGATACGGTTAAAGCACTATCCGAATATGCCAATCGAATTATCTTAAGTAGAATCAGAATTGAATATGATGAAAAGGAAACAGAATTATTAATAA
>CANLPK010000124.1 GCA_947492885.1 Bacteroidota bacterium
GAACAAGTTCACTACATCCTTATCACTCACAGCACTCATTAGGTTTTGAGAATAATAGCCTCCACTCGCTTTGAAACGGATGCGAGGATTTATAATATATTTCATTGCCAAACGAGGTTCTAAGGTTTGTGCAGCCAGTGAGGAGTAACGCATCACACGCAATCCAGGCTCTAAAATCAATCGAGGAGAAACATATTTATATTTCACAAAACCACAGAGCTCCATGGTATATTGTTGCTCATCGATACGACGATTTAAATCATTATAAATTTCAAAATTGGTACTAATGCCATTAATTTCTACTCCATATTTCCATTCGTTTTGTCCGTTGAAATTTGTGAAGTTAAGGGCGGTATTGAAATTACTGATGTTGCTCGAACGAGGTTTGCTGTCTTTCTCTGTTTGTGAAATTCCATACTGCGAATAGGCAAACACTCCACTTACCACCGTTGGGGAGCCATCAGGCACTAATAAAAAGTTGGATCCAAATCCTGTAGAGTTCCATTTATAGGCTGTTGAGCCAGGGTAATTCACCGCATCCTTAAATGAGAATCCAAAGAAATTAAGTTTACTCCCATTATTCGAATTGATTGCAATCTTACCATATGCATCTTGAAACTGATACGGTAACGTGGTTTTGATATATGGGTATAAAACGGGAGATGATTTATCGAGGTATGAATTTTTATACGATACTAGAAAAGAACTAGAAGTACTGTTCTCCTTGAATTTTTTCAATGGCCCTTCTAAAATAATTTTAGAGGAGAAGGTATTCACGCCTACTTTTCCTGCCAACTTCTTTTTATTACCATCGCGTGATGTAACATCAATAACAGCCGATACACGGCCACCATATTGCGCATTGAAACCCGCTGAATACACATCCGCATTTTTGATAATATCGCTTTCAAATACCGAGAACAAACCAATCGAGTGAAATGGATTATAGATAATCATTCCATCGAGCATCACTTTATTTTGTACGGGTGATCCGCCACGAATATACAATTGACCGCCTTGGTCGCCCGTAAAAACCACGCCTGGCAAAACTTGCAGGTATTGTGCTAAGTCGGGTTCACCAGCAACAGTGGGTAATAATTTTAATTCTTTAGGCGTAATTTTAGAAACAGAAACGCGTGGGTCGGTTTTCTTACGTTGCTTATCAGCATTAATTTCCACGTCGCCCAACTCCACCGCCTTGGTGTTCATGTAAATATTTTTGGAAACAATTTTACCAGCTTTTATTTCTACCTGCTCCATGGCCGAGTCATAGCCAATAACGTACACCACAATGGTATAGGTGCCTTCGGGAACTTTGGTGAAATTATACAAACCGTTGATATCGGTTTGTGTGTTTATCATTTTCTCTTTAATCAATACATTGGTAAAAGGAAGCGACTCTCCATTTTCATTATCATAAACAAAACCGCGCAGTTCGCCTGTTTGTGAAAAGGTAAGGTTAGTAATAAAGAGTACTATTATAAAAAGCAGGGAGCGTAATTCGTTCATTGGCGTAGTGAAATCGCGCGAATGTAATGAAAAAATGATTGGGTAATGGGGGGAGAAAATGCTTTGACTGTCATCTTCTTGTAGAAAAATCCTTTGATTTAAAACTCAACCAGTTTCTCCATATCACCAGTGAGCAGCTCATGGCTATCATTGGTTATAAGGATGGTATGTTCGTATTGTGCTGATAGTTTTCCATCGATGGTACGTGCGGTCCAGTTATCCCATTTGTCGATTTTGGTGCGTGCTTTACCAGCATTGATCATGGGCTCTACCGTAAAAATCATTCCAGGTCGAAGGATGGCATCCTGGTGGGTTTCGCTATTATGACTCACTTCGGGTTCTTCATGAAAACGAAGACCAACGCCGTGACCGCAAAATTCGAAAACCACGCTGCAACCTTGAGCACGGGCATATTTCTCAATCGACTTACCAATATTACTCAATTTGTTTCCTGGGAAACATTGCTTCACGCCTTCATCGAGGCATGTCTTGGCAATCTTCAACATATTGCTTGAGTAGTCGCTAATCTCGCCCACTTTAAACATGGTGCAAGTATCGCCGAAATATCCGTTGAAAATAGTAGTTACATCTATATTTAAGATATCGCCTTCGCGTAAAATAACTTTATTGCTTGGTACTCCATGACATACTACATCATTCACGCTGGTGCAACATGAAGATGGGAATGTTTTATAATGTAAGGTAGCGGGCAATGCCTGATGATCGAGCACATACTCTTTACATTTCTTATCTAAGAACATGGTAGTCACACCCGGTTGAACCAAAGGCTTCAAATATGCCAAGGTTGAAGCAGCCAAGGCTCCGCTTTGGCGAATCCCTTCAATCTGCTCAGGGGTCTTTATAATAATTTTCCGGGCGCTTTCGTGTGCCATAATGGGCGCAAAGATAAGGAATCGTAGGTTGATTCGATGCAGCAGGCAATTGAAATAAATGAGTGCTGGATGAAAAACTTACGAATTGATTACTTCCTTCGATAGAAGCACATTAAAGTATGCGCGTTCGTCAATTGGAAATGAATCAAGGGATTCGGGTGTGATTTGAGTAAGCCCTGTTTCATGAATATGATACACGAGGAATCCCAATTGGGTAAAGAAATTAAGGAAGGTTTCTTTACTGGCTCCCGCTTGCTGAAGGCCATAGGGCCAAAACTCTGAGAATATTTTCAGGTTGGGATTGGCCGCTAATAATTGTTTGGCGCCTTCGTACACCTGCATTTCATACCCTTGCACATCCACTTTCAGGATGTCGATACGCACATCATCACCTAAAAATGAATCGAGGCTGATGCAATCTACGGTATGTTTTGATGCATACGATTCGGGGGCATAAGCGCGATGGTCCACATTTTTATCGTGGGAGAGGTAGAAGTCGAGATGCCCGTTGGTGCTGCTAACAGCGGCATTGGTGGTGAGCACATTGGTAAGCGAGCGGGTTGTTTGAAGCAGTCGTTTATAGTTGTAAGCATCGGGTTCGAAGCAATACACTTTTCCTTTGGGGCCAGATAGTTTTGAGAAATAAGATGCATAGAAACCAATATTGGCACCCACATCAACGATGATATGGCCTGGGTTGATAAATTGTTTCATCAAATCTAATTCGCGGGCATCTTGTTTTTTCTTAAAAACAAAATACAAGAGCTTATAAAGCCTATAAATTTTATGAAAAAGGAAATGGGTGAATTTGAAAATCAGTTGCGAATGCAAATCAGAAAAAATTAAAAAGGTCCAATATCGCACCGCTACAACCTACTACCCTTGCTGTATTCCTACCCTGGGGGAGTTCATAAGGAGCTGGTCGTATCGGACCCGGCACAAAGATAGAATAAATTTTGGAATAGGGAAGAAAAAAAGGAGATGAGGGATTATTGATTAAATTGAAGTTGGTCAGGAGACGCAACGACGGGCAGCGTATTTCTAGGTCGGAGATACTGCAGTGAAGAGATTAGATTTGAATTAATTAAAGCTCATACTTCGAAATTTATTTTGAATACATGAACGTTCCGTGATTCTAGCCCGTAAACGATTTACGATTCACCATTTACGTTTTACAAAAAAAACGCCCAATCAGAATCATTCATTTTTTCCTTCCGCATTCTCAAAACAACTACTTAATTTGCAGTCGATTTTATACGAATTAAATCATGCAACAAAAGATAGATCAATTAAATAAAAAACGTGCAGAAAGCTTATTAGGTGGAGGAGAGAAACGAATAGAAGACCAACATAAAAAAGGGAAGCTTACCGCTCGGGAACGCCTTCATTTTTTAATGGATGAAGGTAGCTTCCACGAAATTGGTGCCTTTGTAACCCATCGCAGCAAAGACTTTGGAATGGAAGCACAACAGTTTCCAGGTGATGGTGTAATCACAGGATACGGTAAAATCAATGGCCGACTGGTATATGTGTTCTCTCAGGATTTCACCGTTTTTGGTGGTTCCTTGAGTGAAACCCATGCCGAAAAAATATGCAAGGTGATGGACCTCGCTTTGAAAAATGGTGCACCATTCATTGGTCTCAATGATAGTGGTGGTGCGCGTATACAAGAAGGCGTAGTATCCCTAGGCGGATATGCCGATATCTTTTATCGCAATACCATTGCCAGTGGCGTAATACCTCAGATATCTGCAATTATGGGCCCCTGCGCTGGTGGCGCCGTATATAGCCCAGCCATCACCGACTTCATCATGATGGTTGAAAACACCAGTTATATGTTTGTTACTGGCCCCAACGTAGTGAAGACAGTAACACATGAAGAAGTGAGCAGTGAAGAATTGGGAGGTGCGAGTGTGCACAGCGCCAAAAGTGGTGTTGCACATTTTAGCTGTGCCAATGAAATAGAATGCATCAATAATATCAAAAAGATATTAAGCTATATGCCTTCTAACTGTGAGGAAAAAACACCCATGCTCTCTTACCATTCGGGCGATGAGAAACGAATTAAATTAAATAGTATCATCCCCGAAAACCCCAATCAGCCATACGATATTCGTGAAGTGATTGAAGAGGTAGCCGATGCAGATAGTTTCTTTGAGGTGCATAAAAACTTTGCTGAGAATATCGTAGTAGGCTTCGCTCGCCTGGGAGGCCGAAGTATTGGTATCGTTGCCAATCAGCCTGCATTTTTAGCTGGGGTGCTCGATATCAATTCGTCGACCAAAGCAGCGCGTTTCGTGCGTTTCTGCGATTGCTTCAATATTCCGTTATTAGTATTTGAAGATGTACCGGGATTCTTACCTGGAACGGATCAGGAATGGCATGCGATTATAACTAATGGTGCAAAATTGCTTTATGCATTCAGTGAAGCCACGGTGCCTCGTATCACCGTAATTACTCGCAAAGCTTATGGTGGTGCGTATGATGTGATGAATAGCAAGCATATTGGAGCCGATTTAAATTTCGCATGGCCAAGTGCAGAAATTGCAGTGATGGGTGCCAAAGGTGCCGCAGAAATTATTTTCAAGAAAGAAATTAATGAAGCCCCTGATAAAGCAGCCAAAGCCATTGAGAAAGAAAAAGAATACGCTGAGATATTTGCGAACCCTTATCGTGCAGCAGAGCGTGGATTTATTGACGATGTAATCTTCCCTGAAGAAACACGTGAACGCTTAATTGCAGGCTTTGAAATGCTCAAAAACAAGGTAGTGAATCTACCTCGTAAGAAACATGGAAATATTCCGTTGTAATCACGAGATGTTCTAAAGCCGAAAAATATTTTCATAAAAACAAAGAGCCTGCAAAATTATTTTGCAGGCTCTTTTATTTTTAGCTGTTTCCTTGATTTAAGGACGTGCCCTGAATCGGTAAATTTTCTTGCCGTCGTATTTTAGAAACTCTTCTCTATCGGGTGTGAATTGAGGGTAGCGTGTTGCTTTTTGAATTCCAAGAATCACCCCGTTATCTAAATCGATACGGATGAAATTTTGATAATCGGTAATACTTTTTCCTACCCATACGTAATAAGCCGAAGAGGATCCGAAAGTTCCAAGGTTCTTCTTGGTTTTGGTAGCCCAATTAAGTTTTCCTCCAGAAATTGCAACACTTGCTATTCCTTTGTTTCCCTCTGCAATCATGGATCCATCGCGTTCCCAGATATAATTTACAATTCCAATGCCTGTTTTAGAGATATCTACTTTCCATAACATATTGCCACTAAGAGCCTCCATGCATATCATATTTTTGCTGGTACAGAAAATAATATTGTTTCCCGAAACCATGATATTCGATAATGAGCCACTGAATTTATCTCCCAAGGATTTCATTTTACTTGTTTCCCAAAGTAATGCACCCGTAGCGGGGTCATAGGCTTTGAGTCCGAAAGGCCCATCCATTTTGTATTCATCTTTACAAATATCTGGGCGACCATCAGTTCCAGGAATATAGGTTTGTGTTTCTACTTCACCACCAAATTTAGCGATGAGTGCATTTCCTACTAAGGCCATATCAGGAACTAAATCGCCTTTGCCAAATTCAACACTTTCCCAAATCAAGGTGCCATTATCGGCATTGAACTTTTTAATCTTGTGATTACTCTTTGAGAGGTCGGCGATAAACACTGCATCTTCGCTCACTACAGGCATGGCAGCGCGACCCAATACCTGAGTTGATTTCATTAACCCAAAATTAAACTCAATATTATCGAAGGTCGTCTCCCATAATTTTTTTCCTGTCTTTACATCAAATACTGAGATTCCTTCATAGATAACGAAGATATGATCGCCATGAAGTTCCATACTGATATAGTCGCCCGAATAGCCGTCGCCAATAGCATTATCACATAATGCACGAAGCACACGACCTTCAAATTCGGTATTCCAGCTATAGGCGCCGGTTGACTCAACCGTCATTTTTAGCTTGGTTCCTTTTCCTGCAGAACTGGTTGCTAATTTTGATTTATAGAGTAAATTTAAATGGATGTTTCTTTTGTCGTCATCAATGGAGGCTTTGTATCTAAGTCCTCCACTCTTCGCTGCACGGGTGTATTTTACTTTTGTGCGAACTACCCGATTGGTTACATCATCTATTTTTTCACCTGTTCTTTCATCGAACCAAGTGGTTACTTCTTCACTTTTACTTTCCCCTTTTGTTTTCACCCAAACTATTCCTTTGTCTTCATCCCATCCCCAGTCTTTAGCATTTTTAATTCCCAATTTATCTTTGAAATTCATCTGCCACAACAGCTTTCCGTTGGTGGCATCGAGCATGGCAATCTCTTGCAAATCGCCCGCCAATGCTAAGGTTTTCTCGGTGTTGGAATATCTCCATTTAACATCTACCGGCCATTGCGATTTGTATAAAAGTGGAAATGGTTTTTGTGCAATTGCTCCAGTATAGGCAAGTGCAACGAATAAAATAATGAATAATTTTTTCATGTTGATTGGTTTGAAGTTGGTCCTTTTAACGCTTACAAAATTAATTTTAGGGTAGTTAAGTGCAATACCACTTTCGTGGTATTTTGATAGGAATACATCGAAAAATTTAGTTCGATAATTGTTTACAAGCTTGAGAGAATCAATTTCCTGTTCCTCTATTTTTCTTTATGAACAAATCCCCTTGCCGCCGTTGTTGCGTGTTGTTTATTGGGCGTGGCTTTTGGTCACCAACAACTGGGCGTAATGAGATGTAATTTATTGGTCCGTTGGTGAGGCACATGCAAAGGCCACACACAACACCAACTGAGGCGCTTAGAGAACAAACCAAAAGGGGAGATTTTCGATT
>CANLPK010000125.1 GCA_947492885.1 Bacteroidota bacterium
TTGCTCATTAAATGTATTTCGCAAGGATTGAATAATCTTCGTTCTCTTTCTGAACACTTCACGCACATCCTGATTGATAATCAAATCTGCGTAACGTTGGCGATATCTAAATTCAGGGTCGGTTACCACATCGTGTGCAGTACCTTCGGCATCAATTTTCACTACTGGCAACGGACGAAGAGATTTACTCAACATCTTAAATCCGGTCACGTGAATACTGATTTCCCCTACTTGCGTAGTGAACACATATCCAGTAACACCAATGATATCACCAATATCAATTAACTTTTTAAATACAATATTGTATAAGGTTTTGTCTTCATCCGGACATAAATCATCTCTTCTGAAGTACACTTGAATTCTACCACTAGCATCTTGTAATTCTGCAAAAGAGGCATTTCCCATAATTCGGCGACTCATAATACGACCAGCAATGCTGATGTTCTTATAACTCGTTTTATCGCGTTCGTAATTCGCTAATATATCTGCTGCTGTAACGTTTACCTCAAAAACATCCGCAGGATAAGGATCAATGCCTAATCGCACTAATTCCTGCATACTATCTCTTCTTAACTGCTCTTGTTCGCTTAATCCACTCATTTCTTTCAATTTTGTACAAAAATAAGATTTATTTATCAATGTGCCAATTGGACAATGTGCTAATGTGCTAATGAGACAATGTGCTAATGCCTGCCTCGGCGTGAGATGAGGTGCTAATGGTTTTAGATTATTTTTGGAGGGATTTTTTTGAAGTGGTAATAATCGCGTTTACTATTTTAGCAATTTCTATTAAATCAGCCATGTATTTTTCTAGATCATATTCTTCATAAGCTTCATCGATTAATTCTAACCAATATTGAGTCTCTTCTATTTCTTTGGCGCTTATTTTCATCTTGTGAATAAAGTCAACTTTGCTTTCAGCACTTTGAGCCTCTCTAATGTTCGCTCCGATGGAAGTTCCAGATTTTAATAGTTGTTCCGCTATTTTCCACTTTCTGTTTTCAGAAAGTATATCAGTGAATTTTACAATATCTACAGCAAATGTTAAACTTTTTATAACAATTGGATTTTCATTATTATAGTTTCTTTTCATGTACAAATAATGTAAATGAAATACTATTTGTCAACTGCATATATGCAGGTACTTTTATCATCCTTAATATATCAGTATGATTTTCAAATTGAAAATTCAATATAAAATCATAAATTAGTTGAAACTATAAATCTATGGAAGAGAGATTTAAAACATTTTCGGAATTTTATCAGTTTTATTTAACTGAACATAAAAATACTACGAGTAGAAGATTGCATTTTATTGGAACTGCACTAGTATTATTGGAAGTATTTCTTTTATCATATACCAATCGATGGGATATATGGTATGCATTACCAATAACAGGGTATGCATTCGCTTGGGTAGGGCATTTCTTTTTCGAGAAAAACAAGCCTGCAACTTTTAAATATCCTTTATGGAGTTTAGGTAGTGACTTTAAATTATTCTTTGAAATACTTCAAGGCAAACAAAAACTTTAATTGAGCAATTGTCTTATTAGCACAACTTGTCCCGTTTATACGGGATTAGCAAATTGACCAATTAGCACCTCGTCTTACGCCGAGGCAGGCATTGGCACATTAGCACATTGACCAATTGGCACATTAGCGTCGGCGTGCTTTCTCCTTCAAAATCAGCCCCAACTCTCTTCCCATTTGTCCGGCGATAGCAGTGTTTTCTTGTGCTCTGCGGAATAGGTATGGAAGTACTGATTTTACTGGTCCGTATGGAACATACTTCGCTACATTGTATCCAGCATCAGCTAAGTTGTAACTCAAGTTATCACTCATGCCTAAAAGTTGAGAGAAATAAATACGCTCATCATTCAATGCAATATTTTTCTCTGCCATTAAATTCATTAAGTGGCGAGAACTGTTTTCATTATGCGTACCTGCACAAATAGAAATGCGATGAACATTCTCAACGCAATACGTTAAGGCATCATCGTAATCTTTATCGGTTGATTTTTTATCTGGATTTATTGGCGATGGGTAGCCCATTTCTAAAGCACGTTCTCTTTCTTTTTCCATGTATGCTCCACGAACTAATTTAACTCCCATGAAAATATTTTCGGATGCTAATTGAGCATCGTGTTTTTTCAAGGCGTCTAAACGATCGTGGCGATAATATTGGTACGTATTGTAAACTATAACTTTTTCTTTGTTAAACATACGCATCATGTCCATAACCATAGCGTCAATAGTTTCTTGTATCCAACTTTCTTCTGCATCAATAAAGATGCGTACGTTAAGGTCGTAAGCTGTTTGACAAATGCGACGAACACGATCTTTTACGCGTTCAAATTCTTTTTTTTCTTCGAAAGATAACTCAGCATTCGCGTCAATTTTTTCTAGCAATCCTAATCGCGCAATACCAGTAACTTTAAATACGCTGAACGGAATTTTAGCATCTCCTTTAGCGCGTTTTATAGTTTCGATAAGTTCGATGGTTGTTGAATCGAATGCTTCTTCCGTAGATTCTCCTTCGATAGAATAATCGAGAATTGTACCGATATGATATTTACTTAAATGATCAATTGTTTTTGTACAATCTGCGATAGATTCTCCACCACAAAATTGCTTGAAGATAGTCGCTCGAATTAATGGTGCCACAGGCAAACCAATTTTAATGGCAGCGTTTGTTATTGGTGGACCAACCTTTACAAAAAAATTAATGTTGATGATTTTGAATAACCAGTAAGCTCTATTGATGTCGGCATTACTCATTCCCGAGAAAGCGATCTCGGTATTGTCAAAAGATATATTCTTGCTCATTGTTTGTAAATGAATGCTCAAAAATAGGAAAATTGCTATCCTTTTATAAATAATTAATAGAATACTTGAAACACGATGATAAAATGCTTGTTTCTAAAGAAATCAAATTCACTTTTTTTGATTTATATTTGACCTTAATGACGACTTCGATCAAACCCGACCACTTAAATTCTTGGTTAGATACTGACTTAAAGACCTTTATCATTGCAGGGCCTTGTAGCGTAGAAACCGAAGAACAAATTCATACGACTGCTAAAGCATTATCTTCTTACCATATACCTGTTTTACGTGGTGGTATTTGGAAGCCAAGAACTCGTCCGGGTTCCTTTACAGGCTTAGGCACTAAAGGCATACAATGGCTTGCTGATGCTGCCAAAGCGAATAATATGAAGAGTGCTGTAGAAGTTGCTACTGCGCAACATGTGGAAGATTGTTTGAAAGCAGGAATAGATATCCTTTGGATTGGTGCTCGCTCAACGGTTAGTCCGTTTGTAGTGCAAGAAATTGCCGATGCCTTGCGAGGTGTCGATATGCCAATTTTAATAAAGAATCCTATTAACCCCGATATAGAATTATGGATTGGAGCTATAGAGCGCATCAACCATGCTGGAATTACAAAAATCGCAGCCATACATCGAGGCTTTTCTCAATACGAAAAAAACACTTACCGTAATACACCAAATTGGAACATTCCATTAGAGTTAAAACGCTTGGTTCCCAACTTACCTGTTATTTGCGACCCTAGTCATATTTGTGGCAGCATCGATTTAATTCCCCATATTAGTCAGAAGGCCATGGACCTTAACTTTGATGGCTTAATGATTGAGTCGCATTACGACCCAAGTATTGCATTGAGTGATAAAGACCAACAGTTGAAACCTGCTGAATTGGCTAGATTAATTGAGCATTTGATTATTCGCGATATTGACTCAGAAAACATAGAATTTAAAGATCAATTATTGCGATTAAGAACAGAGATTGACAAAATAGATTTTGAAGTTTTAGAACTGATTGCTTCGCGATTAAAATTGATTCAAGAAATAGGTATTTATAAAAAAGAAAATAACATTACCATCTTCCAACCGGAGCGATGGGCACAGATTGTTGAATCGAGAAAGAAATATGGAAAAGAAATCCACTTATCCGAAGAAATGATATTAGATTTGGTAAAGTTGATTCACCGTGAATCCATTTCTATTCAAACTAAAGTGATGCAAGATGAATGATATTCAAAGTAGTTTAGGGTACACCATTTTTTTAGAAGACCCCATTGCCTCGCTGGATAATTTTTTATCATCGAGCAATTATTCTAAAGTAGCTATACTTGGCGATACGCATACCTTAGCCGAATGCCTTCCCTATTTAAATCTTTATTCTTCGCATTCTTCTACCTGCGACCTTATTGAAATCGATCCAGGTGAGGATAATAAAAACATCGACATATGCATTGGTATATGGAGCATGATGCAAGAGTTTGGGTTGGATAGAAATTCATTACTCATTAATTTGGGTGGTGGTGTAATTTCTGATATGGGGGGCTTTGCTGCATCGACGTATATGCGAGGTATTGATTTTATTAATATCCCCACTACATTGCTAGCCATGGTAGATGCAAGCATTGGCGGAAAAACCGGATTAGATTTACAACATTATAAAAATCATTTAGGAACATTTACACATCCTAAAGGAATATTTATCATCCCCGAATTTTTAGGTTCATTACATGAGTTAGAAATAAAATCGGGATTAACCGAAGTGGTGAAGCACGGATTAATTGCCGATCATTTACATCTGCGTGATACCCTTTCTTATTTATCAAATGGATTACCAGGTGTTAATGAATTAATTCCTCAAAGCATAAAAATTAAATTAGACATTGTAGAGCAAGACCCAACAGAGAAAGGGATTCGCAAGGCATTGAACTACGGACATACCGTTGGACATGCGATAGAAAGTTATTATTTAGCAAAAGGGAAACTCATTATGCACGGTAGTGCTGTTGCTTATGGAATGATGGTGGAAGCAGTGTTGAGTGAAATGAAATGTTGCATGAAAACAGAAGATGTGAAATACATTTTCGAGATTATTCCGAATCACTTAGAACCAGCTAAGGTTACTCAAGAAATGATTCTAGATTTAATCGATTTCATGAAGCTGGATAAAAAGAATACAGACGATCTTATTAAATTTAGTTTACTAAGTGAAATTGGAAAACCTGCTATTAATATTACTTGTACTGAAGAGGAAATTACTGAGGCTTTATTAAAATGCATTCATTATTTTAACGATTAGTGAAATGAAAATAAGAAGACCTCTACATTTTCAAAAACAGACCTTAACATTACCCGGTTCAAAAAGCGAATCCAATAGAGCCCTAATAATACAAGCCCTTTCAGAGGAAAAGATTAGCATTGATAACTTATCGAATTCTGATGATACGAGAATTATTCAAGAAGCACTTTCTGGAATCGACATGATTATAGATTGTAATCAGTCGGGTGCAGCATTACGATTTTTATGTGCATTTTTTTCCAATCAACAGAATAGAGAAATTATACTCACCGGATCTCAACGCTTAAAAGAACGCCCCTTAAAAATATTAGTCGATGCACTTAAAGAATTAGGTGCAGACATTGAGTACTTAGAGAAGACAGGCTTTGCCCCTATTAAAATAAAGGGTAAAGAGCTTATTTCTCATGCTCCTATTACCATACAAGCCGATGTAAGCAGTCAGTTTATTTCGGCAATGATTATGATTGGACCAAAAGTGAAAAATGGTTTGCAATTGCATCTCGAAAATAAAATTATATCGGCGCCCTATTTAAACATGACGATGGATATGATGCATGAAGCAAAAGTGCATATCATCTTAAACGACCAAAGTATTATAATCCCCGAGCAAGAATACGAGCAATGTAATTTTTACATTGAACCCGATTGGAGTGCCGCATCGTATTGGTACGCAATGGTTTCATTAGGTGTTGAAGAAATATATTTACCAGGATTTAAATCAAAAAGCACACAAGGCGATGCGATTTTAGCAGAGTGGATGCGCGATTGGAATGTTGAAACCACTTTTGAAGAAGAGGGCATTCGCTTAACACATACTGAGCATTTTGCACCTGCTGATTTATATGATTTTGTAAATTGCCCAGACATAGCACAAACATTGATTACACTCTCTGCTCTACGCAAACATGCATTGAAGTTTACAGGAGTAGATAGCTTAAGAGTAAAAGAAACAGATCGCTTGGAGGCAATGCAGAATGAGTTAGGGAAGTTAGGCGTAGAAATGCTTATTTTGGATTCTGGAAATTGGACACTAGACACTGGACGCTGGACACTGGACGCTGGACTTAGTATTGAATCGTATCATGATCATCGGATGGCGATGGCATTTAGTATATTAGCCATGGTTGTTCCTGAAGTAACTATTGAACACCCAGAAGTAGTTTCGAAATCTTATCCGAACTTTTGGAAAGATATGGAAGTGCTGGGGTTTTCATTGAATATCGAGTAGCGGGTAGTTGCTAACTGGCAACTTGTTATTTACAATTTAGAATTTACAATTTAGAATTTACAATTTAGAATTTATGGCAAATACATTCGGACAATTATTTAGAATCACAACATTCGGCGAATCTCATGGTGCGGCGATTGGTGTTGTTATTGATGGTTGCCCATCGGGAATTGAAATAGACCTTGAGCAAATTCAACACGAATTAAATCGTAGAAAACCTGGTCAATCTAATATTACTTCTGCGAGAAAAGAATCGGATGAATTCGAAATTCTATCAGGAATTTTTGAAGGTAAAACTTTGGGAACCCCAATAGGTATTATCATTCGCAATGAAGACCAAAAATCTAAAGATTACGACTATTTAAAAGATACTTATCGTCCATCGCATGCCGATTATACTTACGAACAAAAATATGGCATACGCGATTACCGTGGAGGCGGACGTTCATCAGCACGTGAAACGGTGGCGAGAGTTGCCGCTGGAGCAATTGCAAAACAAATTTTAGCAAGCAAGGGAATTGTGATTAATGCATTTGTCAACCAAGTTGGAAACATCAAATTAGAAAAACATTATTCTGAGCTTAACTTCCAAAATATTGAAAAAAATATTGTTCGTTGCCCCGATGAAACGGCGGCACAGCAAATGATTCAGGCCATTGAAGAAGTAAAAAAGCAAGGCGACACTTTAGGAGGAACTATACAATGTGTAATACAAAATACACCAGTTGGACTAGGAGAACCAGTGTTCGATAAGTTACATGCAGTATTAGCACATGCGATGTTGAGCATCAATGCAGCGCATGGATTTGAGTACGGTTCAGGCTTTGCAGGAGCTAGTAAAAAAGG
>CANLPK010000126.1 GCA_947492885.1 Bacteroidota bacterium
GAACAAGGAATTTCTCATAGTTTTGGATTGGAAGTATTGTTACAGAAAAAGTTTGACGACCGTTGGAGCGGTTGGATTGGATACACACTTTCCAAATCTATTCAACGATTCCCTACAGTGAACTTTAATAATTATTTCCCTACCGATTTCGATCGTCGTCACGACTTAACGTTGGTGGTATTATTTAACCCGGGTAAGAAATGGAGTTCTGCACTTACTGTGGTATACGCCACTGGTCAGCCATTCACCCTAGCCACTGGAAAATATTTCGATGTGAATGGTAATTTGGTTTACGAATTCTCAGGACGTAATAATGTGCGATTGCCCAATACCAAACGTGTTGATTTGAGTTTCACACGCAAGTATGATGAAACAATGAATGGGCAGTTTAGTTTCGACCTTTCCTTTTATAATGTGCTTTTTGCTGCCAATCCTTCGGGAGCGGTAATAAATCAAAATGGCAGTGCATATAAGGCATACTATAATAGCTTTATTCCATTCATGGTTCCGGCATTAAGTCTTAACTATAAATTCTAATCAATAACATGAAAAAATATATCATCATCATTTTCGCCCTTGCGCTTCTAAGTGCTTGCCAGAAAGAGTTTAAGGTGGATAATAGCAAGTATGAAACCAAGTTGGTTCTAAATAATTTGTTTCAACAAAATACACCATTTGAGGTGCGCGTATCTCATTCAGTGAATGTATATGATACCATTGCCCCAGAATATGTGAGCACGGCTATTGTGAAACTCTTTATTAATGGGCTCTACACAGAAACATTATCTCCTTTTGGCAATGGTTATTACAGCGCTGTAAGTATTCCTCAGCCAGGCAAGACATACAAATTACAAGTAAGCAATACTGGATTTAAAGATGCAGAAGCAGAAAACACTTTGCCTAATCCAGTCCAAATCAGCGACTGGTATTATCTCGATTCAACCTATCAGGATGCCAATGGAGACTACTATGGAGAGCTCTCGTTAACAATTAATGACCCGACCGAAGAGAATAATTATTTATTGAGTTTGGAGTTTTATGATGTGGTAACTTCTAGTTATTTGAACCTTGGCACTTTCAGTAGCGACGATCAATCACTTAATCAGAACCTTGCCAAAAGATTGGATAATGGAGAGTATTTATTCACTGATAATTTGTTTAATGGGAAAAAGAAAATAATCTTACTGAAAGTACCGTCAGGCTTCTACCAATTCCAGCCTAATTATTTATTGAAACTCTTCTCTTTGAGTAAAGATGCCTATTTCTATGCCTATACAAAACCTACTGGAAATCTTAATGGTTTTAATAATTCGCCAGTGTATACCAATGTAAAAAATGGATTGGGCATATTTGCGGGTAGAAGTCTTTTTGTAGATACTATCAGATAGTATTATTATTATTGTAGCGAATAAATCGTATGCAGCATAATCCCAATCAGGTTCAAATAGATTTTATTGCTAAAATCAACAAAGTGCTTCCTCCTCAAGTATCGTTGGTGGATGCATTGAGCGATGTATTGAATCTTAGTAATGATAGCGCTTACCGACGCATACGAGGAGCCACTTCACTTACCCTTGAAGAAATTATAAAACTTTGTAATCACTTCGGTGTCTCCTTCGATTTGCGCAACGAAGCCAATACGTTGGGTTCTGTCACTTTTCAATACCGCACCATAAGCGACCACGAGAATCGGATGGAAGATTACCTCAATGATCTTCACAATCACTTAAAACATATTTCGCAATTCAAAGACAAGCTCATCATCTATGCCGCCGATGATGTGCCCGTGTTTCACCATTTCAAGTACGATGAACTCACGGCCTTTAAAATATTTTATTGGCGTAAAACCTTACTCGATGAGCAAATGCTGAGCAATGTGAATTTTGATTTTAATACGATTAATAAGAAACTCATCAGCATCGCACGCGAAACGTATGAATTATATACTAGCATTCCTTCTCATGAAATATGGACTGAAGCAACCCTCGATAGTACCGTTAAGCAACTAGAATACTATTTTGAAAGTGGCATCGTGAATAAGGAACAGGGACTCGTAATTGCCAAACAAATCATTATGCTCATGGAACATATTGAGCAGATGGCTATGAAATCCACCAAGGATGGGATTACGAGTAATAATTTCCAAATGTATTATAGTGATGTCATGGTGGGCACCAACGCTGTACAAGTAATTTTGGATGGGAATAATACCACCTTTATTAGTTTCAATACGTTCAATAATTTATCAACCACCAATAAAGTACTGAGCGAAGAAGTGGATGCTTGGATGAAAAACCTGGTTAAGAAATCATCCATCATTAGTGGAGTGAACGAAAAACAGCGTCATCAAATATTTAAGAAAATTAAAATTAAAGCCGAGTCCCTCTTGCGTAAAATCGATAATGAGCCTGGTTTATAACCATTTTGTAAGACAATCATAAGTATATTTTTGGAATTGAAAACCGTCACCTATTTTAAATTTTATCTGATCTGCAAGGTTCATCCTTGTTCTGTTCCTTTTTTACTAATTTTGCACTTTTAAGTTACCATGTTAAAAAACAGATATAAAGATCTGATCAACCAGACTTTTTTCTTCCCCCGTCACGGATTCGAGGAGCGTAATAACGAACTATATTATCAGGATATCCGGCTGATGGATCTTACCGAGAAGTATGAATCACCTCTGAAGTTTTCTTATCTACCAAAAATTTCAACACAGATTCAAAATGCGAAACGTTGGTTCCAGAATGCTATCGAAAAAAATAATTATTCAGGTTCTTATACATATTGCTATTGCACAAAAAGTTCCCACTTTAAATTCGTACTCGACGAAGCCTTAAAAAATGATATTCATATCGAAACGAGCAGTGCTTTCGATATCGATATCATTCGCAAACTGGCTATCGAAGGAAAAATTTCTAAATCTACTTTCCTTCTTCATAATGGTTTTAAAACCATGGATTATATCCAGAAAATTGCCGAACTATCTAAAGATGGTTATGAAAATGTAATTTGTATTTTAGATAATAAAGAAGAATTAGCTCAGCTTGGGTCAACTGGCATTGAGAAAGCAAAAATAGGGCTGCGACTGGCTACCAATGAAGATCCTAACTTCTTATTGTATAACTCCCGATTGGGAATTCGTTACGACGAGATTATAAGCTTCTACAAGGAACATATACAATCCAATCCGCAGTTTGAACTAAAGATGTTGCATTTCTTCATCAATACAGGGATCAAAGACACTTCGTACTATTGGAGCGAATTGGCGCGCCAGGTTGAGAAATATTGTGAATTGAAATTAATTTGTCCGGAACTCGATAGTCTCGATATCGGTGGAGGACTACCAATTTACAATACACTAGGAGTTGAAATCGATTACGAATATTTAGTTGATCAAATTATTTATACCATTAAAAATATTTGTGATGATAGGGGAGTACCTGTACCCAATATATTCACAGAGTTTGGCTCTTTTACCGTAGGAGAAAGCGGCGGTGCTTTGTATTCAGTAATCGGTATCAAACAACAAAACGATAACGAATTGTGGTACATGATTGATAGCTCCTTTATCAATACCTTGCCCGATACTTGGGGCATCGGACAGAAATTTATTCTACTTGCATTGAACCATTGGGATCGTCCTTACCAACGCGTTAATTTGGGTGGAATTACCTGTGATGGCATGGATTACTATAATAGTGAAGTGCAGGAAAATCAGGTATTCATGCCAAAAATCAACCCCGGTGAAAAATTATATTTAGGCTTCTTTCATACGGGTGCTTATCAGGAAAGCATCGGTGGATATGGTGGCTTGCAGCATTGCCTGCTCCCTGCTCCCAAACATATTTTAATTGACGAAGCCCAGAACACTACCGTATTCAGCTCGGAACAGAAAGCTGAAAGCATGATAAAAATCTTAGGATATTAAAAACGGTTTAAGCCTCTAACGAGGATTCCGTTATTTGTTTTTATGCTATTCTAAATTTATTTAACTCTTAATTTTATTGAAAAATGACCAAACAGAAATTATATAAAGGTACCATCGATATGTTATCGGATGGGAATGCCTATGTGATCAGTGATGAATTCAAAAAGGATGTCTTTATACCCCGCCGACACACCTACAGAGCCCTTCATGGCGATGAAGTGCTTTTTCGTATCACTCCCTCCAAAAGCCGACAGAATAAGATGACCGGAGAAGTAACAAATATTGTAAAACGCGCAACACACGAATATACCGGCATCATTGATATCGATCGCGAACGTGCCATCTTTGCTGCCGACAACAAAAAAATCCCCTACTATTTTGTGATTCCATTTGGCAAACTAAATGATGCACAAGACGATGAAAAAGTGGTGGTAAAATTCTCTCGCTGGGTGGAACGCGATGAGTTACCTATTGGTGAAGTGATTAAAGTTCTCGGCAAACCTGGAGAACACCATACAGAAATTGATAGTATCCTTTACGAATTTAATATTGCCCAGGAGTTCAACGAAGAAACCTTGATTGAGTCGGAACAAATTATTGATCGCATCAGTACTGACGAAATCAAGTTGCGCCGCGACTTTCGTAAGGTGCTCACATTTACCATCGACCCCGACGATGCTAAAGATTTTGATGATGCCATATCCTATCTTGAACTCTCCAATGGAAACTATGAGATAGGTGTGCATATCGCCGATGTAACACATTATGTGGTACCCAATACTGCACTAGAACGCACTGCTATGGAACGTGCTACCTCTGTATACTTGGTGGATAGGGTAGTGCCCATGCTTCCCGAAAAAATAAGTAATGTACTGTGCTCCCTTCGCCCCAACGAAGATAAACTTACTTTTTCAACCGTACTCGAGTTAACTCCCGAAGGAAAGGTGGTAGATACTTGGTATGGAAAAACCATAATCCATTCTGACAAACGCTTCACTTACGATGAGGTGCAACTCATTTTAGATACTGAAATTGGACCGCATTGCAAAGAAATTCTCACGGTAAACAAACTTGCCAAACATTTGCAGGCAGAGCGTTTCAAGCATGGAGCCATCAACTTCGATTCGGATGAAATTAAAATTAAACTGAACGATAAAAATGAACCCATTGAAATTTATCAATACCAACGGAAGGATGCGCATAAGCTGATAGAAGAGCTAATGCTACTAGCCAATAAGAAGGTGGCAGAGGTGTTAAATAATCATAAGTTCACTTCCGTAAATCGTGTGCATGATGCCCCAGAGGATAGCAAACTCAGTACACTCACCAGCTTTGCCAAACGATTTGGATATGAAATTAATGCCAAAAGCGATCGCACCATTGCCGCGAGTATCAATGCCATGTTGAAAGATAGTGAAGGCAAGCCAGAACAACATATCATCTCACATTTTGCGATACGTAGCATGCCCAAAGCATACTATTCAACTAAGAAAACAGGGCACTATGGTCTGGGATATACGCACTATTCACACTTTACATCTCCTATCCGTCGCTACCCCGATATGATGACGCATCGCTTATTACAAGCCTATTTGCAAAAGCAAAAAAGCCCCGATGCAGAAGCGCTCGAAAAATTATGTAAGCATAGTACCGAAAAGGAAATTGGAGCCTCCGATGCTGAAAGAGCAAGTAAGAAGTACAAGCAAATGGAATTCTTGCAAAAGTTGATTGGCTCGGTGCACGATGCGATAATAAGTGGCACCACCGAGTGGGGAATGTATGCCGAAATCATTGCCAATAAATGCGAGGGAATGATAAGGCTCACCACCATGGAAGATGATAATTATATCTACGATGAACAACATTTTATGGTCATCGGTAAGCGATCGAAAAAGACCTATAAGATTGGTGATAAAATTCAAATCAAGGTAATTGCCGCCGACCCCATCAAGCGCCAAGCCGATTTTGAACTCGCGTAAATAATAATAAGAACGGGCTTTACGGCCTATTCTTTCTTCTCGTGTTTTGAGAAAACTCCTTGGTATTTTCATTTCTTCATGGTATTCACAATTACTATATTTACCCCATGAAAAATTTGTTTCTCACACTTTGCTTAAGTCTCTTTATAATATCATGTACCAATGAACATTTTTTTGGAGATGAAGAAATTTTCGGACTGGCTTCGGTAGTGAACCTTTCTACCGATACCACCACCGTAATTCTCAATGATTACTTTATGGACGTCAACGTGATTCAGAAAATTTCTGTTGATTCGAGTTTGTCATTCGCTCTAAGTGCCGATAAAAAGATTCTAAAGATATGGGCGAATGCAAAGGAAGCTCCCTTTTTAAGTAACCTAAATATCCAAACAAATAAAGGCATTTACGCTATTCTAGTAAAAAAGAACCTGAATGAGTTGGTTACGTTCAAGTACACCGATCCTACAAATACTGTGAAACGAGTTGCCATTCGTGGCGATATGAATTCGTGGAGCAATACGGCCGATACTTTTGCAAATGACAATGGTACCTGGACTTTAACCAAACTTATGGAGCCAGGTGTTTATCAATACCTGATGAATGTTAATGGTAAAGATCAGCTCGACAGTAACGCTACGGATAAAACCAGTAATGGCAATGGTGGATACAATTCGATTTTGAAAGTGGCATTGTATAATTCGAATGTGCCAAAGTTAAATACCTTCTCGGTAAAAGAAGGACTGATTGAAATATTATCTGACGGTGCAGATAAGTTAATTGCATACTGGCAAAATCAATCGATAGAAATTAAAGATAATAAAATAACCATTCCAAAAGCGGCTGCTAAAATGAATCGCAGCTATGTGCGTGTATACTCGTTTAACAAATTTGGTACTTCCAACGATTTATTGATTCCAATTGAAAATGGTAAAGTGATTACATCGGCAGCCAATATTACCCGCCTCGATAAGGAAGGGAATATTTATTATTTTATGATGGTGGATCGTTTCTTGGATGGAAATAAAGATAATACTCAAAAAGTAATTGCCGATAGCTTGGCCGACCGTGCTAATTATTATGGTGGTGACCTTGCCGGTATCACTCAAAAAATTAAAGACGGATATTTTTCTTCTGTTGGGATAAATACAATTTGGGTATCTCCACTAAATCAAAATCCTGAAGGAG
>CANLPK010000127.1 GCA_947492885.1 Bacteroidota bacterium
TTGGCCAGTCGCAAACACAGTTCCATCAACTGTTTTGAGGGTAACTCAAGCAGTTCCTTTTTCAATTCATTCAAGGACGCTGATCTCATAGATTCATCATTTTATAAATTACCAAACCCTGAAATTATTTGAAGGATTTTCTCTTCTCATGGTAGGCTGCTGCTTGCCTTGGGTAAGTGCTCCTACTTGCTTTATAATATAATCCTTCAATTCCGATACCGCTATCTTATTATCGGCATTGGCATCGGCAGTATTGTTTTGCAAACCACTAATCACCGAATACGTAAATACTCCATTATGCCAAGTGGGCGATTCCAATGCAAAGCCCTCTGCGGAGGCAGCCGAAATTACAATGGCTCCCGAACTACGACGCAAGTCATAAAACATTTCACTCATCAAGGATACCGAATTTTTGAATCCCATCTGATCTTTATTTTTCGTTTCGGGTTCTAAGAGCTCCGAGCCACGTTTTAAGTAGGTGGTCACTTTCATTCCTTCCGGCAACTCACTATACGCAGTGGCTTGTAAGGCGCCAATATCAATATCTCCAGAGGCATCTACTTCTCCACTATGACAGGCATCTACCATTAATAATTTATTGCGCGATGCAATGCCATCGAGCAAGTTTTCAATTTCCGTAAACGATACACCAAGCAAGGCCGGTTTGGCAAAATCCATATCGTGGGTAGCATAATAAAAATTAAAATTCTTATCCAACAATCCGTGACCAGCAAGAAATATCACAACCTGGTCGTCGACCTTAGAGCGCTGTAGCGTTTGTTTTACTTTTAAAATATTGGCACGAGTAACTTGTTCATCTAAAAGCGTGATGGTGATGATACTATCGAAACGCCCTTTCTGACTGGAAAAATTCGTTGCAATATCATTGGCATCCTTGGCGGCATAGGTTAAATTGTATTGAGCGTTTTTATATTTTGATACACCAATAGACACTACATAAAGTTTTGGTTTCACTACTGTTGGAGGAGCGTATTGTATATTGAAGGTTTCTCGAAACGATTCGGCACCGTGTTGATTGATTACTGAAACTTGGATTTTATTGGCTCCTGTACTTAATATTATTGGTGGAAGAATCCCCAATTGCTTCTGGGTGTTAAACTCTTTTGTATTCAACGTAGTAATGCTTTTCCCTCCCGATCCAAATACAGGAACATCATTCACGGCAACAATGATTTTATCGAGATTTGAAAAGCTATCTATCGCCTGGAAATTTAAATTGAGTGAAGGATTCACGGAATTTCCGGAAACATTTAACAATTTAAATTGAGGGATTTTTCCATCCATCAATAATTTATCAGGCTTGATATTGAGGTTTTTGAGTCGCTTCAAATACGCATTATGATAGGCTTTGATGGTAGCAGTATCATATGGCTCGAAAAATTGATAAATTAAGTCGGGGCGATTATTGGTTAAGTCGAATTGTTCGAATGGATAAAATTTTGCTTCATGCTCAATGCCTCCATTCACATGGAATCCAATCATTTTGCAACCTTCTTTTGAACCAGTATAGTAATTATTTTTATCCCATAAAACCCATTCGTTATTGCTACTGATGAATAAATTCATTTCCGCTTTCACATGATTCAAAAAGAACTTTTTTAGGAAGGCTAGTTTTTGGTATAAGGTATTTCCCCATTCATTCTTCCCATCTTTGAAACAAGCTCGTATTAGGGCATACCAGCTCAAGGTTGATTTATCTTTAGCCTCGGCCCAAAGCCCCCATTCGTTCGCCTTTTTCATAAAATCAGGATCTTCAATTTCATCCGCTGGTGTTGAATTGAAATTATCGTGATAATCTATTTTTCTAAGGTCCCAGAATTTGATTGTACCATCCTTAGAAGAAACAATTAAATATTGATCCATGGCGTCGATGGTGAGCCCCGTAATCATATCATTATTGCCAACCAAGTCGGCCACTTCCTGTCCGTAAATATCGTAAACCCTCAATTGCCCCTTGCGACCACCAATAGCAATGGTATTATTTGGAAGGATGGTTGCTGTTGATGCATCTATTGCTGAAAGTGTATTGAAGTCGGAGCCATTATTTATTATTTTCACTTCATACATTCCTGTTTTGCTATTACCCACTATTTCAATCTCTAAACTTATTTGTTTCATTACTGGCTTAGGTAACATCTGAACAATGGTGCCCATAGGAATGATTGACATTGATTGGTGGGTACTGGTATTGAACATCCACCGATATGGAAAACTATTTTGTGAGAAGTTAAGCTCCGTACTAAAACCAATGGAGCCACCATACATACAAGCTGCCATGATAGGCATGGAGGCACTTTCGCAGGTGTGCAGCAGTTGGGCAGTATCAACTAAGCTAAGCTCCCAAAAATCAACTGAATTATGATCACCCCCTGCAGTAATTGCCTTGTTGGGGGCATAGAAAACAGAAGTACCCACCAACCCATATTGATCTTTCAGTGCGCTGATTGGTTTTAGTTTCTGATTGGCCGTGGAATAATAATTACAGCCATCGATGGTATAATAATAACCTACCAACAATCCTTTCCCATCGGGCGAGAATGAGAGTGATATTGGGAAGTCATCGGAATGTATGCTACTCGTCATTTGAAAATTTCCATCGAGCAATTTCACATCACCGGTAGCTGTAACGATGGCTGCTTGAGAAGAAGATTCGTGTGCGGTGATGGTCCATACTTCTTCACCAAAGTCGGTGATGAGTTTATTATCTCTTTCCTTCTCATCATAGCGGTATAATTTACCTTGTTTAGAAAGGAAATGAATTTGCTTTTTATAATAAAACACTTTGGTGATATCCTCATCGAAAGGAGCAATGGCGGTATCTGTAATTTTCCATGTAGCGCAATCAATAAAATACATTTGAAGAGCTGAGGCAATAAGTAATGTCTTCCCTTCATGAATATATTCGATACCACAGATATCCGAAAATTTTTCGGGAATTAATTTGTCTAATTTTCTGGAAGCGATATCAAATACCCTCACCCCCATATGATTCCCTGTATTGGTGCTATTGGTTGCGAATGCGATGCAGGTGGCTGCTACCTTTTTTCCATCGGGGCTTACTCTTATTTTATTATACGTTCCTAGGCCTTCCCCTCCTATTTCTCCCAATAGCTCATCTTCATAAGCCATGGTATTCGTATTCCAAATTTTAATGGTTTTATCGAAGCTACAGGTAAGCACCAGGCTAGAATTGGGCACCAACGCAATATCATTAATAAGGGCGTTATGTGCATTGGTCTTAATTACTACCTCTGATAACTTTTGCGCATTGGCAATACAAGATATTATAAGTAGCACCCAAGTGCTCATGAAATACCGAAGACTGATTAAACAAAAGCGACCCATTATAATTTTTGCATTAGTGCATCACAAATTAGCAATAAAATTTCCGGTTAATAAAATGGAACCTTTCAAGAAGTTTGCAAAATGCGGGCACAAAAAAAACACCCCAATAGATTGGGGTGTTTTTTTATGAATAATTAAATTCGATTATTGGTGACTGAACACACGAAGTGCTGTACCGAAGCTTGGATTACGCACTACCCATTCGAGGGTGGTATCGGTAGCCAACTTACGCACCTTTGCAGAGGTCAAAGAAATCTCACCAGCAATCCATGGTTGATATGGAGCGAGTAGAGAACTATCGTTTAACTGTACAAAATACGTATCGAATAAGAACTGTGGATTTGCAGTAACTGGGTTGCTACCTGCTGTGGCAACACCTCCGGCGTTATCTGTTTTGTAAATTCCACGGGTTACTTTCGATACATTCATTGGACCATTGGTTCCATTACGACGATAGAATCCACTAATATCTTCAGTAGCTGAGATATTGGTTACTGCTACAAAGCGAGTTGTAACCGTTTCGAAACCTTTATCGTTTTTAACACGATACACCACAGGATACAATCCAGGAGTAGAAGCATCTACACCACTTGCATCGAAGCTAACTCCGCCAACTACAGTGTACATGGTATCTTTCGCGGTTGCGCCTTGGTCGGTATAAGTTCCACCTACATTGATGGATACATACTGAGGGCCATTAAGTGTGATTTCAGGTGCAGAAACTTTATCTTCTTCACTCACCTTATCGGTCGTGATTTTCTTACACGCAACTACAGAAATGAGTAGCAGGGCCATCATCCCTAAAATTAATTTATTACGTTTCATGATATATATTTTAGTTTTAAAAAATGATTGATACTATTTTTGGTCCCACCAAACTTTAGAAGTAAGGGTTTTACCTTGAGGCATATTAGGGTTACGAGTTGCTTCTACCGAAGGATACACAAAACGTGAAGGGAATGCTCCTGTAGCCAATTGTGAAGATTGAGAAGTAGCCAAGAACGAAGGATACTTAGTTCTACGGAATTCAGTCCATGCTTCAAATCCTTGAGTACCGCACATTGAATACCATTTCTCCGTTGCAATTTTTTCAGCTTTTTGAGCAGTGGTTCCAGTTGCTGGGTAAGCACCAACACCTGCGATATAAGCAGTAGCGTCAGCAGCTAATAATCCCCAACGAGCATAACCCGCTTTGATACCTGCTTCATAATATGCTTTGGCATCAACACCACCTTCAAAACGCAAGTCAGCTTCTGCTTGCAACAAAAAGCTTTCTTCAGCGCTCATTAAAACAACGGGAGCGGTTTTTCCTGTAGGGGTAGAAGTACCTTCACCTCCTGTTCCACCTACATTATAGCTAGGCAATGAATAGTTGGTATGAGTTAAAGTCGCTGGATTAGGTAATGACTCACCTGCTCCTTGCTTTACTCCATTATGATTTCCTGCTGCACCACCTGTAGTTGCTTTAGCAAAGAATTTGTCAACGCGTTTATCAGCACGAGAAACCAATGAATCTAAGATAGATTTGCTGGCTACAATATTTGCTACCGATAATGCTTTAATAGTAGTGTTTAAAGGATTTGCATTGAATTGTTTGTCGAAGAATTTCACGTGAACATCTTCTCCTGATCCAATAAAGTATCCGTTAGAGAAACAGCTATCGATACCTGCTTGACAAAATGCTTGATATGACGGAATGTATGACAAACGTAGGTAGCATTTCAAACGCAATGTATTTGCAAATTCATACCACAAAGTCATATTACCACCAAAAATCATATCATCAGTTCCTGGGTGTGTAGTTAGGTTTGGATTGTCGATAGTTACAATGGCTTCATCCAACATTTTGATAATGCCTTTGTAAACTACTTCTTGAGATGAATAATGCGGTTTTGTATTTTTAACACCTTGCAATGATTCGTCGAAAGGAATATCACCGTATGCATCAGTAAGAACCTGATAAGTGTATGCCTTTAAAATTTTAGCAACAGCAACATAATCCTGACGATCGTTACCATTGGCATCTTTTTTAGAAGCTTGCTCGATTGTGTTATCAAAATCGGCTAATGCATCACTATACATTTGTTGCCAAGGACGATCCATCTCTGTAGATGATTGTACGTAACGGTCCCAAGCTTTGTATTGACTTGCAGTTGGTCCTTGAGTCCATGATTGGCTCCAGATACCTCCCCAGATTTGAAATTGGTCGCCCATAGTATAAGCCAAACCTCCAATACCTGAAGGCAGGGAAAGATTGTATGGCGCCGCTTCCGGATTGTTTGGATTCGTATTGACATCCAACCAGTTCTTCTTACATGCAGTAACAAACATTACTGATGCAATTAATAAACTTAATATTTTATATCGTTTCATGTGTGTATTTTTTAATGGTTAAACAATCATTAGTTTTAATTAGAAAGTAACATTTAGATTGAATCCGTAGCTACGTAATGAAGGAATGGTAGTGAATTCAAATCCTTGATCATTACCAGTACCGAATGAACTCGTTTCAGGGTCAACGAAAGTATTATCCTTGTGAGTTTTCATCCAAAGATTTCTACCACTAAATCCAAGAGTTGCATTTCCGAACGGAGTTTTGTTTATCCATTTTGATGGCAATTGATATGACAATGATAATTCACGTAATTTAGTGAATGTAGCATTCAACATATTAGCACCATTATTAGTTTGGTCAGTCCATAAATCTTGTGGATGAACCTTTTGAGTTGTATTAGGATGATAAGCGCCATCTCCACCTAAATAAACAGTATTAGGAATTACATAATCTTCACGATTGTGGTCATCAGTAGTTGTAGAAGTACCTACAAACTCCATAATATCTTTAGTACGTGAATAGAACATACCTCCTTGGCGGTGTTCTAAGTTAACATTCAATGTAAATCCTTTGTAAGAGAAAGTATTGATAATGCTTCCAGTCCAATCAGGTTGGTAGCTTCCCATATAAGAAGGCTCAGTATTAACTACTGGCAAACCTGTAACTGAATCTACTACTACTTTACCGTCAACTGTTTTAGATCCTTTCACATAGAAAGTTCCGAATGGTTGACCAACAGCAGCAACTACAGAAGCAGATGATAATCCGCCAAAGCTAATTTGAGTTGCACCATCGTTAAGTGAAGTAACGGTTGTTCTGTATTTAGAATACAATACAGTCATGTTCCAAGTGAAGTCTTTTGTTTGTACTGGAGTACCGCGTAATTTCAATCCCATACCACTGAATTTCAATTCACCAGCATTGGTTGTTAATGCAGTATAGCCCGATGATGGAGCAATAGCAGCATCTAAAATTAGATTGGTTGTTTTACCAGTTGAATAACTGAAATCGGCGGTTAAGCGATTTTTGAAGAATGATAATTCAGTTCCAAATTCAGTTGAAGTAGTAAACTCAGGAGTTAAATTTGGGTTACCAATACGGTTACCTCTGCTGAAACCTGCAACACTATTTACTGGATAATCAACACGTGAGTTATTGTATCCATCAGAAACTGAATAAGGGCTATAGGTAGTAGCTAAACGATATGGAAGTGGATCTTTACCCACTTTAGCGAAGGCTACACGTACTTTACCATAATTCAAGATTTTCTTATCAATTTTCAATGCATCAGTAAACACACATGATAAATTCACACTTGGGTAGAAGAAGCTACGGCTATCAGCACCTAATGTAGAAGAGTGGTCG
>CANLPK010000128.1 GCA_947492885.1 Bacteroidota bacterium
CGAAACATATCCTTTTTTTACATAAGGTCCAGCAAGCAATAAAATACTACGATGAGCATCAATATGATCTACACCACCTTGAGGGTCATCTTCAGTAACAATTACTAGCATGTCTTTCCAATAGGGTGTTCTACTTAAGAAATGCATCATACGGCCTAATGCTAAATCATTATCGGCAACATAAGAGTGTTGGTATGGGTAACCATCTTCTGGACGAGGACTAGAAGTATGATCGTTTGGAAGCATTACCGTTAATAATTGTGGTAAGGTGTCTTTTCCATTTAACCACATCTTTGTAAATTCTTCTTCGAATTGATTCATACGAAATTGATCAGGGATATTGGTGCAAATACCGGTTAAATTGACCACCTCAATCCGGTCCAAATTGACCACTGATTTCATTGGCGAAGATTTTATTTTTCTACTGTAATCTTGCGGTTATGAATCAATATAGGAATGTAAATTTGTAGTTGAATTTACAATTTCGTTTTCGATTTAATTTCATAGAAAGGTCTCCTTTGCTAACACTCTTGCTACCGAAACCCTTATAAACGACGAAACCACTCATTTCTGAGTGGTTTCTCGTGATCCCGCTGGGACTCGAACCCAGGACCCCAACATTAAAAGTGTTATGCTCTACCAGCTGAGCTACGAAATCATTTCCTTCCTTAAAAGGTCTGCAAATGTACAATTTTAATTATACAATGCAAATGCTTGCCTATAAAATTTGTTAACTTCTTGTTAAATTCTTAGTTATCAACACCTTTTTTTCTAAACTTCATCCAATCACCAGTCACCAGTTACCATTCACTAGTCACCAATTACTAGCTACCAGTTACCAACCTCTTCGTATCCACAGCAATAATCGTCGATCGCTCAAAGGCCTTGGTATCCGTAAATAAGCAACGGTACGTTATATGCGTCTTCCCAAGCGTTGCACCGGTCGATTCGTGTAAGGCTCTCATCTTCGGATTAAAGTCGCCAACCCACGATAATTCTACTTCTTTGTAATGCTTTGTTTTCTCTACCTCTTTCTTAGCACTCATAATAAGTGCCGATTCTAAGCCGAGTTTCTGATAAGCAGGTTTAACGCCCATAATCACCACACGTAAGCGATCAATCGTTCCTCTCCAACGGTGGTAAGCAAACTTGAGCTTCGCCCAAAGGTTTGTTTTGCCGTGCATGTGCTTAATGATTTGATTCACGTCCGGAATACATACCATAAAAGCCGCAGGGTCGTCGTTTATGTAGCCGAACCATATAAAGCGCTCATCTAGGAAGTCTTTCATCTTAGCGAGGCTCTCTTGCACAGTGATGTCGTCCATCGGACTAAAATTCTCGTGGAATTGCCAAGCATTGTTGTAGATGTTCTGAAAGTCTTTCGAATATTTCTCTATCTGCGCAAGTTTGAAATGCTCAAATCGGTAGCCTTCTTTTTTCGATACCCATTCGGCAATCTTTGCAAATCGCTCGGGCATGGGTTTCGTTAAGTCCAAGTGATTCGATACTTGCTCGAAATAGGTACTAAATCCGTACGACTCGAAGAACTCTTGGTAGTAGGGTGGGTTGTAATTCATCCCAATAGCGGGATGTGTAAATCCGTAGATTAATAATCCCCAGAAATTATCATTCTCCCCAAAATTAATGGGCCCATCCATGGCTTCCATGCCATTGGCTTGAAGCCAATTCCTGCAAGTATCCATTAATAAATTGGACGCTGCCTTATCGTTAATGCATTCAAAAAATCCCATTCCACCAGTGGCCTGTTGGAAGGTATGCGCTTTCTTATCGTTAATAAATGCAGCTACTCTTCCAATTGTTTTTCCAGCATCGTTTTGTAAAATCCAACGAATGGCTTTACCATGTGCATGGAAAGAATTGGTTTTAGGATTAAATATATTTTCTATTTCGATGTCGAGCGGACGAACATAATTCGTGTCGTTTTTATAAATGTCCTCTACAATATCTAAAAATTGCTGACGAGTTGAGGAATCAATGACTTCAATAATTTTCATTTGGAAATATTACTTAAGCTTTTCTTTTGTAATCGATAAACTGATAATTGTATTGATGTTTCTCATCAATCTTATGTTCTTCTGAATGCACCAATTGCCAATGGTTTTCATCGATGTTCGTGAAAAATGTATCGGCCGTTAAAGTCACATCCACTAAAGTTAAATAGATCATATCGGCTACTTCTAATGCTTGCTCATAAATACTACCACCACCAATAATGAAAGCATCGGTACCATTGCAAGCTAAGAGCGCATCCTTAAGTGTATGCACAATTACACAACCATCAATTTTCAAGTTTTTATTTTGGGTGATGATGATGTTAATGCGATTGGGTAGGGGCTTGCCTATGGAATCAAATGTCTTACGACCCATAATGATCGGGTGACCCGACGTTATGCTCTTAAAACGCTTTAAATCGTTCGGCAAATGCCACAACAGAGCATTATCCTTCCCGATTCCACCTTGTTTGTCTGTTGCTACTATGATTGCTATCATGTAAATGAATTATGAATTATGAATTATGAGTTGTGAATTTTGAGTTTTGAATTATTTTAAAACATTAACATATTGCATTAGCAAATTGGCACATTAACACATTAGCACATTAAACCGCGACGGCGGCCTTTATATGCGGATGCGGATCATATCCCTCTAACGTAAAATCTTCAAAAGTAAAGTCGAAGATGTTTTTAATATTCGGGTTGATCTTCATCGTTGGTAATGGACGAAGTTCTCTGCTCAATTGTAATTTAGTTTGGTCGAGGTGATTGATGTACAAATGTGCATCTCCTAAGGTATGCACAAATTCTCCATATTCTAGTCCACAAACTTGCGCAACCATCATGGTCAATAATGCATACGAAGCAATGTTAAACGGAACGCCTAAAAAGATGTCGGCACTGCGTTGGTAAAGTTGGCATGATAATTTTCCGTTGGCTACGTAGAATTGGAAGAAGGCGTGACAAGGAGGGAGGGCCATGTTTTCAATTTCGGCAACATTCCAAGCGCTCACAATTAATCGACGAGAATCTGGATTCTTTTTAATCTGCTCAATCACTTGAGTGATTTGATCGACGGTAACTCCATTGGCACCTTTCCAAGATCTCCACTGCGAACCGTACACCGGACCGAGGTTCCCTTGCTCATCTGCCCAATCGTCCCAGATGCTAACTCCATTTTCTTTCAAGTACTGAATATTGGTATCGCCTTTCAAAAACCAAATCAGTTCATGAATGATGGAACGTAGGTGAAGCTTCTTCGTGGTCACCATCGGAAATCCTTCCGACAAGTCGAAACGCATTTGGTAACCAAACACACTGATGGTGCCGGTTCCTGTTCTATCGTGTTTCTCGGCACCAAGGTCGAGAACGTGTTGCATTAAGTGGTGGTACTGTTTCATCTTGAGTATCGAGTATCGGGTATCGGGTATCGAGAATAGTATAGAGTTTTTTTTACTCGCTACTCGCTACTCGATACCCGATACTAGTTTCATACAAATAAAATAAATGTAACTTTGTAATCCTATACATGTTGAAAAAGGATGATTGGCTTTCCTAATGCAAAAATTAATATTGGTTTAAACGTGGTTGAAAAGCGTTTGGATGGATTTCATAATCTCGAAACCATCTTTTACCCTGTTAATATCTTTGATAGCTTGGAGCTCATCGAAGCAAAGGAGCTTCGTTTTTATTCGTACGGACTCCAGATTCCGGGCGACGGTTCCGATAATTTATGCGTGAAAGCTTTTCAGTTGATGAAGGAGAAGTTCGGAATTCCGAACTTGGAAATTCACCTCTTGAAAAATATTCCCTTCGGAGCAGGATTGGGTGGGGGCTCGGCCGATGCGGCTTGGGTACTCAAAATGATTAACGAGAAATTCGACTTGAATCTTTCGGTTCCCGACTTGGAAGTTTTTGCCGCAACATTGGGCAGCGACTGTCCATTCTTCATCCAAAATTCGGCTCAATATGCGAGCGGTAGAGGCGAAATCTTATCGCCGACCAACCTTGACCTTCATAAATATAGTTTTGCGCTTATAAAGCCTAATTTTGGCATTAGCACGAAAGAGGCATTTTCGGGGCTTTCGCCTAAGGCATCTAATCAAGACCTTCGAGAACTGGTAAAAATACCGGTGGAGAGTTGGAGAGGAGTAATCAAAAATGATTTTGAGGAGAGTCTGTTTCCGAAATTTCCTATCCTCGAAAAAATCAAAAATGACCTGTATGAAAAGGGAGCGATTTACGCTTCGATGAGTGGGAGTGGATCCACCCTTTTTGGAATTTTCAGTCCGGAGCTTAAGGGCTCTTTCGAGGCTTACCCCGATGCTCAATTGTTCTGGGTGTAATTTCCGGTTAGTCTTCCTTTAGCCATTCCTTATCCTCATCCTCTAAAACACTATTTTCTATTTCCCCATCCTCTGATTTCAACTTCGGTGCTCCCCATAAAAGTCCGACAATTAGTCCGACAATGAAAATGACCAACATGAGCACTAATTTTGAAATTTGGAAATCCATCCACAAAAACTTCATGGAAATCACCTCCGAATTTTGAAAAAGTCCTAAGGTCAGGATGGCAGTAACTAAAATGGTAAAAATGGTTTTTGGTTTCATGTTATAACATTTATTACTAGTTTAAACTAAGTATATTAAGTTATTGATTATTAGGTTATTATGTTTTGATAATAATTCTCATGCTAATTTTATTAGTATAAATTTGAGCTTTTAATGAACTATTACTTTAAATGAAAGTATATAAATGTACTGATTATTAGTTGATTAAATATGCTTACTTAAATTGAATTTTTGTTGAAAATCAAATTTTTCAGGGAAGCTAAACCCTCTTTCTCGATCTTGTGGCCACCTTGGTAAGTGATGACATTGTGACGAAATTGCAAATCGGCTAAGGTCTGGTAATACTCCACTAATCGCTCTTCTCGTACGAACTCATCTTCGGTACCCAGCACTAAAGTGGTTGTACAGTCATTATATTTTTGTGCCATCTTGGCATCCGTCTCTATTGGTAGTCCTGCGCCCCAAATAACCAGGTTTTCGACTTTTCTGGAGGTATATTGGTACCATCTACAGGCCACCGCTGCCCCTTGAGAGAAGCCTAAAAGGTTCAATTTGTACTCCTGTTTAGGGTCGATTTCGAGCAGTAAATGGTCCACTAATTGGAGCTGATCTTTGATCTCATTTTCGCGATTTTCTTTGGTCATCCAGCTTGCCCCCACCCTACCATCGAAGCCCTGAAGGTAGAATTTTGAGAGCCCTTCTGGGGCCAAAATGAGGCTTTTTGCCGGATTGAATTCCTCGAAATTGAGCAGAAAATGGTAGGCACTCTGCCCATATCCATGGAACATAATCCATATATTTTCGACCAAATTAGGGTCAGTTTGCCTGCTAAAATAGCGGGCGGTACGAGGGCTTGTGTAGGTGGATTCTTGGATCATTGTTTTGTTGAGTATCGGGTATCGGGAATCGAGTATCGGGTAATTGTATTAAGTATTAAGTAATATGTAATGTCCAGCGTCCAGTGTCCGATGTCCAGTGTCTAGAATCTAATATCTAATATCTCAATACTTACTTTCTATTAAAATAGTGCTTCACAAACGGGTAAACAAACACAGAAACCAGGATAATTGCTGCTCCTTGGTAGAAGCCGGCAGTCATTAATTCGCGTTTTCCGAAGATAATAACCGCTAAAATTATCCCATAAACGGGCTCTAAGTTTGTAGTTAGAACAACGGTATAGGCAGAAAGTTCTTTCATAACGGCAACACCCATCACATAAGCTAAGGCTGTACAGACCGTTCCGAGGACTAATAAATAGATTAAATCAGTTGAAGAAATGCTTAGTTGGTAGTTATTTTGAGCTTTGGTAAGTAGCATATAGAGGCTAATACATACAAATCCACCGATCATTTCGTACTTCCCAATGGTACTTGCCTTAAGTCCTTTGACCTCTATTTCGTTTAAAATGGTAAATACCGTAGCAAATAAAGAAGCAAATAAGCCATAGATAATGCCTTCTGTATATCGACTCTCGAAGCTAAAAATGAGGATAATTCCAAGAATAATGACCGTTCCGATGAGGAGATCGACGATAGAAATATGCTTCTTTTTGTTAAATATCGGACTTAAAAAACTTGTAAATAAGGCAGATGATGAGAGGCAAACGAGTGCTACAGAGATAGTAGATGTTTTGATGGAATGGTAAAAAAAGAACCAATGCAAGGCTACAATTCCTCCAATACCGAGTAGTTTTAATTGTCTTTTTAGGTTTAATTTGGTCTCCGTTTTTACCCAGAAATGCTCATAAATCATCAAACTTATGCTGGCAATAAGCATCCTATACCAAACCAATTCATAGGCCGATACCGAAATTAAGGCACCAAATATGGCGGTAAAACCCCATATAAATACCGTAATGTGAAGCAGTAAAAGGTTCTTATTTAGGTGCAATTTTTAAGAGATATAGACCGTAAATACCATATATAACATTCGGAATCCATACCGAAACAACCGGATGTAATCCGCCTTTTAGGGCAAAAGTAGTGGTGAATTGCATTAACATAATGTAGGTAAAACTACTCCCAATTCCGATTCCTAATTGTGCTCCAACACCTCCACGTACCTTACGAGAGCAGAGTGAAACTGCAATTAATACAAGGATAAAAGTGGCAAAAGGCATAGCATATCGTTTGTAATATTCAACATCATAAGCCTCAATTCCAGAAGCTCCACGCTTACGTTCTTTGGCAATATAAGCCTTCAATTCTGGTGTAGTTAAGGATGCAATGCTATTATCTTTTCGCTCAAAATCACTTGGTCCCATGGCTAAAACAGTATCTTTTCGATCTCCTCGTTCCATGGATTCTTTCATTCCATTGATGCGTTTGATGGAGTATGTTTGTATCTGCCAGTTCTTCTTACTAGAATCCCAACGAATTTGATCA
>CANLPK010000129.1 GCA_947492885.1 Bacteroidota bacterium
CGAAGTAACGGATTTACAGTCCGTCCCATTTGACCGCTCTGGAATCTCCCCTTTCACAACTTTCGGTTACATTCTTACTTGTTTTATTATTGAAAATAAATTAATAAAAATGCACTACGAAAATTGAATGAGCCAAATGCCGGGATCGAACCAGCGACCTACTGATTACAAATCAGTTGCTCTACCAGCTGAGCTAATTTGGCCTATTTTCATTTCCTCACCTACTTCAAATGCAAAGCGGATAAGGGTTGTGTTAAAGAACATTACTTTGAAACACAGTTTACCTGTTTTTCAAAGGAGTGCAAAAGTATGTAAAAATATTTTTTGTACAAACTTTTTTTCAGAAAAGGTAAAAATGATTCTGTTTTGACTGCTTAAATTTTGCTTTCGACAAATAATTAAAAACTTACTTTTGCTCGTCAAAAAATGAATTATTAGTTCATGCAAGAAATTATAAAATATCAACCCAAGCACAAGATACGTATCGTTACTGCCGCTGCTCTCTTCGATGGGCACGACGCTGCCATCAACGTTATGCGCCGTATTATACAGGCTACAGGCTGTGAAGTAATTCACCTAGGCCATAATCGCAGCGTGGAAGAAGTAGTGAATTGTGCTATTCAAGAGGATGCACAATCCATCGCCATGACCAGCTACCAAGGCGGACATATAGAGTATTTTAAATATATGTACGACCTACTTAAAGAGAAAGGTGCCGGTCATATTAAAATTTTTGCCGGAGGTGGTGGTGTTATCCTTCCTTCAGAGATTGAAGAACTCCATAATTATGGCATTGCTCGTATATATAGTCCCGATGATGGCCGCGTCATGGGATTGCAAGGAATGATTAACGACCTCGTTGAACAATCTGATTATGAAACCATCATTCAATTGTTCGATCATCTCAAAGAACTGAAAAACAAAAACCCACAAACCATAGCCCAAACGATTACTGTTGCTGAGAATCACCCCGAAGCATTTGACAAATCAAAACTTGAAAAACCAACGAAAGTTATACCGGTTTTAGGTATTACCGGTACTGGCGGAGCTGGTAAATCGAGCTTAGTAGATGAATTGGTGCGTCGTTATTTGAACGATTTCTCTGATAAAACGTTAGCCATCATCTCTGTCGACCCGAGTAAAAGAAAGACAGGTGGTGCCTTACTTGGCGATCGCATTCGAATGAATAGCATCGACAATAACAGAGTATATATGCGTTCATTGGCCACCCGACAAGCCAATCTGGCCCTGAGTAAATACGTGCAAGAGAGCATCGACATTTGTAAATCGGCCGATTTTGATATGATTATCGTAGAAACGAGTGGCATTGGTCAAAGTGATACAGAAATTACCGAACACTGCGACGTGAGTTTATATGTGATGACCAGCGAATATGGAGCCGCCTCTCAATTAGAGAAAATCGATATGCTCGACTTTGCCGACCTGGTTGCCATTAATAAGTTTGATAAAAAAGGAAGCCTAGATGCGATTCGCGATGTACGCAAACAGTACAAACGAAATCATAATTTATTTGAAGCCACCGACGAAAGCCTGCCTGTATATGCTACCATCGCATCTCAGTTCAACGACCCCGGCATGAATAATTTGTATAAGGCGGTAATGGATACAATTGTGGCTAAAACAAAAGCACCACTCGAAAGTACAGCACAACTTACTACCGAGCAAAGCAAGAAAATATTTGTGATACCTCCAGAGCGTGTTCGTTACCTCGCAGAAATTGTTGAGAATAACAAACGCTACGACGAATGGGCAAAGAAACAAAGTGATACCGCACAAAAACTATATCAACTAAAAGGCACCTTAGAAATTTTGAGTAAGGAAAAATAAGTATAACTGCATGCAAAAGATTCACGAAAAAATTACCGCACTGGAAAAACAACTTTCTCCCGAATGCCGCGACCTGATTGACAATTGGCAAGCAAAGGAGAAGTTATATAAAGATGATGAATATAACTTTACAGTGCGTAATAAAACCATCAAAATACAAACTCATACCGAAAGCTTAAGTCATTCGAAAATTCCAAAAATTAGTACCCCACGCTATCAGGCATGGGGCGATTTGCTTCATTGGCAATTACAGGAAAATGTTCCAGGCGAATTTCCGTATACCGCTGGAATCTACCCCTTCAAGCGTGAAGGGGAAGACCCTACCCGCATGTTTGCAGGAGAAGGCGGACCTGAGCGTACCAACAAAAGATTTCACTATGTGAGCCTCGGGCAACCTGCCAAACGACTGAGTACTGCCTTTGATAGTGTTACTCTTTATGGAGAAGACCCACATACCCGCCCCGATATCTATGGTAAAATTGGGAATAGCGGTGTAAGTATTGCAACTCTCGACGATGCAAAAAAATTATATAGCGGCTTCGATTTATGCAGCCCATCTACCTCGGTGAGTATGACTATTAATGGCCCTGCAGCCATGTTATTAGGTTTTTTCATGAATGCTGCTATCGATCAGCAATGCGAAAAATATATTAAAGCAAACGGATTAGAGAAAGAAATAGACGCTAAAATTAATGCCATCTACCTTCAAAAAAAGATGCAGCGCCCCACTTACCAAGGCGAACTACCGGCAGGAAACGATGGTCTTGGATTAATGCTATTGGGCGTTACCGGCGATCAAGTGCTTCCAGCGGATGTGTATCAAAAAATAAAGACTGAAGCCATCGCCATGGTGCGTGGAACCGTGCAAGCCGACATCTTGAAAGAAGATCAGGCACAAAATACTTGTATCTTTTCAACAGAGTTTGCCTTGCGCTTAATGGGCGATATTCAACACTTTTTTATTCTTAATAAAGTACGCAATTTCTATAGTGTGAGTATTAGTGGCTATCATATTGCTGAAGCAGGTGCTAATCCTATCACACAATTGGCGCTAACCCTCTCCAATGGATTCACATACGTTGAATATTATTTGAGCAGAGGAATGCATATCGACGACTTTGCTCCTAACCTCTCCTTCTTTTTCAGTAATGGAATCGACCCTGAATATGCTGTCATTGGCAGGGTAGCACGTAGAATCTGGGCCAAGGCCATCAAGCACAAATATCAAGGCAATGAGCGCAGTCAGATGCTTAAATATCATATCCAAACGAGCGGACGAAGCCTTCATGCACAAGAAATTGACTTCAACGATATTCGTACCACCTTGCAGGCATTGTATGCAATATATGATAACTGTAATAGCCTTCATACCAACGCCTATGATGAGGCCATTACAACCCCTACCGAAGAAAGTGTGCGCCGCGCAATGGCTATTCAGTTAATCATCAATCGCGAATTAGGATTGACAAAAAATGAAAACCCAATACAAGGTAGTTTCATTATTGAAGAGATGACCGACCTCGTGGAAGATGCCGTTTATACTGAGTTCATGCGTATTAATGAGCGTGGTGGTGTACTAGGTGCAATGGAAACGATGTATCAACGAAATAAGATTCAAGAGGAAAGTTTGTATTACGAAACTTTGAAACATAATGGCGATTTCCCAATTATTGGTGTGAATACTTTCCTAAGTAGTAAAGGATCACCAACAGTAGTGCCATTGGAGGTGATTCGCAGTACAGAAGAAGAAAAGCAATATCAGATTACAGCGCTGAAGGCATTTCAGCAAAGAAATGAAGAAGACGCTCCTGCCTTACTTCTTAAGCTTCAACAAACAGCCATTGCCAACGAAAATATTTTTGAAGTGTTGATGGATGCCAGTAAAGTTTGCTCCCTCGGTCAAATATCGAAAGCACTTTATTCAGTTGGAGGGCAGTACCGAAGGAATATGTAATTGCTTGCAAATCAATATCGGATATCTCTTTACTTAGCAATAGATTGAATGTCTTATGTTTACTATCAATTTATCTGCGTTTTTGATGCTAAGCACCCAATTCATTAAGATTCGGACTCCAAATGATAATGATCTGAAAAAGTTTTTGGAATAAGATTCTTTTTGTTACCTTTGCCGTCCCAAAAAAAATAGGGAACCAAATAAAATGTTTGCAATAGTAACCATAGCTGGTCAACAATTCAAAGTAACGAAGAACCAAACACTCTACGTTCACCATCTATCTAACGGAGAGGGCGCTAACCTAGAATTTAGCGATGTATTATTAGTCAATAATGAGGGTAGTGTAAGTGTTGGCACCCCAAATGTAAGCGGAGCGAAAGTTACTGCTACCATTGTTGAGAGCTTAGTTAAAGGCGATAAAGTAATCGTTTTTAAGAAAAAGCGCCGAAAAGGCTATCGCCTCATGAAAGGTCATCGCCAGCAATTCAGCAAAATAAAAATTATTGATATCTTAGCTTAAATCTTAAACCTAATTAAATAATAAGTAAACATGGCACATAAAAAAGGGGTCGGTTCCGTAAAGAATGGTCGCGAATCACATAGCAAACGCCTTGGTGTAAAAATATACGGCGGACAAGCAATTATTGCTGGTAATATCATCGTTCGTCAACGTGGTACCAAGCACCATCCAAGTGTTGGTGTAGGTATTGGAAAAGATCATACGTTATATGCATTGGTTGATGGAGTTGTAAAATTCCAAAAGAAAGCCAAGGATAAATCATACGTATCGGTTATTCCAATGGCGTAACCATCACCAAGAAATTATTGTACCTAATAAGTACATCAAAAAAAATAGACGGAGGAAGACGGAAATTTAAAAGTGAATTATAACGCATAAAACCTTGTTCATTAATTTGAGCAAGGTTTTTTTGTTTCCTGATTCCTGCTTATTTAGACGATCACCCTCCTATTGTTTTTTAGTTCGCCCCATTTGACCTTAATTTGCACCCTGAAATGACCGATAAATACGCGCTTCGCGGAGTCTCTTCACAAAAAGAAGAAGTTCATGCCGCTATAAAAAATCTTGATAAAGGCCTATTCCCAAAGGCATTCTGTAAAATTGTGCCCGACTATTTGGGAGGCGATGAAAATTACTGCAATATTATGCATGCCGATGGTGCTGGTACCAAAAGTAGTCTTGCCTATACCTACTGGCGTGAAACAGGCGATCTGAGCGTATGGAAAAATATTGCCATCGATGCCATCGTCATGAATATCGACGATCTAATATGCGTAGGCGTTACCGATTCATTCCTACTCTCATCAACCATTGGAAGAAACAAGAAATTAATTCCTGCCGATGTATTATCTGCACTCATCAATGGGGCACACGAATTCATTGATACCCTCAAAGAATTTGGCATTCAAATTCATCATACTGGCGGTGAAACAGCTGATGTAGGCGACCTCGTTCGTACCGTTATCGTGGATAGCACCATAACCGCTCGCGCCGAGAAAATTGATATCATCGACAACGCCAATATCAAACCAGGAAATGTTATTGTTGGATTCGCCAGTTGCGGACAAGCAACCTATGAAAAGGAATACAATAGTGGAATGGGTAGCAATGGACTTACCAGCGCTCGTCACGATGTATTTAGCCCAATATACAAATCAAAGTACCCCGAAACCTATGATGCCGCCATCGATGAAGTAGCCTATACTGGAAAGCTATTGCTTACGGATGCAATTGAAGGTATTTCATTAAACGCGGGGAAGATGGTACTCTCTCCTACCCGCACTTATGCCCCATTGGTAAAAGAAATCCTTAAACATCACCGTCAGGATATTGATGGTATGGTGCATTGTAGTGGCGGTGGACAAACAAAAATTTTACACTTCATCGATAATCTCCATATCATAAAAAATAATTTATTGCCCACACCCATTCTTTTCAAAACGATACAAGAACAAAGCAATACCCACTGGAGGGAAATGTATACTACTTTTAATATGGGGCACCGATTAGAAATCTATACCGATGTCGATACCGCAGCATCACTCATAAAAATTGCCTCGGAATTTTCAATAGAAGCGCAAATCATTGGTAAAGTAGAAGCGAGTGAGATAAAAAAACTCACCATTGAAAGTGAGTGGGGACGATTTGAATATTAAACCATGGCTAGAGAAAAACTTCACGATACCCGCCCAAAACCCGAATCTGCAATTCTTGTTTCTGTTGGAAATAAATTTGATAAGGAAGAACAACTTCATATTTTTTTAGATGAGCTGGAATTCTTGGCAAAAACCGCCGGAGCTGTTACTCAAAAGCGCTTTATTCAACGCCTTGATCATATCGAACAAGGCACCTATGTTGGGAAAGGCAAGCTAAAAGAACTTGCCGATTATGTTGCAGAACACGCCATCGACATGGTAATTTTCGATGATGAACTTTCGCCTGCACAAACGCGCAATATCGAAAACGAATTTAATCCCGATAAGAATGATATGAAGGTGAAGGTTATCGATAGAAGCCGATTGATCCTTGACATCTTCGCTCATAATGCACGTTCAGCCCAAGCAAAAACACAAGTAGAGCTAGCTCAATATCAGTATTTATTACCCCGCCTTACCAACCTCTGGACGCATTTGAGCCGCCAGAAAGGAGGCATTGGAATGAAAGGTGCTGGTGAGAAGGAAATTGAAACCGACCGTCGTGTAATCAATAATAGAATTGCACTTCTCAAAGAAGAATTAAGAAATATCGACCGTCAAAACACCATCAAGCGCAAGGACCGGGAAGACAAGCCCCGCTTAACTTTGGTGGGTTATACCAATGTTGGTAAATCAACCATCATGAACGTTTTGAGTAAGGCGGAAATTTTAGCCGAAAACAAACTCTTCAGTACGCTTGATAGTACCGTGCGGAAAGTAGTTTTGAAAACAACCCCATTCCTCTTAGCCGATACTGTTGGGTTCATTCGCAAGCTCCCACATCAACTCATTGAGTGTTTTAAAAGTACCCTCGACGAGGTGCGTGAAGCCGATGCATTGATTCATGTAGTA
>CANLPK010000130.1 GCA_947492885.1 Bacteroidota bacterium
AGTTTGCCTTTTGGCGTTAATGTGCCATTACTCTATCCCGATATCGATAAAATCATTCAAATAATTATTGAAGAAGGGGTAAAAATTGTATTCACCTCGGCGGGGAATCCTGCCACCTGGACGAAAATTTTGAAGGATCAAAATATCACGGTGGTGCATGTGGTGAGCAATTTAAAGTTCGCACTCAAAGCGCAGGAAGCGGGTGTAGATGCGATTGTAGGAGAGGGTTTTGAGGCGGGAGGTCATAATGGCCGCGAAGAAACCACCACCCTTTGCTTGATACCCTTGCTTCGTGAAAAAATTGCTGTACCCATCATTGCAGCAGGTGGCATTGGCTCAGGAGCTGCCATGCTAGCTGCTATGTCATTGGGTGCGCAAGGTGTTCAGGTAGGCAGCCGTTTTGCAGCCAGCATAGAATCGAGTGCTCACGATAATTTTAAACAAGCGATTTTGCAAGCCAAAGATGGAGATACCCAGCTCATGCTAAAAAAATTAGCACCCGTTAGATTGCTAAAAAATAAGTTTTATGAAGAAGTGAAGGCCGCTGAAGCTGCGTGTGCCAATGAGGAAGAACTTAAAAAACTATTGGGCCATGCCCGCGCGAAACACGGCATGTTTGAAGGGGATATGGAGGCCGGTGAACTGGAAATCGGACAAATATCTGCCACCATTCATAGCATAAAATCGGTTCAGGAAATTATGGATGAGATTATTGGAGAATATGAAATGTTGGTGAAGAAAGGATTCGAATCGTTTCGTTAAGCAGGCATCTTGGCCGACTTCATAATACTTTCAAACAATCCCAAACCATCGGTATTAAACACCTCCATGCTCGCAGCGCGCTCAGGATGTGGCATCATTCCAAATACATTTCGGGTACTATTGGTAACACCAGCAATATTCTGAAGCGATCCATTGGGGTTTGATTCAGGAGTGATATTCCCTGCTGCATCGCAATATTTGAAGAGGATTTGATCGTTATCGTTCAATGTTTTGAGGGTCGCCTCATCAGCATAATATCTTCCTTCCCCATGTGCAATAGGGATTTTCAATGCCTGATTGGTATCAAGTGAATTCGTTACCAAACTATTTACTGAAGTGGTTTTCAAATACACATTATCACAAGTAAACTTCATATTGGTATTACGAATCAGTGCGCCTGGAAGTAATCCTGCCTCACATAAAATTTGGAACCCGTTGCAAATTCCCATTACAAAACCACCATTATTGGCAAAGGCAATGACATTTTGCATGATAGGGCTAAAACGAGCAATGGCACCACTTCTTAGGTAATCGCCATAACTGAAGCCACCAGGCAAAAAAATCATATCACAACCTTGTAAATCGTGGTCTTTATGCCAAAGCCTTACTACTTCTTGTTGTGTGGTTTGTTCTAGGCAATGAATAAGATCTTCATCGCAGTTGCTACCGGGAAATACTACTACTCCAAATTTCATGCGGCAAAGATAAGATAATTTGATAATCGTACTTCCTTTAACAAAACAGAGAATGCACAATTCATTCACCATCCTTAATCTGAGTAATTCATTGCATTACTGACGAAGATTCTCCCCCTGTCTTTTGTATTTGTGTATTTTTGCCGTAGTCATGACCAAAAAATCGACCCGCCCCTTAATTCTAATTACCAACGACGACGGTATCAGTGCACCAGGCATTAAAAATTTAATTGAAGCAGCAGCCCCTTACGGCGACCTCGTAATTGTAGGTCCCGATAGCCCTCAAAGTGGCATGGGACACGCCATCACCATTTCAAAACCATTGCGTATTGATAAGGTGAAAATTTATCCTGAACATACTGCGTATCAATGCAGCGGAACCCCTGTTGATTGTGTGAAAATTGCCGTAGATAAAATAATGCACCGCAAGCCCGATATCCTGCTGAGTGGAATCAATCATGGAAGCAATAGCAGCATCAATGTAATTTATTCGGGTACCATGAGTGCCGCAGTGGAAGGTGCCATCGAAGGCATTCCTTCTGTGGGATTTTCATTGCTCGATTATAGCTACGAAGCCGATTTTACTTTTTCGAGAGAAGTGGTACAATGGACCATTCAACGCATCCTAAAACATGGGATGAGTAAAGGAACATTACTCAATATCAATATTCCAAAGCTGCCTATTGAAAAGGTGAAGGGATATAAAATATGCCGACAAGCGAATGCCAAATGGAAAGAGGCCTTCGATGAGAGAGTTGACCCGAATGGCAGAAAATATTTTTGGCTGAAAGGCGACTTTGACAATTTCGATAAAGGGAAAGATACAGATGAATGGGCATTGAAGAATGGATATGTATCGGTAGTACCCGTACAATTCGATTTAACTGCGCATCAAGAAATAAAAAAATTGCAAAAATGGACAAGCTAAAAATTGACAACGATTGGTTTGGAGTCTTGGTGGGCTTAGTTGTTCCCGCTGCTTTTTTCGGTTTAGCTCTCGCTATCAAAGCGTTGATTCATCACATGATTTCAACGCCCTTTTTATTGATACTTTGTGTAGGCGCCAACTTTTTACCGGTGCTTTTCTATACCAAATACAACTTGGATAAAACTTCTCGTGGATTGGTTCTTATAACAATTCTATTGGGCTTGGTTTTCTTTTATTATAAATTGTTTGTGCTGAAGGATTAATGTTTTAAGTTATGAAATACTATATCATCGCCGGGGAGGCTAGTGGAGATTTACATGGAAGTAATCTCATCAAGCAACTAAAATTAAAAGATGCGAATCCAGAATTTACTTGCTGGGGCGGGGATGCGATGCAAGCCGCCGGAGCCTCTCTGGTAAAGCATTACCGAGAGTTAGCTTTCATGGGTTTTGCAGAAGTGCTGATGAATATTCGCACCATCATGAACAACTTGTTTTTTTGCAAACAAGATATTTTAGATAACAAACCCGATGTATTAATTTTAATCGATTACCCTGGATTTAATTTAAGAATAGCGCAGTGGGCAAAGAAGCAAGGAATTCCTGTGGTATATTATATCTCACCACAAGTATGGGCCTGGAAAGAAAGCCGTATCCATAAAATCAAACAATGTGTTGATTTGATGCTGGTGATACTGCCTTTCGAAAAACCATTCTATGATAAATGGAATTACGATGTAACATTTGTAGGCCATCCTTTATTAGATGCGGTGGATCATATCCCTGCAAGTAATTTGCATTTTGAGAAGCCTGTGATTGCACTATTGCCGGGCAGCAGGAAACAAGAAATAAAAGCCATGCTTCCGGTGATGCTCGAGGTGATTCCACAATTCCCCGAATATGAATTTGTGATTGCACAAGCACCTTCGCAACCTGATGAATTGTATCAGGAAATTATGGGTGAAATGAAAGTTACGATGGTAAAGAACAATACGTATGCATTGCTTCAAAAAGCCACCGCAGCATTGGTTACCAGTGGTACCGCCACCCTAGAAACAGCCCTCTTCAATGTGCCTCAAGTAGTATGTTATAAGGCCAATGCAATATCATATACCATTGCCAAGCAACTGGTAAAAATCAAGTATATCAGTTTGGTAAATTTAATTTTAGATCGTGCTTGTGTTACCGAATTAATCCAAAATGAGATGAATGCGAAACGGTTAGGGGAGGAGTTGAAAAGTATCTTAACTACTCGCAGAGATGTAATCTTGAAAGATTATGTTGAATTGATAGCTGCCTTGGGTTCAAGTGGTGCTTCGGCTCGTGCCGCGGAGGCAATCGTCGCAAAATATGCGATATAGTATTTATCTCAAATAGCGTTTCACCAATTTGAAATGATGATTTTGATGGAAGGTCATAAACTCCAGCAAATCTTTTACCCTCAGCTCTTTCAGGTAGATATGGTTTACCCAGAATAAGGGCCACTGTTCGGGCGTTACACTTTCAAATAACTGTTTTAATTGTTGACGCGTTTTCTCAAAGTCTTTCTTCAATTCCATTAATTCAAAGTTTTCGATGGCTGGTTCTATTACCTTGGGTGATTTTAATTTCACTCCAAAATTGAGATAGGCTTTGAAAAGGAAGCTCCTAAAAATGGTCTTCATAGGTGAGCCATTTAATGGCTGGTTGCTCCGCAATGCCTTCGACAAAAGAATCACAAAACTACGTTCGGCCTTATTGATATGAACCAAATGCTGTAACGCACTCCACTTGCCTGGGGCAGGCGATAAATTCAATGTTTGACCATCGTATCTGTCGAAGTTTTTCCAAATTTGATCAGTATTCGTTTGTAAGGTGTTAAAAGCTTTTTCAAATGACATGCGTTTAGGCTTATTTTTGCATCAAAGATAAACAACAACGATTCATGTTCAAACGTATTCGGTTAGTTCTGCAAAGGGAATATATTTCTCGCGTTAAGAAACGCTCGTTTCTGGTAATGACCTTTTTGACACCCATCCTGATTGCCTTATTCTATGGGGTTATTTTTTATATCATTTACAGTCAGCAAAACACCCAAAGTGATAAGCAAATTTGTGTTTTCGATAACTCAGGTTACTTTACGGGTAATCTTAAAAATAGCGATCATGTAAAATTCACGTATAAACCGGAAGCCTATCGAACCGATTATAATTTTATCGATGATGGCTTTGATGCCTGTTTAATTCTAAATGCTCCCGATACTGCTTCATCAGAATTCAAGGCGGAAATTCTCACCAAAGAATCTTTGAGCCTGAATGATCAAGGGAATATCGAACGCACTATTTCTGATTTGCTTTATCTGAATAATTTGAATCAATTAAATATTAGCAAGCAACAACTCGATCATGCACGCATTGATGTAACCTTAAACGCAAAAAAATGGAGCCATGGCGAACTCAAAGATAGCAGCGCAGGAGCGGCCACAGGACTGGGTTTCGCAGGCAGCATTCTGATTTATTTTTTCATCTTTATTTACGGTTCACAAGTAATGCGTGGTGTATTGGAAGAGAAAGCAAATCGTATTGTGGAGGTCATCATCTCCTCGGTGAAACCTTTCGAATTGATGATGGGAAAAATTTTGGGCATTGCCCTGGTTGCCCTCACTCAGATGGCCCTTTGGGTCATTTTATCGAGTGTTGCCATGGGTTTCGTTTCGAATTTACTGGGATCACAAATGCACCTCGATGGCACCTCACAGCAAATGATGGAACAAGCTCAACAAGGTGGTGGCAAATTTAAAATGTTGCAAATGCTCGCTTCACTTAATTTGGGAATCATGGGATTTGCTTTCTTCTTTTATTTTATTTTTGGATACCTCTTTTATGCCTCTCTCTTCGCAGCAGTAGGCTCGGCTGTAGATAGCGAAACAGAACTGCAACAATTTACTTTGCCTATTTCCTTGCCCCTGGTTTTCTCATTTATCCTCACCCAATCGCTCATTAGCACCGACCCCAATGGTTCGTTATTATTTTGGATATCCATGATTCCATTCTCCTCACCCGTGGCGATGATGGCGCGTATTCCATTTTTGGAGAGCAATAACTACTGGCAAATATTGCTATCGATGGGCATCCTCATTATTTCATTCATAGGAACGGTATGGGTTGCTGCCCGTATTTACCGCACCGGAATTTTAATGTATGGCAAAAAAGCAAGCTGGAAAGAAGTAGGTAAATGGCTGTTCTATAAGCGTTAATAGCCTTAGTTTGATTGTTTAACCGATTCGTTTTGAAGTCTGTTTCAAATCGAGACAATTCGATATTATTCCTACTTGCCTATCTTTTGTATCTTCGCGTCTCAATTATCATATGGACAGACAAATAATTTTCTCGATGGCTGGGGTAAGTAAAACCTACCCACCTCAAAAGCAAGTTTTAAAGAATATTTACCTTAGTTTTTATTACGGGGCAAAAATTGGTGTACTCGGATTGAATGGTAGTGGAAAGTCAAGCCTATTGCGCATTATCGCGGGTGAAGACAAAGACTACCAAGGTGAAATTGCGTTTAAGGGAAACTATAAAATAGGGCATTTGAGTCAGGAGCCACAACTCGATCCTACCAAAACGGTGATGGAAGTAGTGAAAGAAGGGGTGAAGCCATTGGTTGATAAACTGCAAGAGTTTGATGATGTATGTATGAAACTGGGTGAGCCCATGGATGATGATCAAATGAATAAATTGCTCGATCGTCAAAGCCGCCTGCAAGATGAGCTCGATGCATCCAATGCATGGGAACTCGATAACCGCCTGGAAGTAGCCATGGATGCACTTCGCTGCCCTGAGAGTGATAAACTTTGTAGTGTACTGAGTGGTGGTGAGAAACGCCGCGTGGCCTTGTGCCGCTTACTTTTAAGCGAACCAGATATTTTATTACTCGATGAGCCTACGAATCACCTCGATGCCGAGAGTGTTGCATGGCTCGAAACCTTCTTACAAAATTTCCCAGGAACCGTTATTGCTGTAACGCATGATCGTTATTTCTTGGATAATGTAGCGGGCTGGATATTAGAATTAGATCGTGGAGAAGGTATTCCATGGGAAGGAAACTATAGTAGCTGGCTAGAGCAAAAGAGCAACCGATTGGCTCAGGAAGAGAAGCAAGAAAGCAAACGCCAAAAAGCATTGGTGCGAGAATTAGACTGGGTACGCCAGGGAGCGAAAGGACGTCAAGCCAAATCGAAAGCGCGTTTGGGTGCTTATGATAAAATGATGAGTGAAGAGTCGAAAGAGAAAGAAGATAAATTAGAATTGTTTATTCCATCAGGTCCTCGTTTGGGAGATGTGGTAATTGAAGCCAATGGGGTAAGCAAAGCATTTGGGCATAAAATTTTATTTGAAAATTTCAGTTTCACTTTACCAAAGGCAGGTATCGTGGGAGTAATCGGTCCCAATGGTGCTGGTAAAACCACCCTCTTCAAAATGATTAT
>CANLPK010000131.1 GCA_947492885.1 Bacteroidota bacterium
TTCTCATTGAATTTTCCTTTTCTGTCGGGAGTATAATATACAATGATGGAGCCGGTATCATTGGGCTGAATGCCATATTGAGGTAAGGAAACACTTACCCCTTTTTCATGATCGGTACGCAAAATGTATAAAACAGCATTGCCAGTATTTTTAAAGGTAAATAGAGAAACCAAGGTGCCCGCATTGGAAACCTTCCCTAAGCTTGAATGCGATACTTCAAAGTTTACATGGGGGGCGTCTATTTGCGCATTAATACAATTAGCAAATACTAATGCCATAATCAACAATTCGAAACGCAACCTAGAAACAAAACTTCTCATTGGCGGTAAATATAAAACCTTTTTCAAAACTATAACGTATGTATCTTTGTTTTAAGTATAACACCATGATGTTTCAAACCAAATTATTCACCTTTATTTGCATCTTATCAATCGTTATAAGTTCTTGCGCACAACCTATTAAGAAAAATGCTAACTCAAAGTTTAACCACAATATGAATTCCAACAATAGTAAATTAGATACCATCACCCTTGCCGCAGGATGTTTTTGGTGTACCGAAGCAGTGTTTCAACGTCTTAAGGGAGTTGATACTGTTTTCTCTGGCTATACAGGAGGGGATATTGAAAATCCTACGTATAAGCAAGTGTGCACAGGTACCACAGGTCATGCAGAAGCAATACAAGTGATTTTCGATCCAGCCGTAATCTCAGTTACCGAATTATTGCATGTGTTTTTCAAGACACACGACCCTACAACCGTGAATCAACAAGGAAATGATCATGGAACGCAGTATCGTTCGGGCATATTCTTTCATACTCCTGAACAGGAACAAATTGCTCAAAATGTAATTGCTGAAATGAATAAAGAACAGGTATTCGATGCCCCAATTGTAACCGAAGTTACCCCTTTTAGCATTTTCTATTCGGCCGAAGATTATCACCAGAATTTTTATAATAATAACCAAGAGTATGGTTATTGCCGAATCGTTATCAATCCGAAATTGGATAAATTGGAGAAATATTTCAAGGACAAATTGAAGTAATCGAATAGGCTTGTAACCATTTACAAAGCTTATTTTGTGGCCTACTCATAAAACGTATATTCTTTAGCGCGCTCAATAAAATGGATTTTCAACAAATGAAAATTTAGCCTATGCATTAGATTATATTTGTTCTATGATAAGTCAAAACGAAGTACATGCTTTGATTGCTTTGCTCGATGATGAAGATGTTGAAGTGGCAGAAAATGTATCTGAACGCTTGCTTTATTGGGGAGAAGAAGCCCTTCCATTGCTTGAACAGGAATTGTTCAATATGGATCAAACGCAATATGAAAAGATTGACGAACTCATTCGTAAAATCCGACTACAAACATTACTGAAGTCATTTGAGACCTGGAAATCAACTGAGGAACCTTCGCTTCTTGATGGAATTTTGTTGCTAAATAAAATTGGCTATCCTGATATGGATGCCGAAAATGTATTACAGCAATTACGGGAACTGAAGTTGAAAGTATGGCTCGAACTGCATTATGACCTAACGTCTTTCGAAAAAGTTAAAATTATTAATCATATACTGTTTACTGTTTTTGAACTGAAGCCTAATACCGATTTTTATCATCATCCTGATAACTCCTATCTTAACATGGTATTGATGCGTAAAACTGGGAATCCAATAACGCTTAGTATCATCTATATGATTATTGCCGAAATGCTTGAAATTCCAGTAAAAGGAATTAATGTACCCCAGCATTTTATGTTGGCTTATGTGGATGGTAGCGAAACTTTAAGGGAAGATACCGATGTGCTTTTTTATATTAATGCCTTCAATAATGGAGCAATATATAGTCATGAACATGTACGTCAATACATTAATTCATTAGGCTTGCAACCTGGAGAGGAATTTCTAGAACCTTGTACCAATATTGAAATCATCAAAAGATGTTGCCGAAATTTAATTTACTCCTATGAATTGATTCATAACAAGGAAAGGGTATTAGAACTCAATGCTGTACTTTCTCTATTGAGTAACGAATATTAATTGCTTTATAATTGGCCTTTTAGCTTTCTAATAAATATATTCGCATTGTCAGTGCGACTTATCCTTATTACATAGCATTGCTACTAGTAATAATATTTTGATTGCTTCTTTGATGCTTTATCATGAAAATAAATTCTATCTATCATTCTTATTTTAAGCTTATAAATGGGTTGATTTTTGGAATCGTATTATTAATTTTAACTATCCTAAATCCTGTACTTGCATTTCGTTACGATTGCCGACTGTATTGGGAACTAACCCATTCATTAGACTCAGATGGTGTATTTAGTTTATTGAATTTCAAGGAAGCACTTAGAGGGGTACTCTTTTCAATATTCTTATATCCATCATTAAAAATTTCACAGGTGTTCTATTGGAATGAAATTCTAACTTGTAGGGTTTATTTAATTGCAATTTATTCAGTGAGTTTTTCTTGGCTATTGCCTTACGCATATAAAGCTTTTCTAGGAAAAGAACTCCAATCGGTTCGACATGTCATCCTGGGCATGCTCCTTCTGATTTTTTGGTGGGAATATTTTACACTTCCATTATCGGATATGTTGGGAATGATTTTATTATTTACTTCATTTTTTCTACTGCTCGAAAAAAAATGGATCTTTTTCATTCTCTCTGGAATCTGCTTGTATGCCTCAATCAATATGCGTTTGGTGTATATCTTGTGTATTCCATTCTATATTACTTATTTAGTCATTTCGGTTGATGGAATTGCCAATAAAATCAAAGTGACGATAATTGCTTTTATTGGTTTTTTACTCATGGTAGCCCCTCAATGGTTTATAAACCATAATAATTTCAACTCTTATACATGGTTTGTTCCAACCCAGGCTTCACAAGCAACTGGCGGTAAAAGTTTATTGCTGATGCAACTAAATTGGGGACTAAGTATTCAGAAGTATGAAACAAATATCGATACAATATATCCTACCCCCGAAGTCAAATACTTGGATCCTTCGGGTGTGAATCTGAGCGGAATTCATGGCAATAAAGATTTTATAAGCACCTCCGAATATTTAGATTTTGTGTTTCATCACCCTATTATTTTTAAGGTGTATTTAAAAAAAATCTTCAACGGATTTGATATCACCACTCCTAAAGCATATCTCACAGGTGATATTTACCAACGGAGCATTGTTCTCAGGCTATTGAATTATACTATAATTTTTTTAGGCCTTACGGTACTTTTATTAAGATGGAAGTCGATGGAGAAACGCAACTTATTATTTATTGGTATGGTTGGATTTCTTATTGCCGCGGTTGTTCCAACAGCTTTAGAGGTGCGCTTCTTCCTCCCAGCTCAAATACTAATCTATTTCATGGTCATAAGTATTTCTAAAACTGATTATACCATGGCAAAGAAAAATGGCTTCCTAATCATAGTTCTATATCTTTGTTTTATTGGCTCGGCAAATTATCTTAGTAATGATACCTTGCACCAAATTGAATTCACTCAGAAACATTAAAACCAATGCGTAAAAAATTCATCACCTTAATCATTGTTTTTCATCTGGCAATTTTATTACTTTCTATTATTGTTCATCGCGGATTCTTATGGATACTACTTATCAGTTTCCCATTAGCTATTATGGGAATCTATGATATGTTTCAGAAGCGCCATGCCATCAAAAGAAACTTCCCCATCTTAGGACGCCTACGCTATGTGATGGAAGATTTACGTCCTAAAATTTATCAGTATTTTGTAGAAAGCGATAATGATGGACGGCCTATCAATAGGAATGAAAGAAGCACAATTTATCAAAGGGCAAAGAAAGATCTTGATTCTACTCCCTTTGGAACACAACTCGATGTATACGCCGAAGGGTATGAATGGTTAGGACATAGTATAAGTCCAACGAACCCATCGAAAATGAATCATGATCCAAGGGTTTTAATTGGTGGCACCGATTGTAAAAAGCCATATCAGGCAAGCATCTTAAATGTATCGGCCATGAGCTTTGGCTCATTGAGTACCAATGCAGTTTTGGCCTTGAACGGTGGCGCACGTTTAGGAAACTTTGCGCAGAATACAGGAGAAGGCGGTATCAGTCCACACCATCTTACACAAGGTGGAGATATCATTTGGCAAATTGGTACAGGCTATTTTGGTTGTCGCGATTTTGATGGATGTTTTTCTGAAGAAAATTTCCTCAAGAATGCTTTGCTGCCCCAAGTAAAGATGATAGAAATTAAACTGAGTCAGGGCGCAAAACCTGGACATGGTGGTATTTTACCTGCGGCTAAAAACACTCCGGAAATTGCTGCAATACGAAACGTTAAGCCAGGAACAACAGTTCATTCGCCTACCTTTCATACTGCATTCTCTAATCCAATGGAGATGATGCAATTCATAAAACGCCTTCGCAATTTGAGTGAAGGAAAACCGGTAGGCTTTAAATTATGCATTGGCAAGAAAGCCGAGTTCATGTCGGTATGCAAGGCCATGATAAAATCCAATGTATATCCCGATTTTATTACTGTTGATGGGGGAGAAGGAGGCACTGGAGCTGCCCCACCCGAATTTTCGAATGCTGTGGGTATGCCACTCCTCGATGGCTTAGCATTTGTACACGACATGCTAAACGGATTCGGTATTCGAGATAAAATAAAAATTATTTGCTCAGGAAAAATTCTCTCCTCATTTCATATTGTTAGAGCCATGGCATTGGGTGCCGATACCTGCAATAGTGCACGCGCCATGATGATGGCACTGGGTTGTATTCAAGCATTAGAATGTAATACCAATCGTTGCCCTACAGGAGTGGCAACGCAAGATCCAGCGCTCATGATTGGTTTGGATGTAGATGATAAGAAACAAAGAGTAGCCAATTATCAGAAAAATACTGTGGCTGCCTTTGTAGAATTGCTCGCTGCTTCTGGTGTTGATTCACCCAATAAACTTCGAAGAGATGATATTTCAAGAAGGGTATGGGTTAGTGAAGTAAAGACGCTAGAAGAAATTTATCCTTCGGTATCATTCAACTCATTTAATTTAGGGAAGGTACCCGATCGCTATAAAGGAGATTATGAAATGACTAATTCCGAAAATTGGGGTACCCATGCGTAGATTGTTTCTTGGTTTTGGGTTGATGATGATTTTGTTAGGCCATGCGCAAACGCAAGGCTGGAAACAGATTGGCATCAACGACCCTGCTAAAATATACGGGCCAGGTGCAGGCGATTTATATCAATATGGCATTGGTGTAATTTGGGATTTGAAATTTGAACCACAATACGCATCCCCCAAAAATACTCGTTTATATGCCACAGGAGTAAGCTCTGGTTTATGGCTATCACCTTCTGGTAACGGCAATGATTGGGTATTACTCAATACCGATTTTCTTCCCGAAACATCTATTGGTGATTTTGCTATCAACCCCAAAAACAGAAACCGAATTCTTATCGGTACAGGATTGCCAAAAATCCGTCAATCACGAAACAAGGATTTGTTTGGGTTGCCTAAAGGCAAAGGAATTTTTGAAGGAAATTTAAAAAAGAATAATAAAATTAAATGGGACTTAATTCCCAATCAAGTCTTTCATGAAGGTGATATTATAAAGGACAATACTGCCTTCTGGAATGAAAAAACAAAATGTGTAGCAAAGCTGGCTTATTCGATCGATGGTAAAACATTGGTGCTTGCGGTAATCGAAGAGGCATCTCCTATTCTTTATCATACGCATATTTATACTTCACATAACAGTGGTGCCGATTGGTTTCAAAAAGCATACTATCCTGGAATGTTTTTGCATGATCTGGATTTAGATCCCACCCGTAATACCCATTGGGTGCTTAGTGGCAGCTATCAGCAAAATCAAGGCCCGCATTTATTTGAGAGTTTTAATGAAGGTGATACATGGCAACCCATTGCTCCCAATTTTGATGCACTAAATGTAGAAGGATGTTTTTACAAAACAGCATTCGATAATCAGCAACCTGCTCGATTATGGATTGCTAAAATGTCGCCAAGTGCCAACGAAATATTTATCCACGAAAAAGGAAAGGAACTTATAGCTATGCGGAGTTTCTCTCAATGGCATAATGCAGGTGGCTGTTCTGCATTTGCTATTTCAACAATAAGTAACGACTACTATAGTATCGCATCGGTTTACATGCATCGAGTAGATGGAGCTAAATACAAACAATTTTATGATGAGATGCATAGCGATATTCGAGCTATTGTATATGTTCCTGGACAAAAGAAGATGATGGTTGCCAATGATGGAGGAGTCACTGAAGTGATCTATAATGAAGCAAGCAATAACTATGAAATAAAGGATGTTTCTAAGGGACTCGCCATTGGGAGGGTAACCAATATTAGCAGCGTCTCATCTAAGAATTTCGGATTTTCCAATTGGGACAATTCTTGTCGCTGGGTTTACCCTAATTCAAAAAGTATCGAGTTCTATGATTTATTTGGAAATGAGTCAACCGTTTTTGAGATGAATGAAAACGCTATCCTAGATGGTTCTGCTGGCCCTACCAACGCAATACTTTATACATACGATACTTCATATTCGTTGAGTCCCCGAGAAATTTATTATGGCGATTTCTTTACCTTTTTTTCAAATGAACGCAGGTTCTTGTATATCAGTGGCACCGAACTTCATGGGGTGAATTATGTAGCCTCCGTTTCAACAGATAGCATCATATACCGTCATCCTCAAGATGATAAATATTTTCTTCAACCAAGAATTGCGCCTTCCGATAATAATATTATT
>CANLPK010000132.1 GCA_947492885.1 Bacteroidota bacterium
AGGGTTTCAAATGATTCCAATGGATAAGCAATCTCATTCAAGCAACGATCGCAAGTAGTATTTACAGAACCTTCCGTTTCAAATTGAAACTGAAGCAAAGTTTCTTCCTTATGAAGCGCGACTTGGCAGGTCAGTTGGCCACTTTTGATACGGTCTTGAGTAAAGGCTTTAAAAAAGGCATCGTCAATATCAAAACTAAAATCGTGATCCCCATCGCTGAGTCTCATAAACTCTATATCGAATGCTTTAAGCTTTTCCACTTCTTCCCTTGTTTTAAAAAAGGATTGCAAAAGTAATAATTTTTAGCGAAAATTGAAGGATGAATTTCAAGATTGTTGGTTCTGCTACATAAGTCGATATATTTGCTGGGGTAGAATCTCTAAAACTACCGCCCTTATTGAGTTTTAAGGTATTTTTATCGCAATGTTAACCATTTTATTACCATGAACCGATTCAAAAATGTAGTCCTTCTGGGTTTGACCCTCGCCCTCACAGGACTCCTTTCCTGCAAAAAGGATGCACTCCAGGGAAATGCCTCCACCTTGGTTGGCACCTGGAACTGGCTCTTTGCTGGTGGGGGATTTTCGGGCGGTGGTAATGGGAAAAACCCTTCAACAGAAGGTTATACCCTCCGGCTTGAGCTTACTGCCGATGGGAATTATACTTTATACAAAAGCAGCAAGCAAATTGAACACGGGCGCGTACGCAAGTCTAGCGATGCCTACGGACTTGTTTCCGACGATTTGAGAAAGAGGGATAATATCTTAGCTGGGCAGTATATCACCCGCTTCGATGATGAAAATTTATATATCGAGGATGCTCCTTTATGCTACGATTGTTTCTACTACGTGTTTAAGAAAGCACCATAAACAAAACTTACCAGCCTAAGAGCCAGGCAAATATCAAAGGAACTACGATGGTGGCATCACTCTCCACAATAAATTTGGGAGTATGGATATCGAGTTTACCCCAGGTAATTTTCTCATTTGGCACCGCCCCACTATAACTTCCATAAGAAGTGGTACTATCACTAACTTGACAGAAATAACCCCAGAAAGGAACATCGTGCCATTCCAAATCCTGGTACATCATAGGCACCACACATATTGGAAAATCGCCTGCAATACCTCCTCCTACTTGGAAGAATCCCACCCCTTTGCCCGATGAATTATTACGGTACCAATCGGCCAGCCACACCATATACTCTATTCCACTTTTTACGGTAGACGCTTTCAACTCATTTTTTATAACATAAGATGCGAAAATATTACCCATGGTACTATCCTCCCATCCTGGCACTACAATTGGAATATTTTTTTGTGCGGCAGCAAGCATCCAGCTATTCTTTGGATCAATTTCATAGTATTGCTCTAAAACGCCACTCAACAACATCTTATACATGAACTCATGTGGGAAATAGCGTTCGCCTTTTGCTTCTGCATCGGCCCAAAGTTGGTGAATATGCTTTTGTAATCTACGAAATGCCTCTTCTTCAGGGATGCAAGTATCAGTTACACGATTATAATGATTTTCGAGCAAGTCCCATTCTTCTTGTGGGCTCAAATCGCGATAATTTGGGACACGCTTGTAATGCGAATGGGCCACCAAATTCATGATGTCTTCTTCCAGGTTCGCACCTGTACAACTAATGATTTGCACTTTATCCTGGCGAATCATTTCGGCCAAACTCAATCCTAACTCGGCGGTACTCATGGCTCCTGCGAGTGTTATCATCATCTTGCCTCCTTCGGCTAAATGTGTTTCATAGCCTTTAGCAGCATCCATTAATGCAGCTGCATTGAAATGACGGTAATGGTGTTCAATATATTGCGATACAGGTCCTTTGCTCATAATTGCGCGAATATAATGAAATTGAAAACAGTAAAAAATTATTAGCGGCTTGAGATATTGCTTTTCAGATAAATTCCATGTACTTTCGTAAAATTGCTAAGCACCATAATTAGTTCCAAAGTAAAAATGTAATTAATAATGGAACTCATGTGCAATATCCTTTACTGGAATTACACTATCGAAGTTTTATGCCTTGCATTAAAAGCCAATTTGAAAAGTTATGAACTATCAAAACAAAACAAAGCCCGAACTCATATCGGAGCTTGAAAACTTAAATTTAGAACTTAACATTTTGAAAGAAAAGTTAAGCGGATCGAATAATTTGCAATCTAAATCAAAGGAGCAAATTTCTCAATTTGAGGGGGCCTATGATACCGTTTTCGAAAGCACACTAATTGCAATTCTATTAATTGACCCCGTAAGTGGTGAAATAAAACATGCGAACCCTGCAGCATGTAAATTCTATGGGTGGACGTACACCGAAATTTGCAGTAAAAAAATGTCAGAAATCTGCCTCAATTCTCCTGAAGAGGTAAATGAAGAAATGCAAAAGGCAGTTTCAGGAAAAAGGAATCATTTCCACTTCAAACATAAACTAGCCAGTGGCGAAGTGCGCGATATAGAGGTTTTTTCGAATCCAATTGAGCATAATAATTCAATTATGCTCAATTCGATGATTTATGATATCACAGGAAGAAAAAATGCTGAAGCTTCGATTCAGAAATGGAAGAGTATTATTTCCGCCTCCCCCGATGGTATTGGAATGGTTTCTCTTGAAGGGAAAATTCAGCTTGTTTCGGATACTTTGGCCAAAATGTTTGGCTACACTGCTGAAGAAAAAGATTTCTTTATTGGGCATTCTGTATATGAATTTATCGATAAATCAGAGCACGAAAAATTAACAAAAAACATTCAGCAATTACTATCCAAAAAAAAGTTAGATGATTCGTCGACTTATCTCTCGGTAAAAAAGGACCAAAGTCGTTTTTATGCAGAAATAAACTCCTCTATATTGTATGACAATAATGGAAACCCTGAGAGTATACTTTATGTACAAAGAGATATCACAGAACGAAAGAAGTTAGAAACAGAAAACAAGGAAAAAACAAACGTTCTTTCAAACTTAATCGTCAACTTAAAAGAAGGGGTTTTGTTGGAAAATTCGGACCGGAAAATAGTTTTAACCAACCAGCTATTTTGCGAAATGTTCAGTATACCTGTAGCACCTGAAGCGATGGAAGGTGCTGATTGCACAAACTATGCTGAACAAAGCAAACACCTTTTTAAAGACCCTGATGGCTTCGTTGCCAAACTCAATATAATTCTTGCAGAAAAAAAATCTGTTTTCAACGACGAATTAGTATTAGTTGACGGAAGATATCTTGAACGGGATTATATTCCTACCTATTTGGACCATAAGTATTCAGGTCATTTATGGAAATATCGCGATATAACTATTCGGATGAATGCGATTCATGAGCTGAAAAAAATTCAGCAAGCTGTAGAACAATCTCCAGTAATGATAACCATAACTAATATGGAAGGTGTTATTGAATATGTTAATCCAAAATTGATTGAGTTAACTGGGTACAGTCAAGAAGAATTACTAGGGAAGAATCCTAAGATGTTGAAGTCGGAGGCGGTGACCACTGAAACCTATAGCGAGATCGCTAAAATTTTGCTATCTGGAAATAAATGGACTGGCGAATTTCAACACAAACGAAAAAATGGAGAACTATATTGGGTATCCTCCATTATTTCCCCCATACTTGATGAAAAGAATAATTCAACTCATATTTTAGCTATAGACAAAGATATCACTGAAAAGAAAAATGCGAAAGCTGCTATTGCACAATTAAATGAATCACTTGAATTAAAAGTACAAGAGCGGACTAAGGAGCTGTATGATGCAAAAAAACTACTTGAAACTGAACTTAAAGAGCATTTAAAGACTGAACATGCTTTAAATTGGAATCAATCGTTGCTCGAACTAATGTCGAATTCATCACCACTCGGTTTTTTGGTTGTGGATAATAGAACTGATGATATTTTATATTTCAACAAAAAATTTGTTTCGATTTGGAATATTGAACATCTAGAGGAGAAAATGACTCGAGGAGAATTGAAAAACAACGATATCATTCCAGATTGCTTGCCAATGTTAGCAAACATCCCTGCATTTGCCGAATCGTGTCGACCGCTTCAGGATGAGAATAATCGAGTTGTTTTAGGAGATGAGATTGAATTTATTAACAACCGGACTATCCGGCGTTATACAACTCAAATTCGTGGTGAATTTGATCAATACTTTGGTCGTTTTTACATTTTCGAAGATATTACGCAACTTAAACAGAACTTAATAGAATTGAGAGAGAGCAGAGAAAAACACAAAAGTTTAAGCGAAGCATCATTTGATTCTATATTCTTTTCTGATAAAGGTATATGTGTTGAGCAAAACCAGGCAGCAAGAGAAATATTTGGATATTCGGATGAAGATGCGATAGGACGACCTGGTACCGATTGGATTGTTCCCGAAGATCAAGATATGGTTATGAAAAATATGATAGCTGGCTATGAGAAGCCTTACGATGTAACAGCATTGAGAAAAGATGGGACAACATTTCCATGCACATTGAGAGGAAAAATGTACCCCCATAAAGGCAAAATGGTTCGGGTTACCTCACTACGTGATATTACAGAGCAAAGATTGGCAGAAGAAGCCCTTAAAAAAAGTGAAAGACTATTTTCATTGTTCATGGATCAATTGCCCGCATTGGTGTTTATGAAAAGTGCCGAAAGCCGAATGATCTATTCAAATAAGGCAATGCATAAAGCCTTAGGATCAGAGGGTTGGAATGGCAAATCTTTATTCGAAATATTCGACCCGGAGACATCTAGAAGAATAATAGAAGATGATAAAAACACGATTCAGGCAGGCAAAGTAAGAATTGAAGAGAGCTTTTTTAATTTGGATGGAGAATTACATCATTATGAAACTCAAAAATTTGTTCTTGAAGATATTGGTGAAGAATCATTTATTGGCGGAATCGCACTAGATATTACCACCCGAAAGAAAGCTGAAGATGAGGCAATAAAAGCCAGGCGTGATGCCGAACAGGCCAATATTGCTAAAAGTGAATTTTTATCCCGTATGAGTCATGAACTGCGTACACCTTTAAATTCAATTCTTGGTTTTGCGCAACTCATGCAAATGGGAGAACTTACTAAGAATCAAGAAAAAAATGTCAATTTTATTTATAACGGGGGGAAACATTTACTTCAATTAATTAATGAAGTACTTGATATCTCGAGTATTGAAGCTGGTCGAATTTCTTTTTCTATTGAGCCTACTAAATTTAATTTAGTGCTACAGGAAATTATTGAAGTATTAGATCCCCAAATTAAAGAGAAAGAAATAAAATTCAACTTACTTGATTCGCCATCAAACTACGAATTAGTAATGACGGATCACCTAAGATTAAAACAGATTTTATTGAACTTACTTGACAATTCGATAAAGTATGGCAATGAAGGAGGTGAAATAGTAGTTTCAACCGAAACAAGGCTAAATAAGAACATGTCAACCAACTTAAGAATATCAATACGTGATAGTGGAATTGGGATTTCACCAGCTAATCTCACAAAAATTTTCAACCCATTTGAACGTATTGGAGCTGAAAGAACGCTTACCGAGGGCACTGGACTTGGATTGGCCGTGGTTCAAAAACTTTTGATAGCAATGGGTGGCTCAATTGAAGTAGAGAGTGTATTAAATGAGGGTAGTACTTTTATATTCGAATTGCCAATTGCAATTCAGGATGGTCAATCTGATGGCAACGACAATAATTCTAATAGCAGCAGCACAAATTCGGTAGTAGACAATTTTGGCAGCATCCTATATGTTGAAGATAATGTATCGAATATCGAATTGGTTAAGGATATTATCAGTGCGAAACTAAAAGGAATTAAATTAATGGTTGATTCAACAGGCGGTTCGGCATTAAAATTAGCCATTGAAAACCAACCCGATTTAATTCTACTTGACCTTGACTTGCCAGAAATTCATGGCAGTAAAATTCTTGCAAAATTAAAGCAGGAAGAAAAAACATTGAATATTCCAGTAGTCATTGTTTCCGCAAATGCATTGCCAGAAATGAGAGAAAATATGATTGCTCTCGGTGCATCAGATTACTTATCAAAACCATTTGACATATTTGATTTTCTCAATTTAGTCGACAAATATGTCACCAAAAAAAATAGTAAATAAAATTTCAATTCAACTTCGAAAAAAACATTCTCATTAAAAATGAATTATTTAGATGCAACGATTCTAATTGTAGATGATAAAGTCGCTAATATTAGTATACTCGAGGATTTACTCCGAATGCAAGGGTATAATAATATATATAATACCACTGATTCCAGAACGGTTTTGGAATTGTATCATACATTAAACCCTGATATCCTATTACTCGATTTAATGATGCCCTTTCTTTCTGGCTACGAAGTAATGGATCAGCTCAAGTTAGTAATTCCTAAAGGTGCCTATTTCCCAATTCTTGTGCTTACTGCTGATATTTCAAGAGATGTGAAACTTCGTGTCTTAGCTGCCGGAGCAACTGATTTCC
>CANLPK010000133.1 GCA_947492885.1 Bacteroidota bacterium
GAAGTTGATGGACAGAAGACATACGACATAAGACGGGCGCCGTGAATGAGCAACAATAAAATCTATGTTTCATCGAAAATAATTCTATGAGAATTGAATTTACTACGAAGTAGTTCAACAATAATAGCCATAGGTGAAACCTATGGTTGGCGAATACCCCCCAGACAGAACCCTGAAAGGGTTCAACATTTTTAATTCAACCAATCGAATGGATAATAGCAATTATGGAAATGTTGTGTATTGGCTATATTTGTAGAAACAATCGCACAAAATTATAATTGTGTTTTCGTCATGATGAAAAAAGGAATCGTCGTTATTTGTTTGCTGGTGGGCATTTCACTGGGTGCATATAAATTTAATTTGCATCCACGATTAGCCCCCGCACCTGCAGGCCATATCACAGATAGCATCGCCAAGTACCACCTCAATACCGCACTGGTAAAGGTTCTTATTGTGAAACATGCCTATCAGCTTAGCCTCATTATCGACGGACATACGGTGAAAAATTATCCGGTGGTATTGGGTCCCAATCCGGTGGACGACAAGAAGCAACAAGGCGATGGCTGCACCCCTGAAGGATTATATAAGATTCGTGCCAAATACCCGCATCAAAGCTGGAGTTATTTTTTATGGATCGATTATCCCAATGCCCCGGCCTGGGCGCGTTTCAATGCCAATAAAAAAAATGGTGTGATAAAGAAAGATGCTGATATTGGAGGCGAGGTAGGAATACATGGTGTTCCCTTTGTGACCCCTGCCTTTGGCACCAAGCCTGATAAAAACACCCCACATGCGGATAATTTAATTGATATGGGTGTGAATTGGACAGCAGGTTGTATCTCCCTAAAAACTGCCGATATCATTGAGATATACAAATATGTTCCGGTGGGTGCTGAGGTTGAAATTCAGCATTGATTTTGATTTGAATTGAAAGCTATTACTAATGGCAGATAACGAATTGTGGAAGCATGCTAATCAAAGATTAGCTAACGCCGCTTCGTAGTCTGAAGACGTACGAAGAGCCAGGCCAAAAACGCTTCCGCACCACCCAAAATTCAGCATTGAGAAGTTTCAATTTTACAGGAATAATTTGCTTAAATTTGTAACATCAATAGCCCTTTTAATTATTGCCCCCATGACTGAAATACTCGAAACTACCGAAACCACCATACCTGTTGCTTTTACCGAGACTGCAATTGCTGAAATAAAACGTTTATTGAACTCGGATGAAACCCCTGCCGATGCTGTATTGCGCGTAGGTGTTAAAGGAGGAGGCTGCGCTGGCATGACCTACGTAATGGCCTTCGACAAAGCGGAAGAAAATGATAGCCACTATGTACACGAAGGAATTCCTATGGTTATGAACAAAGCCCATGGCATGTACCTTATCGGTATGCAAGTGGATTATCAGGATGGCTTGAACTCTCGCGGATTCGTATTCATCAACCCGAATGCAAAAAGCACCTGCGGTTGTGGTACTTCATTCAGCGTGTAATCGCCTCGTACTAATTTAATTTTTCCAATCCTTTAAATCCTCCCGCACCATCAATCTTTACGAAAATATACTCATGGCGATGAGCAGCATCAAGGGCAATATGCTCCGAAGTGTGCTCACCATGCTTATTATTGCTTTCGGGATTATGGCCATCGTGGGTACGCTCACCGCCGTGGAGGCCTTGAAAGGATCGCTCAACGAAAGTTTTAGCTCCCTTGGAACAAATACTTTTAATATCCGCAACCGTGCCAATACCATGGGTTTTGGAAGACGCGGAAAAACGGTGGTTTATCGTACCATCACCTATACCGAAGCACGTAACTTCGAACAAGAATACAAATATCCTGCACGCATCTCCATCACTACCAATTGCTCAGGCAATGCAGTAATCAAATTTCAGGAAGAGAAAACAAATCCAAACACTGTGGTGATTGGTGGTAATGAAAATTACTTAGCCAATACGGGTTTGAAAATGGATAAGGGCCGCAATTTCACGGGCAATGAATTAACGTCGGGCAATGCTGTATGTATCATTGGAAATGAAATTGCAGATAAGCTCTTTGGCAAACTTAAACTCGACCCAATAGGCAACTCCATAAGCATTGAAGATAAAAGATATAAAGTGGTGGGTGTATTGTTGAAAGCGGGCTCCAGCATGGGATTCAACCCCGATCGTTGGGTCATCATCCCACTCACCAATGCTCGCATTGAATTCGTATCGGAGTATAGCTCGTATTCTTTGAATGTAGCTGTTGATGATGTAACCAAACTCGATGCCGCTATCGATGAAGCCACGGGCGTGATGCGTAATGTGCGCAACTTGCGTGTACAAGACGAAAATAATTTCCAGATTTCTCGCAGTGATAGCTTCGCGCAAAAGCTCGACGATCAGCTCGTATACCTCAGAATATTTGCCATCCTTGTGGGTGTCATCACATTACTCGGTGCCTCTATTGGATTGATGAATATTATGCTCGTGAGTGTTACAGAACGCACGCACGAAATTGGTATTCGCAAAGCCCTGGGAGCCAAGGCTGGCGATGTATTGCAGCAGTTCCTCATTGAGGCCATTGCTATTTGTCAGTTCGGCGGACTCTTCGGTATTCTACTCGGAGTGCTTGCAGGAAATATCATCTCTCTTTTATTCAAATCACATTTCGCCGTGCCATGGGGATGGGTGATTGGATCATATTTTATTTGCCTCATGGTAGGTATCCTCGCGGGCTATTTCCCTGCCCGCAAAGCATCCAGACTCGATCCCATCGAATCGTTGCGTTACGAATAATTTTTCTATTGCATTAAACCATTTTGCTTTTGAAGGTTCATAGATAAAAATAAAATAAGGAACTATTTAAATTTTATCATCATGAAACCAATGAAACCCAATTTCAACAATTTATTCAAGGCTATAATCAACGTAGCCAAACGTAATTTATCCGCCATCATCTTTATTGTATTCATCAGCATCACTGCGAGCATGAATGCGCAAGTATATGTGAAAATTTGTCCGCGCCCTCCCGTGCATGTACGCCCCGCCAACCCACATGCGGGGCATGTTTGGATTGATGGCGACTGGGTGTACAATGGTAGAAGCTATGTATGGAGAGAAGGGTATTGGGCAGCTCCAAAGACAGGACACAAATGGATTCCAGGACATTGGAAGAATGGGAAGAGAGGTTACAAATGGGTGCCAGGACACTGGAGAAGATAATTACCAGCGCACCGTAATTTTAATATGGGTGGTGCGCCCTTTATCATCGGTACAACTAATTTTATAATCGCCTGCCGCGGGTTTGAAAAAAACTTTCTCGGTGGGCGATGTCTTTATATAAAACTGATCATTCAAATACCAGTACACTTGTTTCACATCGTTATGTACTTCGCAAGTGAGTTGTAATTTATCTTCACTGTTTCTATCTACGATATATTCCATGCCGGCCACAGGGAAAGTAATTTTTGGTGCATTCTCCTTAAACACGCGCTCACACTTTGGATTATGATCAGGAATTTTTTGATAATGAATTTGCTGACTATGATAATAATCGATGAGGTCGGAACTATAGTTAGGATAAAATTTCTTGATATAACCATTCTCGGGGATGCAATAATTGCAATAGCTCATGCTTGAATCGGCACTCACATATACCTCCTTCAAATGCTCACAGTGATTGGTTTTGGAGATATTGGGTAAAAATAAATCGATGACCGTATTTGTGCAATACGCACTTGGAATATTTCCACTCTCGCTACATACCAGCCTGTAGTCGATTCCTGGGGGCGCCACAAACCATTCCGACTGATTATAGTAATCGATGCTATTGAAAATATCGAAGAGCAATGGCGTGGCAATTTCTGATCCACTCAAATCGGGAACACCAGCTCCATTAAAATTACCAATCCAAACTCCCACCGTATAACGTTTATTGAAACCAATGCTCCATGCATCTTTGCGCCCAAAGCTGGTGCCCGTCTTCCACGCAATTTTTACACGCTGTGTATGCTCATAATTATTGGGCAGGTCGGGGCGCGTAAGTTTACATAAAATCGTAGTGAGCATGTACGCCGATTCTTCTGAGATGAGTTTTGTTTTGGTGGTGTCTTTCACTTCGTCTTCAACAAATTGCATATTGGCATACACTCCTTTATTAGCGAAAGCGCGGTACAAGTTGGTGAGCTCAAGCAAGGTCACACCACAACCGCCCAAGGCAGTGCTCAAACCCAGTTGCGACTGATGTTTGGAGATCCATTGAAATTTTGCCTGCGTGAGTTTTTGTGTTAGATTATTTACGCCCAACGCATTCAAAGTTTTCACGGCAGGAATATTCAAGGAGTTTTCCAATGCCTTCTCAATAGTGATATTTCCGTTGAACGATTTGAAATAATTTTCGGGAGCATAGCCATTGAAATTAGTTGGCACATCGGTGATGATGGTTTTGGGCGTGAGGATGCCGGCATCGAAAGCCATGGCGTAAATTAAGGGTTTGATGGTACTTCCAGGCGAGCGATTGGCGATTACGCCATTCACTTGTCCATCATTCACATCATCATCAAAATCATTACTGCCGATATAGGCTTCAATTTTTCCAGTGGCATTATTGAGCACCACCACACAGGCGTTATTGATATTGCGAAAATGCAATCGCTGCATATAGTTATTGCATAGCTTGGCAATATTTTGTTGTCGGTTTACCTCTAAATATGTTTTGATGATGGGCTGATCGGGATACTGTTTCTTAAGCCATAAGGCATAGTGTGGTGCTATCTTAGGCGCTGCATGCCGTTGCATTTCGAGGGGCTCATCGAGGGCATCAGCAATGGCGGCATCATCAAAAATATGATGTGCTTGAAAATATTGCAGCCAGCGATTTCTTTCCGCTTTTATTTCTTCATTGAACTTGCCAGGCTTCAGGCTATTGGGGCGATTGGGGATGATGGCCAAACTTGTAATCTCGGCAATACTCAAGTGATTGGGATTCTTTTGATAGAAGAGCAGGGAAGCCGATTTCACACCCACCACGTTCCCACCATAAGGCACCAGATTCAAATACATCTCAAAAATTTCTTTCTTGCTATGATGTAATTCCAGTTGCGTGGCCCGGAAAACTTCCATGATTTTATTGGTATAGCTGCGCTCGGCAGGATGCAAGAGTCGAACTACCTGCATCGTGATGGTACTTGCCCCCGAGGTGCGTTTTTGATGCCGTAAATTATTGAAGGTGGCACGAATGATGGCCAGTGGATTCACCCCAAAATGCCAGTTGAACCACCGATCTTCTTTGGCTAAGAAGGCTTTCTTCATCTCTGGAGAAATATCTTCGGGTGCAATGGGCATTCGCCATTTATCATCTTCACTCAAAAAAGCATACAATGTTTCTCCTTCCTTGCTCACAACAATAGTGGAGTATTTGATAGAAGTATTGAATGGAAAAATAAAATCGAAGAGTAGAAAAACAACAATGCTACTTAAGAAAAAAACACCCGTTCGTTTCACCCATTTCCTTTGAAGAAATTGTTTGAAGTTTTCGAAAGTGTTTCTAAACATAAATTGCCGAAATCAAGAAATTATTTTCTTTTTATCTCATCACCAAACTTAGAGCACCTTCATTTCTGTTCTGCGGTTCAGTGCCTTGTTTTCTGGGGTGGTATTGGGCGCTACGGGTTTGGTATCACCATAACCTTTGGCCACCAGTCGCGCAGAATCAATGCCTTTTTGCACTAGGTAGTTCACCACTTCTTTCGCACGATTCTCTGATAGTTTTTGGTTGGCATCTTTCAATCCAGTATTGTCGGTATGTCCACCAATTTCTAAACGCACCTCTTTATTATTTTTTAAGAAGGCATAAAGTTTATCGAGTTCGGCTTTCGATTCCGTTTTTAAATCGGCCTTATTCACTTCGAAGAAAATGTTATTTAGTACAATACTTTCACCACCCGTAATTGGTTTCAATTCAATATTTTTTAGCATTGGCTCTGTCACCGATTTTAATTTGAACTCGAAGTTCTCCGAATAAAACAAATAGCCTGGTGCCGAAACATTCAATGCATAATTTTTATTTGGAGGCAAGCAAATTAAGTACTCACCTGTAACACTATTATTTTGAACAGAGCCCGCACTCTTCCCCGTTTCTAAGTCGATAAGCAGTACTGTAGCTTTTACTAGTTGTTTGGTTTTGATATCGGTGATATTACCCTTCAAATAGGCCACAGGCTTAGGTTGTGCTTCGGGGTATAATGGGAAAGTGAAGATATCGATATTGAAATGATGTCCTTTTTCTTCGGTCGCATAGAAGGCAGTTTTTCCGTTGGCACTCAAAACGAATCCCGATTCTACATCTTGTGTATTGATGGGATAACCTAAGTTTTTCGGCGTGCTCCAGGTACCTGTGGCATCCTTGGTGCTATAATAAATATCGAGTCCGCCCATGCCCGGATGCCCCTCACTGGAGAAGTACAAGGTATTGCCATC
>CANLPK010000134.1 GCA_947492885.1 Bacteroidota bacterium
CGATTTCTTCTCCCGCATCAAACATCAATCTGCGAATCGCACTATCCGTTATATTTTCTTTTGTTAAGGCTATAGGGCGCAAGTGAAGTAATACCAATTTTTCCACATAACGCATTTTCTCATTCAATGGCAATTTCATTTGTGTGAAAATTTTCTTCACCATCTTCGCGCCTTTAAATTCATGACCGTGAAAAGTCCAGCCTTCCCCTGGCTCAAACCTTTTGGTAGCAGGCTTTGCAATATCATGCAATACTGCAGCCCACCGAAGCCATAAGTCGCTTGTATACGGGCAAATATTATCAAGCACTTCTAGTGTATGATAGAAATTATCTTTATGCCCCTTCCCTTCTACAATATCTACTCCTTTGAGCTGACAAAATTCGGGAAATATAATTTGAAGCAGTCCCGCATCATCAAGCAATTTAAATCCCACCGATGGTTTCGCCGAGAGTATAATTTTATTCAACTCATCAGCGATTCTCTCTTTGGTGATAATCTTTATTCTATGGGCATTTCGTTTAACACCTTGAAAGGTATCATCAACAATGGTAAAGTTAAGCTGACTAGCAAATCTTATCGCGCGCATCATACGCAAGGGGTCATCACTAAAAGTAATATCCGGATCAAGTGGTGTGCGAATAAATTTATAAGCCAAATCATCAATCCCATCAAATGGATCTAATAAGCTTCCAAAATCATCCTTGTTTAATGAGAGCGCGAGGGCATTGATGGTAAAATCTCGACGAAGCTGATCGTCTTGCAGGGTACCTGGAACCACCGTTGGGTTGCGGCTATCTATCTGATAGGATTCTTTGCGAGCGCCTACAATTTCAATTTCGGCATCTTCATATTTTATTTGAGCCGTTCCATAGGTTTTGAAAATATTTATTCCTTGAGAACGATTTAATGCTTTGGCTAAATTTTGTGCAAATAAAATCCCATCACCAACTACTACAATATCAAAATCCTTTCCTTGCCTCTCTAAGAAACAATCGCGCACATAACCACCTATAACATAAGCGGGGTAATGCATATCGGCTGCGACCTGCGATGCAGCTTTAAATATGGGATGTTGTAAATACTGAGGATACACAGGTTGCGAAAATATGGAAAAGAGTTGAACTGAAATTATCGTATCACTTTAAAAGTTCCATCTACATTTAATTTAATGATGCGAGATGGCTTGCGTGAAATTTTGTTTTGTTGGAAATAGGGCACTACAAAATCAACATGGTCTTTGATACTTGGTTGAATATCATTAAAGAAAATTGGAGTCGGTTCACCGCTAATATTTGCAGAGGTTGAAACAATTGGGCGCCGAAATTTACTAATCAATGCATTACAATATTTCGATTCTTCATGCTGTGGTTTAACCCAACGAATAGCCACCGAACCATCCTCATTAATTACGCCTGGCGCTAATTTCACGCCTTTGGGAAATATAACGGTGATAGGCTGTTCAGAGAATTCAATGATATCAACAGCAAAATTGGGAAACACGTCAACATATAACCCAAGCATATCCAATGAATTAACGAGCACTATGAAACTTTTATTCTCATCTCTGTTTTTTAATGCAATTATTTTATCTACTGCCTCTGCATTGGTTGCATCACAACTAATTCCCCATACCGTATCCGTAGGGCATAGCATTATTTTTCCATCCCTTAATGCAGTGATTGCAGGGTCTAAATTATAAATCATTGAAAAGAAATATTATCAATTGAAATGGTTGTACCACATTTAAAATGACCTTCTGGGCAAGTATCTTTCCCGTGCACACCACAAGGCTTACAAGGCAATTCCAGCTTGGTCTGTATTGCCAAGGCTCCATCCGAAAGCGGACCAAAGCCGAATTCAGGAACGGTGCTACAAAAGAAAGCAATACATGGGGCATTTACTGCCGAGCACAAATGCAAGGGTGCCGAATCATTTACATAATTCATCGCGGCATCTTTCATTAGTGCAGCACTTTGAAGCAAGGTAAGGCTATTGCATAAACTTACCATATTACGATGTATCGAATTATCAATGATCTCTTGTGCTAATGCTGACTCATTGGGAGCGCCCAAAATATAAATGTTACATTGTGTTCTATTGCATAACTCCACCCATTTACTCAATGGTAATCTCTTGGTTGTCCATACTGAACCTGGAGCAATGCAGATATATTTTCCTGATTTGAATTTACTCACCATCTCTTCATCTTGAACAGAAGGATACAAACGTGGCTTGGTGCTATTCTCATCGGTAAGGAATGTAATGAGTTGATGATTGCGCTCCACTTCATGGGTTGCTTTTTCAAGTGAATGCCTATACTTATGAGTATAGCAAAATGAAAAAGGATTATTATGAAATCCTATTTTAAATTTTGATCCACTTAAAAAGGTAATGATTCCAGAACTCGCAAATCGATGTAGATTGATTACATAATCATATTTCCCTTTGCGAACTAAGCCAATAGTTCTGATTAAATTCAAAATCTTGTCCTTTCGTTTCTCCCAAACTATTGTTCTATTTATTTTAGGATTATCGAGCAATACCGATTCATTGCCTTTACGTACTAAAAAATCTATTTGTGCATCAGGAAAGGTCAATGCCAATTTCTCCACCACCGCGGTGCCCAAAATTACATCCCCAATAAAAGAAGTTTGAATAATTAGAAACTTGGTCGTCACACTGCAAAGGTAAGTGTTAAATAATTACCAACAACCAAAGGCTCCTAGGAATTCCGATTCCAGTCAAGCGTGATTTTCGAATTTGCTACTTTAGCGGCCAATGGCGGATTAATTTTTCGAATTACAATAAGGATACGAGAGGTAGCATCGTTAATTGACTTCACCCCATTCAAAATTCGCTGCGCAACATCTTCCATAAGTTTACATTCCTTTTCCATCTCACAGCTAATGATATCCGATAATCTCTCATAATCGAGGGTATTCCGAATTTCATCATCAATGGAGTTATCGGCAACTTCAATTTCAACGGAAATATCAATGATAAAAAAATTCTTATTGATACGCTCTTGCTCATAGTATCCAATAGGTGCGATGACTTCCACCCCTTCTAATGATATGATTTTATTTATCATGTGCTTTGTATAAAAAAAATCCTTCTGTTATTCAACAGAAGGATTTTTTTTGATTTAATGTCTGAATTATTTTCTGATTAATGTTACAATTCCTTTGGTTGTAATCATTTCATCAGGTTTTGATTTGACTTTATACTTGAAAGTATAATAGTACTCACCTTCAGGAAGAACTGCTCCTGTATTATTTACTTGTCCATTCCAGTTTACATCATCAACAGTACTGCTGAATAATTTCTCACCCCAACGGTTGTAAATAGTACACTCATAATATGCTTCTCCATCAATTGCGATATCAAATACATCATTAGCTCCATCTCCATTTACTGTAAATACTGTTGGAATAAGTATAGTAAAGAAGTAGCTATTACATACAGTGAATGAAGTATCAGACTTACAAGGAAGATCAAGACTCAACTTTACTTCATGGCATCCAGTATCTAGCAATGCATAAGTATGGGTTGGATTTTCATCATTCGATGTTTTTCCATCTCCAAAATCCCAAGAGTATTTGGTTTTAGAGTTTGTACCTGTAGAAGTATTCTTGAACTTGAAAGTAGGTTTCTCAACGCTTACACTATCTACTGTGAACATCGCTTGTGTTTTTTGAACATGGATGTTTTTAGATTTAGTACTTGCACATAAGAAGTCTTTAGGAGTAAATGTGATAATAAAATCACCAGTAGCAGTATAGGTATGAGTAGTAGATACTGTAGGGAAGAATACTTGATCCTTACCACCATCTCCATAATCGAAGTTGTATTCTTTATAAATCGTAGTATCTTTAGTTACTGTATAGGTTACAAGATCGCCCACACAAACGGTATCAGGTGAATTGAAATCAGCCAAAGCGAAATCAAGTACAGTCACACATAATGGAGCACAGGTATCGCAAGGGAAAGTTCGTTTACAAACATTCGCTTGACCTAAATCATTATAAACAGTATCAGTAGCTATTGCTTTAATACAATAAGTACCAGGAGCAGTATAAGTATGTTTAATAGTATTTGCCGGGTTAAGAGTAAATGTAGTTCCTCTAACTGGTTTAACTAACGAAGTATCTTTGTTATCACCCCAGAATATCTCCAATCGACGATACGTTGTATCTGAGAAGTTCTTTATATGAAGTAATACATCAAATGGTAAGCATCCTGTATCTTTAATACCAGCAGCCAATTCGAAATCAGGATCTGGACCTTCAATATGTATCTTATGAATAATTGAATCTTCACAACCTTGCTCTGTAAATATTCTCAGTTTGATGAAATAGTCACCATTCTTATCATATAAATGTGCTGGGTGTTGTAAGCCTGAAGCCAATGATCCGTCACCGAAATCCCAGTTCCATCCTATGATTTTATCATATTTAGTACCTAAACTAGTATCTTGTCCAATCCAGCTACTGTCTTTAAATTGAATGATTTGGTCGCAAGCAATCGTTGCTTGAGGAATATACCAAGCAGCATGTGGTTTTACAACATGTACAAGGTTTCTCATGATTAAAGTATCAAAGCAACCATCACTATCCTTCCACATTATACGAATGGTATAATTACCCACTGCACTATAGGTGTGTTCACGTATGGTACGAATGGCAGTATCAAACTTAATATAAGAACCTCCATCACCCCAGTTAATAAAGTATACTTCTCTATTACTTAAACCACCTGAATTCGGGTTACGCACTTTATCGTTCCAATAATCATATGGATCGTATTGTGGATTTGGAGGAGATGGTTTTTTCCACCAGTAACGAATATCGATTTTAGGCTTAACGGCTTCTCCCAAACAGAAGGTAGTATCATTAATAGCAAAATCAATTTTATTGCCTACAATAACCAATCGTGTTCCTTCATTGGCCTTATCGCAAGTATCTGTATTGGTTACATTTAAGTTTACAACCCATTTACCATTAGATGTAAATTTGAATTTCTGACATTTTACTGAGTCACGGGTGAAGGTATCGATACTTTGAACTACAAGTGTTGGAACGCCATTAATTATCTTAGTACAATAAGTAGAGTCGATAGTTACCACACGTGGGTATTTGCTTGTTACATCAATTGGGCCAATGGTATCCGCTAAATAGTTTCCATTAGAGATATATTGTTTGATACTCCAATTTAAACGCTTGTATACCGGTACTCTGTAAATAGTATCTGTATAGGTATATGCAGTATCGCTCGACACAGAACGGAAATTAGGTTTTCCAGGTACATATACATAAGCACTCCAGGTAATAGCCAATAGGAATTGTTGAGAAGAGGCCGATGCTGATGGGCAATACGTTTCGTCGTCGTTTACACAATACTTCGGCTTGATTGCAATATTCGCATCTTGAGTAGCAGCCAAATCTTTGTATTCAATCGCATTATGGTACCAGAAGGTATCGCGACAAGCATAACAAACTACTGCACCACCCGGCATTAACAATAAAGCTGAATCTTTTTGAGCTTTGTTGAAGAAGTTAATTTTCTTAGCTCCGTTGATATTTGCATATGCAGGATAAGAAGACGTATTTGGATGTGCTGAACGGCACACGTTTTTCTGTGATGGAGTGCTGAATGGGCAATTTTCCCAATCGCAACCAGTCCAGTAAATCCATAAACTATCTTGGAAAGAAACAACAGCACTATCGCAACCATTTTGAACAATTAATCCAATGGTTACTTTACCTGTAGGATCACAAGTTGAAGTATATTGCTTAGTATATTGTTTCATGAAGGTATGTCCTTGCTGACTGAAAGGATTCGCTTTAGTTCCAGCAGTTGGGCTACCCATATAGGTACAACCGTAAGCAAATACTGGAGGAGGGAATATCAGTGGATTAAAGGCCGTTTGAGGTGTGAAATTATTCAAACCACAGGCGGAGTCAAAGTTTAACCATACAAACTGGTTAGCACAAGTTGGCTCCGATTGTTGCCATTTTAATTTAACCTTTCTGCCGTCATTACCATCACTTAAACATTTCTGCCCTTCAAAAGCCAAGTCGATAGAATTACTACCTGATAATCTTGCTTTCGGTGGTTGCAATGCTAATGTAATTAATGCGGTATCTCCACACATTGTTTTTAGATCTAAGAGATATAACTTAACAGTATAACATTTTTCCTTACCTGGAGTATACCAGTGCTTAGGCAATGAGTCCATACTGAAATTACAATTCTTGTTTGTATTCATCGTATCCGCAATACGATATCCGAATTTCGTTGGATCCTTAATAGGGTCGCTATAGGTAGTACATGGCAATGAGTTCGCCAAGTCATCAAAATCCCATAAACGCAATACGGTAGGATGTGTGGTGGTATTTGGAGAAATAATTGAG
>CANLPK010000135.1 GCA_947492885.1 Bacteroidota bacterium
ACGGAGGAGGTGGGGGAGGTAGCGCGTATCATGGCTCGTAAGTACGGCGACCAATCCTTCAAAGGCAATGAATCGGACGCTGATCTGGCCGAGGAGATGGCGGATGTTCTATGGGTACTCTTATGCTTGGCGAATCAAACGGGGGTTGATTTAACCAGTGCTCTTGAAAATAATTTCGCTAAGAAAACTTCACGCGATACACTCAGGCATCAGGAAAATAACAAACTAAAAAATTAATGCGTTTGCAGTTTTTTGCTCATAGGGATATCGATATTGCTCGATGGGATAAGGCAATAAGTCAATGTGAAAATGAAAATCCATATGCATACAGTACTTGGTTGAATTTGGTATGCCCAGGCTGGGGAGCATTTATCAATAATGATTATAGTATTCTTATTCCGATTCCGCTCAAGTCTAAATTCGGAATTAGATATATATCACAACCGCTGTTCACCCAACAGCTTGGGGTATTTAACAGTATTCCACTATTGCCCGATGAGTTGAACTTGATATTGAATGACCTCCGTGCTCAGTTTAAAAAAATTCATTATCAGTTTAGTATTTCTAATCCAAAAATTAATGGATTGAAATCAAAAACTACCTATACTTTGGCATTAAATAAATCATTTGATGCGATGTTTAATGGATTCAGCATGCATCATCAACGAAATATTAATAAGGCGATTCGAATTATCAACGAGCAGCAGGGCACTATAGAGATAAGTAAGGATGTAGAAATATTTATGCAACATTTTAAAGATACCATTGGCAGAAAGGATACTTCTTTAAAAGAATATGATTATCATATGATAAAGAAAATCATTCAAACTCAAAATGGCAAGATGTATCTGTTTAAGGCTGCAGACAATAAGGTTTTAGGTGGTTTGTATTCGCTTGAGAGCGCAACAAAAATTGTGAATCTCTTTAATTTTGTAACGAACGAAGGAAAAGAAAAAAGGGCCATGTTCGGGTTGGTAACTGAATGGATAAAGCAGCATGCTGGGTCTCAAAAAACGCTTGATTTTGAAGGCTCTGAAATCGAATCGATAGCAAAGTTTTATCATGGATTTGGTGCGACTCCAGTGAATTATCAAATTTTCACGAAAAAAGGATTTTGGCAGATGTAAATTAATTTTACTTTTGAAAACTGAAATTCAACCAAACACATCTTGAAAAAAGTACTACTAATTTTATTCTTGACAAGTATTCATCTCTCGATGTTTTCTCAAGCGCTCGATTTTAATTCAACCTACAAATCAGCGATAGAGATGTACAGCAAAGGGAATTATGCAGGAGCAAGGGTTCGGTTTATTGTCGCAGAACGCAAGGCCAATCGGGAAAATAATTATCAAGGCAAACAACAAGCCTTGGAATATATCGACAAGAGCGATGAATGTGCCCAGCTTATTAAAGATGGCGAACGCACCTTTGTAATGGGGGAATACGAAATTGCAAAGCGTTATTTTGATCGTTTGGCAGAGTTAAATCCGAAAGACCCAACTAATTTAGACCGCTCTCTAAAATGTAGAAGCGAGGCCGATTATTTAGCCACAAAAAAGCAAGCGGATGTTTATTTTAATGAGAAAGATTGGAGTCAGGCTTATGTTCTTTATAATGTGTGCTTAGATAGTACCAAAAGCGAGTTGAGTAGTTACAAAAGATATTTTACGGAAGTGACGCTAAGAAATCAGGAATGCTTGAAACAAATTAATCTGTTTAATCCAGATTCTATAAAAATAAAACTCAAAAATTTAAAGGATAAGTTGAATAAGAAAATTAAGGATTCACATGGCTTCATTGATAGTAATCCAATCCTAAAAAACAACGATTGCTTGAATTCTAAAGCAATTGTTATCTATTCAAATAAACTTTCAGATTATACCAACCGTTCAAACTTGATGACTGTATGAAGAAAAAAATCCTATTGATATTATTGCTAGGCTTTGCCTTCACTGGATGGAGTCAGGATAGTATTTACCTGGTGAATAATAATGTTATCGCAGCTAAAATAACCTTCATCAACCCTGATGATATAGAATATAAGAAACCAAATAATTTTGAAGGCCCTACCTATCGCGAGCGAAAATCAAATATAATGCGGGTGAGGTATAGTAATGGTGATATTGAGTTTTATGAGGAGACAGAATATTTTGGATCGGGCTCAAATGCATCATTGAAAATTGAACGAGGTGAACCCGCTACCATCATACTACTTTCTGATAAAGTAATCAATGGGGAAATTATGGATATAAGCAATCAATGTGTTGTTTATAAAGAAAAGAGTGAGGATGAAAATGCATTGGTAGTGATGAAATCTTCAATAGAGCGAATTTGGAAGAAGGATAGTTCATACTCAACTTTTGGGAAAGATGGACAAGAATATAAACACCCGAAACCGGAACCTAAGCCTGTTGCCATAAAGGAAGAAACACCAACAAAAACGGAAGACCCCACCACCAAAACCACCGACCCTGTAAAACCAAAAGAAGAATTGCCTGCTAAACCAGCCAATTCGGGCGATAAAAAGGAAAACAAAGGCAATTGCCAACTTATTACTTCTGAAGGTGATTTTATTGATGGAAAGAATTTACTGGTTAACTATACAAAAAAGACAGTCTCATTCATTGATCAATTTGGCAAGCCTATTACCAAAACATTTAAAGAGGTAAGTGTTATAAAATGTCCTCCAAATTTTATTTCCGAAAACTTAAACGAACAATGAAAAATCTCCTTCTCATATTATTTCTTTTTTTGCAACAGGCCTTGTTTGCATTCAATACAATCGAAAGTGATACAGATTTATTCATTTTAAAAAATGGATATAATTTCAAGGCCGACATGGTAGATACCAGCGGGAAATACTATATTTATAAGGTATATCGTGGAGAGCGCTTACTTCGTTGTGTGAAGAAAACAGAGGTGAGTAATATCAAATTCAATTATTCAACACCTCCGCCCATTGCGGTAGTTGATCCATTGCAAACTTTAGAGAAAAGAGAGATTCCAGTTGCACCTCCTGTAATTGAGAAAAAGAAATTCAATCCTTATACTATTGGAATAAAAATTAGAAAGGGATATGAAGCCATTGATTCTGTTCGTTTACTTTATGATCAGGATATGACCCATTACAAAGCGGATGACAATTCGGTGATCGCCTTCTCTACTTCGGTAGAATTAGGTCCTAAATTTACGCAACTAGAAATTGATTCTTCTGGTTATCAAGGATCGAAACTAAATGGTAAACGCAATGGGAATGGCAGTGTTTATTTTGATAATGGTGCAGTTTACAATGGTAAAATAGCGAATAACGTACTGCAAGGCTACGGATATTATAGCGATGAAATTATCGATTATAAAGGCCTTTTTGCTAATAACAAACTCAATGGTTTAGGTATTTGCTATTATTTTGGAATAGAAGATATTTTAAAAGATGTCGTTTTTAAAGGAGAGTTCAGAGATGGTAAATTTTGGGAAGGGGAGTTATATTATACCACCACTGACGAAAAACGATATGTTCAACAATTTAAGCAAGGCAATCCGGGGGCTGCGAAGCTCTTTGATGAATAGCTGAAAGCCAATCGTGGCGTGTATCTTAAGAGATTCCTTGAATATTACCCTTTAAATTTTCTTTTCTGCCAATAATCGCTATTTTTGCAAACTTTCATAAAAAATGGCTAAGGCAAAAAATAATTATAGTAAGGAAACTTATATCGAATGGTATGAGCTGATGTTACTTATTCGTCGTTTTGAGGAAAAGGTCGCTCAACTCTATGGACAGCAAAAAATAAAAGGCTTCTGCCATCTTTATAATGGGCAGGAAGCCGTAATTGCGGGTACTATGAGTGCAATTCGTAAAGGAGAAGACTCCTTAATCACTGCATATCGTGATCATGGGCATGCAATAGCCGTTGGTGTTACTCCCAATGAAGTGATGGCAGAAATGTATGGTAAGGCAACGGGATGTAGTAAAGGCAAGGGCGGTTCAATGCATTTGTTTAGCAAAGAACACCGTTTTTTTGGCGGGCATGGAATTGTAGGAGGTCAAATTCCTTTAGGAGCAGGTATTGCATTCGCTGAGAAATTTCAAGGAACCGATAAAGTTTGTGTATGTTATATGGGCGATGGAGCAGTTCGTCAAGGCGCCCTTCACGAAACCTTTAATATGGCGATGCTATGGAAGCTACCAGTGATTTTTGTATGTGAAAATAATGGATATGCCATGGGTACAAGCGTAGAGCGAACTACCAATATGATGGATATCTATAAAATAGGTTTGGCATACGACATGCCTAGCGCAGCGGTTGATGGAATGCAATGCGAAACCATGCACGAGGCAATGAAAGAGGCAGTAGAGCGGGCTAGAAAAGGTGATGGGCCAACATTCTTGGAAGTAAGAACTTACAGATATCGCGGACACAGTATGAGTGATCCCGCTAAATATCGAACCAAGGAAGAAGTAGAGGAATATAAAAATCGTGATCCATTAGAAGTAACTCGTCAGAAATTATTGGATTTAAAATTCCTTACTCAAGAAGATTTAGACGCAATGGAAGCAAGGATACATGATGTGGTGGTGGAATCAGTTACTTTCGCTGAGAATTCTCCATATCCAAGTGCTGAAGAACTCTATTCAGATGTATATGCAGAACCGAATTACCCATTCGCAGAATAATATTAGTAATTAAAGTATTTATAAAGTCTCATTAAACGTAATTAAAAAATGACAGATAAAAAAGGATTTGATGTTGAAAATTTAGGCGATGAGCTCATCGAAAGAGTTGAGCCTGCCAAAGAGTTTGTGCAAAAAAACTCACGTACATTAATGTATGTTGTTGGAGGACTAATTGTTCTTATAGGTGCCTGGACCGGTTATCGCTATTATATTAATGGTAAAAACGATGAGGCGAAGAATGAAATTTTCAAGCTTCAACTTATGTTTGAAAAAGATTCATTCAATTTGGTATTAAATGGTAGGACTGCCGAAAATGGTATGACTGCAATTAAAAGTGCGAATGATATTATCGAAGAATTCGGTGGTACGCAACAAGCCAATCTCGCAAGATATTATGCAGGTGTTTCAAGTTTGCGTCTAGGTAAATTTGATGAAGCTATCGAGTATCTCAGTAAGTTTGATGGTGATGACGATGTAATAGGTGCAGAAGCAATTGGTATGATTGGCGACGCCTATAGTGAAAAAGGTAGCTATGATGATGCAGTAAAATATTATGAAAAAGCTGCAGCACACCATGCAAATGGCTTTACTACTCCATTATATTTGATGAAGGCAGCAATAGTATATGAAAACCTAAAACAATATAAGAAAGCGGCGAACAACTACGAGTTGATCAAGAAGGATTATCCTAAATCGGAACAAGCTCGTGATATTGATAAGTACTTAGAAAGGGCTAAAATCCAATCGGAACCTAGCAATTAAGAAAACATATAAATTGTTGAAAATCCAGCCTGAGATTCAGGCTGGATTTTTTTTGCTTGAAATTTCATATCAGGATGTTTCTTTTTAACTTCTATTAGTCACTTGTATAATATTCTGTTTTTGCTTAACAGAAGCACAAAACAACATATAACCATATAAGTTATATGCAAGTATTGGGGCCTGAAATAGACTTTGATTAATTCTAAAGCCTATGTCCAGGTTGGAAATAAGCTTTATTAGTGAATTAGGTATTATGACAACTTAGTGAATACACCAGAGTACTTAGTTTTACATATTGCTTGTGTAAATAATATAGAATAAAAAAAGCCGTATCTTTTAAGACACGGCTTTTAAATATATATTGAAATATTATCTTGAAATTACAAATTTCTTACTAATTGAAGTTTCACCTTTTTTGATATTTAAGAAATAGATACCATTAGGAAGGGTACTTACATCGAATGATTTTCCGTTCTTAAAATCGATAGTCATCACCTCTTTTCCAACAACATTAATGATTGAAACTGAACTGATATTCATTTCAGCCAAAGTAATAATCAAATCATTTTTAACAGGATTCGGAGAAATACTTACCTCAGAAGCTTTATTGACGGTGTTTTTAATTCCAGTAGCTGGTGCATTTGCATTATATGTCACAGTATCTGCTAAGCTCTTTAAACCAGCTCTGTAGACTAAAAATCTAGCATATCCTTTACCCGCTACTGCAGAGAAAGCTTGAGTGCATTTCAAATCGATGGTTTGTCCTTTTGATACAGGGAATTTTTCGTTTAAGTATCCACCACTTACATAAAAGCAAGTAACATTAGTACATAAGCCAATACCCCAAGCAGCTGGCACGGTAGCATCTAAAAACTCAAGA
>CANLPK010000136.1 GCA_947492885.1 Bacteroidota bacterium
ACAGGAATGGAAATGTACAAGAGTCGACCGAATGGCACAACCTCGAAATATGGGGTGAACAGGCGAAAGTAGCCGAACAATATCTACGTAAAGGAAAGCAAGTTTACGTAGAGGGTAAAATAAAAACAGACAGCTGGGAAGACAATGGAATTAAAAAGTACCGCACATTTATCCGAGTACTTGGATTTACCATGTTAGGTAGTGCTAGCGATAACAAAACTTCTGGACCATCCGACTCTCCTATCGGAGTGCCTAACCCAGATGATTTTGTAAATACATCATCAGTTGACGATTTGCCCTTCTAATCATATCTATTAATAGTGCCCCCCGAACATACAAATACTTTTTTTTTAGACATCCTTAATCACAGTCTTGGGATTGCTGATGTCGGCGTTATTACCGCTTGTGTTTTTTTCATTGTTATTTGTGTGTTCCTGGGGGCATTAATTGCAGGCAGTGAAAATGCCTTTTTCTCGCTCTCCCCTACTCAACTTCATGAGCTCGATGAAGAGCAATCACCAAAATCAAAAACAATTTTATGGCTTATCAACAAGCATAAGATATTGATTGCAACAATTCTTATCGCTGGAAATTTCATCAACGTTACTGTGGTAATGTTGAGCACCTATCTAATAAATCTAATTTTTGATTTTTCTCAATACCCTATTGGTCGGATTGTCTTTGAAACGGTAGTAGTAACCTTTGTAATTGTACTATTCGGTGAAGTTCTTCCTAAATTATATGCTGGACAAAATGCCTATAAGGTGGGTAAATTAATGGCTTTCCCAATGCTTCGATTAAGCCAAGCACTTAAGCCATTTGTATGGATGCTTTCTCGTACCTCTGCAATTATCGATAAACGAATTACTAAAAAAGGTCATACTGTTTCGGTAGTTGAATTAAACTATGCCATCGATATTACAAGTGATAAAGACACCCCAAAGGAAGAGAAACTCATTCTAAAAAACATTGTAAACTTTGGCGAGACCGACGTAAAACAGGTAATGAAACCGAGAATTGATGTTGCCTATATTGAAAACAATATGAAGCTTCCCGATTTGCTTAATCGTATCAAGCAATGGGGCTATTCACGCTTCCCTGTTACGCATAAGGGTTTCGATAATGTTGTTGGGATTTTATTCATCAAGGATGTAATACCATATATCAATGAAGGCAGTGAATTTGATTGGCAGTCACTTGCTAAACCGGCTAAGTTTGTTCCTGAAAATAAAAAAATCGATGACCTGTTGAAAGATTTTCAAGCGGAGAAAACTCATATGGCAATTGTAGTTGATGAGTATGGAGGAGCATTGGGAATCGTTACTATGGATGATATCATTGAAGAAGTTTTTGGTGAGATGAATGATGAGTTTGATGTTGAAGAAATACAGTATAGCAAGCTCGATGATCAAAGTTATGTATTCGAAGGCAAAACAAATATCATAGATATGTGTCGCGTATTGAATTTGCCTGATGATTATTTTGATGAATTCAAGGGAGAATCAGAAACCATAAACGGGCTCATAACAGAAGTGTTTGAAAAGATTCCGAATATTGGACAGAAACTAGATATCGCATCTGTTGAATTTAAAATTGAAACAGTTGATAAGCGTAAAATAAACAGGGTAAAGATTACAAAGCCTGTTGTTTTATAAAAACAAAAGTCTTAAGTGCTTATCAAACAGATGAATGATACTTGCTTCAGACAAACGAAATGAGTTCTTATCTACTTTTCTGAATTTAAAAAAATGCTCACCTCATTTAAGTGGCAATAGTTTTACTAATAATTCTTAGGGTATATCTACATTATTAAAATCTTATTTGTCGATTCACAATTCGAATAAGTAATAAATTATTCTTTTTCAAGTACCTCCTTTAAGTTGGCTAATCCCTCCTCAAAATCTTGTCCAACCATTTTATCCATATCCATGAATAGGTTCATTAAATTCATTGGATAAGGCATCTTGCTGTCAAGCCCCCAACTTACCTTAGTGGCATTTTCTCCAGCAAAGGCCGTGGTGAAATAAGCTTGATTGGTTGATTCAAAAGGCTTTTTAAATCGAATTTCGATATCTATTCTCTCACATTGTGTAATCTTTTTTATTTCCTGCTCTCCAACTCCAACACTATCATTGGCGCTTTCCCATGCAGAGACAAATCCAACAGTGCCATCTGTTCCTGTATAATTCTTTTTCATGTCAGGATCAATTTTATTCCATTTGCTAAAATTATCCTGATTCTTCAAGTACTTTAAGTAATCGAAAACTTCATTTTCAGGTTTGTTAATCGTGATTTCTCGCTTCACATTAACTTCCTTTTTTACAAAAATTGCGGTGATTAATAATAGTGCAATAATGCTTAATATACCAATTAGAATTCCTTTAAATATTCTCATTTTGCGTTTGGTTTTGAAAATACAAAACTATTAAATACATTAGATTCTGAATGTCGATTTGGTCAAATAAATGTCATCTTTTTTGAAGATTCGAATTACTTCGCCTCCATTCTCATTTGAGGGAAGAATAGTACATCCTGTATCGAATGCTGGTTGGTCATAATCATCGTTAAACGATCGATTCCAATGCCAATACCACTTGTTGGTGGCATTCCATATTCTAGTGCACGCAAGAAGTCGTAATCAATAAACATGGCCTCATCATCACCTCTTTCCATGAGCGCAACTTGATCTTCAAAGCGTTTGCGTTGATCAATTGGATCGTTTAACTCGCTATATGCGTTGGCTAATTCTTTGCCATTTACAATGAGTTCAAAGCGTTCAACAAGCCCTGGTTTACTACGATGCTTTTTTGTTAATGGACTCATTTCTTCAGGATAATCAATAATAAATGTTGGCTGCACATAAGATGCTTCACATTTCTCTCCGAAAATCTCATCTATCATTTTGCCTTTTCCCATCGCATTATCAGCATGAATTCCCAAATGCTTGCAAGTATCGCGTAATTGCGACTCATCCATTGCTGAGATATCGATCCCGGTATGTTCCTTTATTGCATCATACATTGTAATACGCTTGAAAGGAGCTTTGAAATCAATTGATTTTTCGCCAACTGGCACTACTGAAGTACCATATAAATCGATCGCTATTTTCTCTAATAATGTTTCTGTTTGCTCCATCATCCAGAAATAGTCCTTATAGGCAGCATACATTTCCATCACTGTAAATTCAGGATTGTGAGTGCGATCCATTCCTTCATTTCTAAAATCTTTTGCAAATTCAAATACACCATCAAATCCGCCAACTATGAGACGCTTTAGATAGAGTTCATTCGCAATCCGCAGATACAGTGGCATATCGAGGGCATTATGATGCGTAGTAAATGGACGTGCTGCTGCACCACCTGGAATAGGTTGTAAGATTGGGGTATCTACTTCTAGCATTCCCAAATCGTTATAAAAGTTACGAATTATTTGAACTATTCTAGTTCGTTTTTTAAATACTTCTCTAATTTCAGGATTGATAATTAAATCGGCATAGCGCTGGCGGTATCTGAATTCAGGGTCGGTTACTGCATCAAAAGTTTCACCTTCTTTTTCCTTCACTACCGGAAGTGGTTTCAACGATTTTGAAAGCAATGTAAATTCATGAGCGTGTATTGATGTTTCCCCAGTTTTTGTAATAAAACCAAAGCCTTTGATACCAATGATATCACCAATATCAATTAATTTTTTAAATATTGAATCGTACAATGATTTATCTTCCGTTGGACAGATATCATCACGGCGAATATAAACTTGAATTTTTCCGCTTGCATCCTGAATCACAACAAATGCGGCTTTTCCCATATCGCGAACACTCATAATTCTGCCAGCAATGCAAACCGATTGATAGGCTTCTGCATTTTCCAAACTAAAATTAGATTTGATATCTATCGATTGATGAGATACTGGATATAATGCAGCAGGATAAGCGTCAACCCCTAATTTTTGGATTTCTTCTAGTTTCGTGCGGCGCAAAAATTCTTGCTCGCTTAATTCAAAATTACTCATGTTAAAATTCGATTTTTTTTGAAACGCGAAGGTAACTGATAATTAACAATGAACCATGGAAAATAATATGCTATGAGTACGGTAATTCGTGCTGTTTCAGGATACGAATTCCGCTCGAATTAATTAGCTACTCAGCTTTACGTACTTCGTCAATTACAAAATTAGGGCGGCCACGAGCCGCGTCGAGGGCTCTCCATACATATTCTCCAATTATTCCTAAAGCCATCATTTGAAAGGCTGAAACAAATAGGAAGGTAACCATCATTGCACTCCATCCTGCTACTTGAATATCGCCAAGCATTCGCGAGATGATAATGAAAACTCCATAAGAAAAAGCAATAATTCCGAGCACAAGTCCAACTATTGATATCAAACGAATTGGGGCGAAGGAGAAGGAAACAAATGAATCGATGAAAAGCTTAATTTTCTTTTGCAACGTCCATCTCGACTTTCCTATTTCGCGCTTACGGCGAGTATATGGAATATTTACAAAGTCATAATTTAACCAGGAGAGTAAATAAATCTGATTGGTATTACGCTCATTAATTTTAATTACATCCTCACGTAATTGCTTATCAAATAATACTAAGTCAAAACCGCCTGGGGGAACATTTTTCAATGCGTACTTTTTAATAAGACGATGGTAAGTATTGGAGAAAAGCTTCTGTGCTAATCCTTCCTCTCTATTTTCTCTGTTTGCCACGACGAATTTTATTCCCTTCTTCCAATATTCAACCATCTTCGGAATCATCTCAGGAGGGTCTTGTAGGTCGGCTGCCAGTATAACATTACAATCACCTGTTGCATGATGCATACCCGCTAAAATTGCGTTATAAGAGCCTACGTTACCTGCTAGCTTAACAAGTGTAACCTTGTCGGGATATTGTGCCTTAAACTTTAATAAAGCAGCATAGGTTTGATCTTTGCTACCATCATCAACCATTACATATTCGAATAGCATATCCGAATCAAAGTTCTTTTCATTCTCAATTAATTCCTTTGATGTAAAAGGGATATTCTCTTCATTAAAATAGCATGGAATGATTATCGATATTTTTGGCATAATTTGATTTCACAAATATAAATTTTGAAACGGTTTATTTGGTAATAAAAAAAGCCACACAGAATTTGTGTGGCTTTTAAGTATTTAACGGTGGGATTAATATCCGCTACCTTTCTTTTTCTTTTGGTTGTTACCAGCGGCGCCTCCTACACGTTCCATGCAGCAACGGAATCCGATAGTACTTGTTGATTGAGTTTCTTCTAGGAATCGACGTGTACCTGGAGTTAACCAATATGCACGATCATTCCATGATCCACCTTTATAAACACGCGCTTTATTATTGATTAAAGTAGATGTACCATAATCATATTTTTGCTCATCATTTTGGTAGCTTTCCTCATCCAAATAACCCATGTTATCTGCTTTCTTATAGTTATGACGATTGGCATTTTCTTCTGGAGTTACATCACGGTATTTAATTCTACCTAATGAATCTTTCTCCATAACATAACCATCAGGATCCAATTGCTTGGTACGATATACGTTACCACGGAATGCGCGAAAATCGGTAACATCTTCACCAGTTAACGGACGATAGATATCCATAACCCATTCGCTCACATTACCTGCCATGTTATACAATCCAAAATCGTTCGGATAGTTAGAATGAACTGGAGTAGGTATGAAACCATTATCATTTAATTTACTTGCAATACCCGCATTATCACCACGTCCACGTTTAAAGTTGGCCATGATTTCACCACGTCTTTTCTCTGGTGATTCAGCTCTTACTGTTAAACCATTCCAAGGGTATACTTTACGTGTATTAATATTTTCTTCGCCTTTATTTGCATTTCCTGTGAACGCACCAGCAGCATATTCCCATTCAGCCTCTGTAGGTAAGCGGTAATCAGGTAAGAAAATACCATCTTCCATACGAACTTTACGAGTTCCAGATCCATGTGGATCTAAATCTTTTAACTGACCTTTTTCACGAATTGCACCTTCATATTGACCTTGTAAATATGCTTCTGTATTAAATACATCTTCATTTGCTTGGTCAGGATTTGGTTTCAAGATACCTTCACGAATCAAAATCATTTCATTAACACGATCGGTACGCCAGTCGCAGAAACGGCTTGCTTGAACCCAACTAACACCAACAACTGGATAATCTTGATACGATGGATGACGTAGGTAATTATTTACGTATGGCTCTTTATAGGCCAATTTATTA
>CANLPK010000137.1 GCA_947492885.1 Bacteroidota bacterium
CTAATCACGACAATTCATAGATTTATCAATGAATTGTCGTCTTATGGGTTTACGCCCCCGAACAAAATGAAGGGGTACAACTGTCATTTTTAAGAACAATTAAAGTATAAATACTATTTTAGCAAGATGAACGCAGCCTTCCTTCTCACGGCCATTTTACAAGGGCTTGCTTTTGCAGGATTAGGTTATGGGATTTATATTTCACTGCGCATCTTCAATATTCCCGACATCACCACGGATGGAAGTTATGCTTTAGGTGGAGTGGTCACGGCCATTTGCATTACATCAGGCATGCATCCACTTTATGCCATGAGCATTGCTGCGGTGGCGGGTGCACTTGCTGGAATGTGCAGCGGACTCATTCATACTTTACTAAAAGTAAATGCGCTGTTGGCTGGAATTTTAGTCATGACCGCGTTATACTCTGTTAATTTAATTTTACTTGGTCGGCCCAATTTACCTTTGATTGATACTCCTACCTTCTTTACATTTATTCCGTTTGGTTCGGCATTAAGCAAATCCATATTTGCTTTACTTACATTTTTAATCTTCATCACCATACTGCTTCGCTATCTCTTAAAAAGCGACTTCGGTATTGCTATGCGGGCAACGGGAAACAACGAAGCCATGGTGCGTGCGATGAGTGTAAACGTATCGAGCATGAAAGTGATTGGATTATCAATAGCCAATGCACTAACAGCATTGAGCGGATCGCTTATCACCCAATACCAGGGTTTTGCCGATATCAATATGGGAATTGGAATTGTAATTTCGGGTCTGGGTGCCGTGATGATGGGCGAAGCGGTTTTTGGTAAAATAATAAAACGAAATATTTACCTCCACTTAATGGCTGTTGCCACGGGATGCATCCTTTTCCGATTAGCCATTGCCGGAGCATTATCCGCAGGTATTGATCCCAACTACCTTCGACTCATTACATCACTCATTGTATTAGTCATCATAGCCATGGCGAGTGCAAAAAAGAAACAAGTGATATGATACAGTTGCAACATATCAGCAAAACTTTTCATGCAGGTGAAGCGATGGAAGTAAAAGCTATTCAGGATTTGCAATTACAAATTGCGTCTGAAGATTTTGTGGTAGTGGTGGGGGCAAATGGCTCAGGGAAATCGACTTTACTGAATTTACTTGCGGGGACGTATCCACCAGACCAGGGAAATATTCTTTTTGATGGTGCTTCTGTACTTCCTTTACAGGAACATCAGCGAAGTAAATACATCGCCCGACTCTTTCAAAATCCATTGATGGGCACAGCGCCTGATTTAAGTATACTCGAAAATTTTCGACTTGCTGCATTACGCACCTCTTCCAAAAAATTACACCGTGGCATCACCACCTCGTTTCGGCAAAGTGTGGCCGATAGTATCCAACGCGTGGGAATGGGCCTGGAGAACAAGTTGGATACACCCATGGGACAACTCAGCGGCGGACAAAGACAAGCGCTTACGCTCCTCATGAGCACCATGGACAATTGCAAAATACTGTTGATGGACGAACCCACTTCTGCTTTAGATCCCCGCTCATCCGAACTCATCATGGAACTCGCCAAAAACATCATACAAGAAAAAAAGATTTGCGCCTTACTCGTAACGCATCGCCTGAAAGAGTGTATTCAATTTGGGAATAGGATCCTTTTTATGAAAGAAGGGAAGGTGGAACAAGATATTTCTGGTGTATCAAAAAAAGAAATTACGTTAGAAAAACTTTATGGGTGGTTTGAATAAGCTACTTAGGAAAGGCTACTAGCTTCTAGCTGCAAGTCGCGAAAGCCTCGCTACAAACTGCGAGGTCAAGCTGAGCGTTTGCGTCCTGATTTAGAACCGAAAATTCCTTCTTCGAGGCGCCTGGCTGCAGGCATCTCTTTCTTAGTAGCTTGTACCTCCGCAATTGGCATTACAATGCTAACAAGTAGGTTTTAATTATAATTATAAAGGATTAAATTTTGGATTTGTATTAATTCATTTTCATCGCGAGGCTTCGCGATTGCGTTTTAAATTAATACTTCACCCATTTATTCGTACTAAAATACCCTTCACTCTCGATACGTACTTGATAAATGCCAGGAGCCCAATTTGAAGCTGGAATATGTTGCATCGTTGACCATTGAGGAAGTATTTGTTTGTCCATCAAACGACCTTGCAAATCATAAACTTTCAAGATTCCATTTTTATTTTGAGGAAGCAAGTATAATATTTCAAAACCCGAGCTACCCGGATTGGGCGATAACTTAATACTGAAATTATGTTGCGAATACTCGTTTAATCCTGTACTCACTAAACACGGGCAACCTAACGTAGTGTCGCAACCTAAGTAATAATTGGGATGGTTTACATTACCTCTACCCGAAAAGCAGGGTAAATGAAGCGCGTGTTGCTGTACATCGCAAGCCAAGCCTGCACTGTCTGGATAATTTATAAAATGCAAATCAATGACTCCACTTCCAGAAGTACCATAAATTTTACCATTTGCTGCTCTATAAAGCAGCCAAAAAGCGGATTGAAAAGGAGGGTAAGGAGAATAATAACCATCGTATATTGCGACCGTATCCAAATTTGTTAAAAATTGAAAACTATCAACATTAAACTGGTAAAGTCTCAAAAGAGATGCAACATATAAATTATTTGAACTTGGGCTAAACATTAGACCTAGCGTAAAAATTGATTCAATATAATTGAATTGCCTTAAATTACTAAAGTTGCCATTGCATCTATCGAAATCGAAAAGACGAACTGAAGTTTTGTAGACACTGGACGAATCTTCAACCATAGTGTAAGCAAATTGCTTTCCGTCAGGAGAAAACTGACTCTGACTAATTTCACGTGAACCAAGACTAATTCCTAAACTTTGTTTAACTGGATTACTAAATCCTGATGGACTTAATAAGACTACGAAAACACTATCCGTCAAATGTTCAAAGGTAACTATCCACCAATCTCTGCCATTAGCGTGTTTACAGGCAACAACATTTGTGTTTTGCACAGCATGGAGCAGCAACTGATTTTTTTGACCTATTGGAACCGCACCCAGACCCCCATTCAAACTCATATCTATTTCTGTAAAGTACATATCTGTTGCAAAATACCCCGCAGTGCTTGCCTGATGCAATAGATAGTACTTGTTGCTATCGTTAGGATTGGGAAGAGCAATTGTACTTTGGTTAAATGGTATTCCAGTAACAGGATCACACCATGATGCCCAAAACCCACCTTGAGTTAAAGAATCACCATTTTGCATTAAACTACCAGAGCTGTCTGCAATCCAACAACCATTGCTTACAAAAAGCAAATTCCCAGTCTCATCACTCATATTTGCTTGTGCAGCAAGAAATGGAATTGTGAAATTTGCTGGTCTCACATTTACATTCACCGAATCAAAACTCAAAAATGCTTTTGTGGATGTAACATTGGTATCAAATAAACCAACATCATAACCCAATAACCAATTTGCAGCTCTTCCTTGTGATACGCAGAATTGTGAATTGCCAAAGAGAAATATGAATAGAATTAATTTCGTTCTCATTTCTATTTAATAACAATTAATTTTGCGACATAAACAGATTCAATATCCGAAATTTTAAGGGTATAAATTCCATCCACTAAATTCTCCACATCAAGAAGATGACTACTCAAATTATTCTGCAGATTCTCTACTAAAACAACTTTTCCACTCAAATCAAAAACTGCTATTTTATGGATGCCACCGTTCGAATTTAATAATGTTATTGTAACGGATTCTTTAGTGGGATTTGGTTTCAATTCAAGTTTAGGAATGGACTCAAATTGAGTTTGAATTCCATATCTAAAAAAACCATAAGGCAAACAACTTAAATAATCTTCGTAGACTGTAAGACTATTATCCTCAATATATACAAAGGCAGCACTATTTAATTTAGATAGAGAAAATGAAACATTCTTCACCGTAGTATTACCTGTATTCTCCAATTTGAATTTCCAGGTTTGGACTTCTCCCATACATAAGTTATTATGCATGGCATCGGCATTAGATGGCAAAAGTCGTGAAACTGTAACTTTGTCCGTCCCGTAGTTAAAGCTTAGTGGCGTTGTAATATCTTCCTGACAGCTTGTACAACTTCCAGGCAAAGGAGTAGCACATTTCCATTTTAGAGTTGCAGATAATGTTCCGCAGGGAGTCATACAATCGTCAATTCTCACTTTTTGCTTAACATGTAAATACTGATTTGGTGGAATCGGTGGTAAGGTATAGGGAATTGTAAAACTTGTCCAGTTTAAACCGGGTATAGAATTACTTGAAACTTGAAATTCAAATGGACTGCTTGATACTAAAATATAACTATTACATGCTGTAGTGTAAAAATCGATGATGGCAATAGGTGCTTGTGATCCTCCTGTGTTTTGATAACTAAAAACCCAATCCTTGTTTGTCCCATAGTTTACAGGCACTTGAAAAGTTTGATTGGTTAAATTCACTGGCATGAGCTTCGTAAATTGAATAGGCAAAGGAATATTAAATTGCGTAGGTGAATTCAAGACAGGAATAATTGGATTTGCATTATATCCTAGTCTATAAATTATTTTTTTATTTGCTAATGCATCATTCAACAGCGAGCAATCAAGCATAAACTCTAATTCCAAAGTCTCTATGGGAGCGTTTACCCCCCCCGCATTAGACTGAATAGCAATATCATAGGTATTAGTCATATTATTAAATGTACAGGAAAGTAAGGTAAAAGCCACGATAGGTGTTACAGTTGTGTTTGTTCTAGTAAATGGGTTGCTGCCCATATTAGTCCCATTGATATAACAAGGAAAAAGTGTAGATTGATTCCAGGTGTTAGAATAATTCCAAGGGTTATAGGGCACTGTTGACGATGGCGAAGCGGTAAAAATTTCAAACGAAAGATGAATTATGGCAGGCCAGCCATTAGGAGTTGGCGCTGTTATATTAGTATATTTAATGGTTAACCGATCACAAATTTTTGAAGAGGCAATGGGTAACGTTTCGATTTTGTCGAATTGAGGTGATGCTTGTCCAAATAAATTTGCACTACAAGAAAGTAGCATCAAGAAAACTATTTTTTTCATTTTATAGAATTTATTAAAACTGTTAAAACACTCATAGTAATCAAGTACTGATAACGAAGGTAATAAACTTCTTGAGAAATACAAATTATTCTTTAAACCAAATGCATTATGCATCGAAAAATAGGCTGCAGCCTTGCAGTACTCCACTTCCCTGAAGTAAGCCTTTCTACTTTTATTTCTGGGTTCTGATTCGACAGCAAGGTATTCTTCAAGCTGCAAGCTTCAAGTTTATTTCGTGGCATATTAATTTTGCCTTAGAAAAATATTATTTATACCCAGCACTTGCCGTCAGGATCGCTGCATAACCGTTGCGCCCGCTGCGTTTAAACTGTAAGTAAAATGAGAGCTAAAATTCCAATAGTAGGCCTAGACTAAACAGTCGCAATCACTTTCAATTCAATTCCAATAGGAGTAGGCAAACAATTAATCTCAACCGTAGTACGGCAGGGTTGGTTGTCTTTGAAATACTCTGCATAGATGCGGTTGTAAGTAGCGAAGTCATCTTTCATATTCGTCAAGAAAACAGTGACGTCAATAATTTTATCCCAACTACTGCCTGCATCTTCCAAAATGTATTTGATGTTTCTAAAAACAGAATGGCATTGCGCTTCGATATCGTAAGAAATTACTTTTCCGTCTTTGTCTTGTTCAACACCCGGAATAATTTTGGTTCCGCGTTCTCTCGGTCCTACTCCCGATAAAAACAATAAATCCCCAACACGGCGTGCATGAGGGTAAAGTCCGACAGGTTCGGGGGCTTTCGAGGAGTTAATTTTTGAGTTCATAATAGTAATACAAATATAAGCGAAATGGTACAGACGCGATCCCGATAGATATCGGGAGCGAATAAACCTACCTATGCTAAAGCTTCGGTAGGCAGGCACGAAAATGCGAAAATGCGAAAAAAATGGACGCGATCCCGATAACTATAGGGAACGAATCGATACGAAAGTACGAACTTGCCTGCAGCAAGCAGGTTACGAATATACGGATACGCGAATTTACGAAAATCTCTTGACGCGAAATACGAAATAATGATACGCGAAGTTACTAAAACTATT
>CANLPK010000138.1 GCA_947492885.1 Bacteroidota bacterium
GTTATTTGATTCTTTTAGAATTTACCTCTGAATTTCATGGTTTGAGCCACTTTATCCATAGCCACAACATAGGCAGCGATACGCATCGGAATACCATGTTTTTGAGCACTTGCATAAACGCGTTCGAAGGCTTGCTTCATTACGCGATCGGCACGGCGATTCACACGCTCTTCGGTCCAGAAATAGCCTAAACGATTTTGTACCCATTCGAAATAGGAAACGGTAACACCACCAGCATTGGCAAGAATATCTGGAACAATCATTATTTTCTTGTCGAATAAAATTTGATCGGCATTTGAATTGATTGGTCCATTAGCACCTTCTACAATGAGTTTCGCTTTTATATCAGCGGCATTGTCTTTGGTAATTTGATCTTCCATAGCAGCAGGAACCAAGACATCCACATCGAGGGTAAGGAGTTCAGCATTACTAATTTTCTTAGCGCCTGTTAATCCTTCCAATGTGCCTTTATTTCCATCGCGGTAGCTAATTACAGCTTCGATATCAAATCCTTCTTCGTTGTAATAACCTCCAGTAACATCACTTACTGCCACAATTTTCAATCCTTGTGTTGCAATAAGTTTAGCTGAGATAGAACCTACATTTCCGAATCCTTGAACGGCACAAGTAGCGCCATTAGGTTTAATACCTAATTTACCAAGGGCTGCACGACAAGTTACCATTACGCCACGGCCAGTTGCTTCAACACGACCCAATGAACCACCTAAAACCAATGGTTTTCCAGTTACTACCGCAGGCGATTCAACACCTTTGATTTTGCTGTATTCGTCCATCAACCAAGCCATTTCTTGTTGGCCAGTATTCATATCTGGAGCTGGAATATCCTTATCAGGACCAAAAACATCCGACATGGCAGCAGTATAGGCACGAGTTAAGCGTTCTAATTCGCCTTTGCTCATACTTCTTGGGTTACAAGTAATACCACCTTTAGCACCTCCATATGGAATATCTACCACGGCACATTTCCAGGTCATCCAAGCAGCCAAAGCCTTTACCTCATCGAGGTTTACGTCCATACTATATCGAATACCGCCTTTGCTGGGCCCAACGATATCGCTGTGAATCACGCGGTATCCTTCAAATACCTGTACGCTTCCATTATCCATAGAAACAGGTAAATTAACAATTACAATCTTCTTTGGAGCTTGCAATACAGCAATGGTATTGGAATCCAGACCTAAAATTTGAGCCGCTTTATTAAAACGGTCCATCATGCTTTCAAAAGGATTAGGCAAATCTTTCAAAGGAATATCAGTAGCTTTACTCATAAAAAAAGTATAATAATTTTTTGCAAACGTACATTATTTTATGAATATAGCAAGGATTTTTAAGTGCTTATAGGGCACCTCAAATCATGATTTTCATCGTGTTTTTTTTAATTCATTTCCTATATGAGTTGTTTTGAAATCGTACATCTTAGTGGATGAATTGTAATTTGAATTGGACAAATTAGCAATCACCGTTAAAAAACCAGTTCTTGAATTATACCCCCTTTAGGGGTAGAACACCACCCACAGTTATGAAATAGAGTAAAGTTGGGGTTATCTACCTCTAATATTCATGAATATGGTGTTGCGGCATAAATATTGCTGTAAGGAGGTCGCGTTAAGTTTTTGTAAAAACTGCCAAAGTAGTATAATTTAAGGGTCGCGTCTTCGGCGTTAAAAGCAGGTTCTATTCAGCCTCCATCATTAAAATGACCCAAAATTGACTTTGCATTTACATCCTTTCTGCAATTATTACATCTTTCTATATTATTAACATATGCTAGATGCAACTTTTTATCTTTTAGTCGTTATTATATTAAAACCAATCTTCAAATAAATGAGACAACTTAAAATTAGCCGTCAATTTACCAATCGTGAGAACAAATCATTGGATAAATACCTGAGTGATATTAGCCGGGTTCCGATGATCAACGCAGAAGAGGAGGTAGAATTGGCACAACGTATTCGTGAGGGCGACCAAGCCGCACTAGAACGTTTGGTGAATGCAAATCTTCGATTTGTGGTATCCGTATCAAAACAATATCAAAATCAAGGTTTAACATTGGGTGATTTGATTAATGAAGGTAATCTGGGATTGATTAAGGCAGCCAAGCGTTTCGATGAAACTCGTGGTTTTAAATTTATCAGTTATGCCGTGTGGTGGATTCGTCAAAGTATCCTTCAAGCTATTGCTGATCAAGCCCGTATCGTTCGTTTGCCTTTGAATAAGGTAGGTTCCCTGAGTAAGGTGATGCAAATTTATGCAGAGCTTGAACAAAAATTGGAACGCGAACCAACACCGGCCGAAATTGCAGAACGTTCGGAAATGAGTTTGGAAGAAGTGGAAACAGTTTTAAAAACTAGCGGTAAAGCCATGAGTTTGGATGCTCCGCTGAGCGATAGTGAAGATAGTAACTCTCTTTTGGCAGTATTAGGACAAAATGATGAACCCAACCCAGATGATCACCTTTTAGATGAATCATTGAAGCGTGAAATCAGCATCAGCTTAAGCTCGTTATCAGATAAGGAAAAGGATATTTTGAAATATTTCTACGGATTGGATGGTAACCCTCCCTATAGCCTAGAAGATATTTCTGAAAAGGTTGGTTTGACTCGCGAACGTGTGCGTCAGATTAAAGAAAATGCATTGAAGCGTTTAAGAAAATCTTCAAGAAGTAAAATTCTTAAAACCTATTTATAATCCTTGTAGGATCATAAAATTCAATATTGATACAATTCAAAAAAGGCATATTCCAAAAGAATATGTCTTTTTTTATGAATTGAAAATTCATTCAATATTCAAAAGGGAAATTTTTAAATGGAATGTACCGCTTCTGCCAGACGATAAATCAACATAACATCTTTTTCAACGGCATTGCCAACCACAATGATATCAGCCCCAGCATGGCATGCACTCAAGGCCTGTGCTTCGGTTTTGATACCGCCTCCAACAAATAAAGGCACAGTGATTTGAGCAGTAACCTCTTTTATAAGAGCAGCAGGTACAGGTGACAAAGCACCACTTCCAGCATCCATATAAATTAGTTTCATACCCAGCATTTCTCCTGCCAAGGCGGTGCTTGCTGCAATGGCATGCTTATCGGCCGGAATGGGGATGGTATTACTCATGTAGGATACTGAGGTAATTCGCCCACCATCAATAAGCATGTATCCGGTCGACATCACTTCTATCTGACTGCGTTTTAATAAGGGCGCGGCCAATACATGATTCCCAATGAGCAACTCGGGGTTTCTTCCTGAAATTAAGGATAGCAATAAAATAGCATCAGCCTTTTTACTTATTTGAAATGTATTTCCAGGGAAGATGATACAAGGAATGTTTGAATTGGTTTTGATGGTTTCAATACAGGTATCGAAATATCCGTTGGTAATAAGGCTTCCTCCAACTAAAATAAAATCAACCTGTGCTTCATTGCATCGTTGAATGGTCTCAAATAAGGCCGATTCAGAAGTTGCATCGGGATCGATGAGTACCGCAAAACATTTCTTGCCCTGAGCGCGATTTGATATTATTTGAGTGTAAAGAGATTGCATTTTGGGGTTGCAAAATAATTAAATTATAAATAACTCCGATGCAATACTATCGGCCATGATCAAATAGTCGGGATTTATTATTAGTTGATTGCCTCGCAATAAAAGCTTTTGATCTTTTAAATACGATTCAAAGATGGTTTTTTGTGATTGATATTCATTTGAAAATTCACTTTCCAAGATAGTTAATTGAATACCCCATTGGGTGCGCAATCCGGTAAGTAGGTATTCGTTATATCGATTCCCGGGAGTTAATATTTCTACCTCTCCAGGCCATTCATCTTTTATAAGTTGTTTAATATAATTTTCATTATTCCTAATATTCCAGCTTCGTGTATTGCCATCATAAGAGTGGGCCGATGGTCCAACACCTAAGTATTTTTTACCTTGCCAATAAGCAGTATTGTGCCGGCTATATGCTCCTGGCTTTGCATAGTTGCTAATCTCATAATGCTCGTAGCCCTTCGATTGCAGAAATTCACGAATTAAATAAAATTGTCGAATCGCAGTCTCATCAGAGATGGGTGTTATCTGTTGCGTTTTTACTTGATGGTGTAATTGTGTTCGCTCTTCTATTGTAAGGTTATAACAACTTAAATGAGGAATTCCAAAATCAGTAAGTATGGTCAGGTTTTGAATTAACTTTTCATCAGTAAGCCCAGGTGAAGCAAATATTAAATCGGCATTAATTTCTGCAAAGCCTAATGATATGGCATCATTCAAGCATCGTTTGGCTTCTGATGAAGTATGGGCACGATGCATCCATTTTAAATCATCTTCAAAAAAACTTTGAATGCCAATACTTAGTCGATGTACTCCTATGGATTTTAATTCTGATAACTTTTCGGTTGACAAATCATCAGGATTGGCTTCCAGTGTGATTTCCACAGTTTCGCTTACCGAAAATTCATTGTAAATAGTATCGATGATACTTCGCAATTCGCTGATGCTACAAATACTTGGTGTGCCTCCTCCAAAATAAATGGTCTCGATTATTTCCCCAACCAAGACAGTCTTTCGCATCTTCAACTCTTTATTGATACATTGTATTAAACTCGCTTTGTTCTTATGCGTAGTGGAGAAATGAAAATCACAATAAATGCAAGCTTGTTTGCAATAAGGGATATGTATATAAATGCCTGCCAATAGATTTCTTTTTTATGATGGGTTACTGTAATATTACCTCATTTAGAAGTAGTTTTGCAATTCATGTACCGTTCGGCAAAGATAATCTATACCCTTGGAATCCTGCTTCTGGTTTTAGAAGGATGGGCACAGCCACGTTTATTGCAAATTATCACTACCGATACCACCATAGAAGAATATAAAATTCCAAGAACATTAAGATATGAAGCGGTACTTAAGAAAGAACTTCAACTTGAATTAAAACACTGGCAATCGATTGATTTTTTGGAAGCGTCATTCGACAGTGTTCATGTAGACTCCTCCAAAACCCTTGCCTACCTTCATTTGGGACCTAAGTATGAATTTTACGGAGAGAATAATTTTAAAATCAAAAAAGGAAATTCAAAATCGTTAGAGTCAACCCTTGCCACCTACTGGATCCGAATTATTCAAAAACAACTTTCAGAACTGGAACAAAATGGATATCCTTTTGCCATGGTTAGCCTAAAACAAGCAATGCGAATACCCCATCAAATTGCTTTAGAATTACTAATAGATAGTGGAAGCTATATCACCTATGATACCATTCTAGTCGCAGGGAATTCGGTACAAGACAAAATGTTCCTGATGCGCTATTTGAATATTAAACCCAATACCGCTTATGATGAATCGGCCGTTAGGGCCATCGATAAAAAGTTGCAACAACTTCCATTCCTGCGCGTGGCTAGGCCTACCTCGGTATTGTTTTATAAGAACAAAGCACAAATAATGATTTGCATAGATGATAAGCCTTCCAACAATTTTGAAGGAATTGCAGGGGTAAGAACTGATGAACAAAATGCAGGCAAGTATAAAATTACGGGTGATGTAAATTTAAGCCTCAATAATGTAATGGCTTCGGCGGGCTCCATTAGAATGCAATGGAGGCGCTTTGATGTACAGAATTCCGACTTGAATGTTTATGGTTACTATCCGTATGTATTAGGAGCCCCTATTGCACTTTCCAATGAGTTTATTTTGTATCGTCAGGATAGCAATTTTCAACGATTAAAAAACACAGCTGGTTTTAGTTATCTGTTCAGCGGATTTAATGCCTTACAGTTTTATTATATCTATGAACGCAGCAATGCCACCCTTTCGGAATCACAACGCAGCGCAGCCCTAAGTAATAATTCCCTTCCAGCAGTTAACGATTATCTAAATAAAAACTATGGGATGAAATTTTTATTTAGAAACTTAGATAATCTATTTAACCCAACTCGCGGGGTTAACATGGTTTTGGATGCTGGAATTG
>CANLPK010000139.1 GCA_947492885.1 Bacteroidota bacterium
AGTTGCTGGCTTCGAATAAAGAAGCTTGTCCATTCAAAAACTCCACAATCCCCATTCTTTTTTTGCCTTCCAGTTGTACTTCATGCAGATGAATGAAGCCATCGGCCACCGCCACTTTTAGGCTGTTCTTCTCCATGATAAATTTACCCGTTTCAAAATCATGCTTTGCAATTTCGGCACTGGCTTGATATATCTTAAATACTTTATGGGCTAGAAATGTATAAGCAGTAGGATAGGGGCTCAAACCTCTAATTTTATCATGAACGGTTGCCGCTGTTTGTGAAAAATCGAGCACACAGTCGGGTTTGAATAGCTTGGGTGCATGTTTCAATTCCTGATACTCGGGTTGTGGCATTTCGGGATAGCTACCAGTGGCAATGGCATTCACCGTTTCGAGCATGAGCTCAGCACCGGCTTCCATCAATCGATCGTGAAGGCTGCCTGCATTTTCATCATCGCCAATTTCCATGCGCTTATTAAAGATGATATTGCCAGTATCAATTTCATGCTTCAAGAAAAAAGTGGTAAGTCCTGTTTCATTTTCACCATTGATGATGGCCCAGTTGATGGGCGCTGCACCTCTATATTGTGGGAGCAATGAAGCGTGTAAGTTAACAGTGCCAATAGTCGGCATGGTCCATACGGCTTCAGGTAGCATACGAAACGCAATGACCACACCTAAATCGGGTTTCAATGCTTGCAATGCTTCAATAAATTCGGGTGCTTTTAATTTCTCAGGCTGTAAAACATTCAGGCCGTGTTGCACGGCATAATCTTTAACGGGTGATGTCTGTACTTTTAATCCTCTGCCTGCAGGCCTGTCGGGGCCTGTTACCACGCCCACAATATCCGCACCACCTTCATGCAACCGCTTCAAAGAAGCTACTGCGAATTCCGGATTTCCCATAAACACAATACGCATGATTTGGTGTAAGAATTAATTAAGAAAATAAATATAATATATGAAAGAGGTTCAAACCTAAAAGCTTATTATGTTAATTATAACAAGGCTTTGATGATGGTTTCAACATTCATTCCTTCGGCTTCCGCTTTATAATTTTTAATGATACGATGACGCAATACATCATAAGCTACTGCTTGCACATCTTCAATATCGGGCGAATATTTACCACGCAGCAAAGCATGACATTTAGCACCTAAAATTAAGTACTGGCTTGCTCTTGGGCCAGCTCCATAACTCACATACTTGCGGGAAGTTTCATTGGCAAATTCACTTACATTACGTGTTTTGTTTACCACACGCACTGCATATTCAATTACATTATCTGGTACCGAAACGCTTCGTACTAAGGCTTGGTAGGCTATAATTTCTTCGGCCGTTAAAATTTTATTTAAGGTTACCTTACGATCTACGGTAGTGTTTTTTACCACTTGCACCTCCTCTGCAAACGATGGATAATCGAGCACGATATTGAACATGAAACGGTCGAGTTGCGCTTCGGGTAATGGATACGTGCCTTCTTGTTCGATTGGATTTTGTGTTGCCAGTACAAAGAATGGATTGGGCAATTGGTATTGCTTACCACTTATGGTAATGGTGCGTTCTTGCATGGCCTCAAGCAAAGCTGCTTGTGTTTTTGGAGGCGTACGATTGATCTCATCGGCAAGGACGATATTGGCGAATAAGGCGCCTTTAATAAACTTGAAATTACGTGTCTCATCCAAAATTTCACTTCCGGTAATATCACCTGGCATCAAATCGGGAGTGAACTGAATACGATTATAATCGAGGTCGAGTACTTTGGATATTGTTTGTACCAATAATGTTTTTGCCAATCCAGGCACACCCACCAAAAGGCAATGGCCATTACAAAATATGGCGGTTAATACAGCTTCAACTACGGCGTGTTGTCCAACAATAACTTTTGCAGTTTCGTCCTGCAACATTTTAAATTTCCGGGCTAGTTCCTGGGCACGTTCTACGTCGTTCATGGTTATAATATTTTGTTCAGGCAATCTTTAAAATTATCTTTTACGTTATAATAGCTTCTTTGTTTTTCTTTTGCAAGCCATTTCTTCAATACCTCATACTGCTTAGCCTCTAATGCTTTCGCTTGAATTTTTTGGTAATCGTCTTTCATGTTCATCACATGTGGTGGCGATTCACTTTTCAAATATAATATACGATACACAACCGAACCATCTTCTAAAATTTCTTGCATGGGTGCTGTCATTTCACCTGGTTTCAATTTAGCGATGATTTCATAAGTTTCCTTATCCAATTCGCTCACGGCTATTTTAGTACCACCAGTATTGGGGTCAAGAAAATATCCTCCATTAAAGCTGGTACGTTCGTCATCACTGAATTTCTTGCAAGCATTTTCAAAGCTGATACTGTCAATCATTATTCTAGTACGAATGCTATCTAAAAATACTCGGGCATCTTCATAATCTTGTCCTACCATTACCGCGCGTATTAAAATATGACGCACTTTCACATGATCGCCTTTACGATAAATGAGTTGCATGATATGATATCCAAATTCGGTTTCTATAATAGGGGAAATGGTATCATTATTAAGTTTGAATGCCATGGCCTCAAACTGAGCAACCATCATGCCTCTGCCAAACTCATCCATCTCTCCACCTGCACGGGCACTGGCTTTATCATCACTATACAATAAGGCCATGGTTCTAAAACTTGTTCCATGCATTATTTGATCACGTATGCTTTTTATTTTTTCGTAGGCTACTTGTTTCTCCAATGAAGTTACTTTGGGCTTACGTATAAATTGTGCTACTTCAATCTCAGCATCGAAATTGGGTAAGCTATCTTTTGGGAATTTATTAAAGTATGCCGCCACCTCATTGGGTGATACCTTTAAACTACCAACCAAGATTTCTTTTTGTTGTTGTATCAAAAGCTCATCTCTGATTTTCTCGCGATTCTCACTTTTGAGTTGTGCCACTGTTTTTCCAGTGGCCTCTTCCATCTTCTTTTCACTTCCATACATAGAAATGAAATAGCTGATACGTTTGTTAAGTTCTGCATCAATACGATCTTCCTGAACCTCCAAACTATCGAGGTCGGCACGCATGAGCATGAATTTACGAATAAGCAATTGATTGAAGATATCACAGCGTGTGGCAGGATCGTTGATATTGTTTACCTGTTTCTTTTGTTGCTCCAGCTCTAAATCAACTTCCGAGTACAATAATGTTTTATTCCCAACTACGGCAATAATTTCATCGGCAATCACTGGTTGCGCGTAGGTTTTTATAATGGATAGAAATCCAAAGAGGAACAGTAAGGCTAATTTGCTATTGATTTTCAAGGTTGATTTAATTAATTTTAATATCGTTGGTATTCAAGGCTTTTTCCATCATCTCTCGCTCGAGTGCTTCAATCAGTTTTACCTTACGATTATTGAGTATGGTAGCCTTGATTGTATTGGTCACAAACGGTAATTCGGAGATGCTGTTCTTGATTTTAAAGTTCAAAATCTTTACAAAGTAAATATAATTATCGTCAAATACTTCTATATATTTATTGTTCTGTATAAACTGCTCCTGGTCATAGGTCTTAATTGGCACCTCTTTCAATACATCGTTAAACTCAAGCCAAACGGTGCTTTTGAAAAAGTAATTCGCTGCATTCTTCTGGCAATAATCAATAAACGCATAATTCTGATCAATATTATTGCCTTGCATCACCGACCTGATTCTGGCAGCATCCGTTTTCTTCTTTTCGTATTTTACGTAATTGAGTTGTATGATGTTACTTTTTTGCTCGAAATTATATTTATTGGCATCATAAAATTGCTGTATCTCGTCTTCACTTACCACAGTATCGAGCTTTTGACGCACCAGTTCTTTCTCGTATAAATAGATTATCAAACTGTTCCGATACTCACTGAGTTGTAGTTCAACATTCTTTTGGTCATCGGTAAGGTTCTCGTTGGCTTTCTTAATTAGGAGCTGCTGCTTCACCCAGTTATTTACGAATTCCTTCACCAGGGCAGTGCTATCCTCATGATTCTTGTCCTTGGTATTTAATGAAGCCAAATCGCTCTCATAGAGTTCCGCTTCATACACTTTGGCAATGGTTCGTCCTTTATTATCCTGGTGTGCAAACGGATTAAACTTCGCCGCCTGCTTGCATTGCACAAAAAACAAGATGAAAAGCACCCAACCCAAGGAGTACCGTATGTGAATTGGCTTCACCGGGGTATCCGTGCTTTTTTGATTCATTAACGAATAATTGATTTTATCACATCCTCATAAACACGGATTGGATACTTCTCGCGAAGTTCTTTGATCCATTGCTTCTCTAAATCATTTTGATATTCAGAAGTAAAGGTTCCTCTGGCTTCACTCAATAATTTAGGTTGACTCGGAATTACATTGCGCACGATAGCAAAACGGGTATCAGAAATCTTTTGAGTTCCTTTAACCCATTTTAATGAGTCGATGGTGGTATTTTCACCACGCTCAAACTTTCCTTTCTTTACACTTACATTCAATGCATTGGTTTTGTTCAATACGCTCAAGATGCTATCCGATTCAATGCCTTTGGCAGCCATCTTTTGAGCCGCTTTAGCAATTTTCTTATCAGCACAATCATATAAGGTTACATCAATACGGTCTTTCCAGATATGTTCTTGTTTATGTGCTTCGTAAAATTGTTGTAAGCCTGTGGTATCGCTTACTGCTTTGCTCCATACCCTCTTGTCGGTGAGGTCAAACAATAAAATTCCATCACGATATTCTTTGTAAATATTTCTGAAAGCCTCGTTGGTCTCTGCCAAATTGCGTTCGGCATATTCATACACCGAGTTGTTCAAATAATCTTTGTACATGCCTGTTACAATGGCTTGTGCATTAGATTTCTTCTGTGGTGTTTGATAAGCAAGTACATAAGCAGCAAAATCGGCTTGGGTATATTTCTGATTTGCAATAGTGAACAATACCTTGGTTTGCATTTTCACAGCAGTGGTACTATCAGGTTTCCATGTGCCTGAAACCAAAGTAGAATCAACCGATTTCAAAAAGTCTTGATACATCGCTGTTGTTTCTTTGAAATTATTGGCAGTTTTGATACTATCAATGATTACGGTACGGTTCAAATCACTACGTCCGTCGCGTTGAATTTTTTGAGCCAATCCATCTTTTGATTCTTCGAAAGTGCTTGCTGCTTTAGCTTCAATACGTTTTATTATATGCCATCCAAATTCAGTTTTTACTGGTTCGGCAAATTCATTATCATTTTTAATGCTGAATGCAGCGGCTTTAATTTCATCAGGATAACGGCTGGTGCTCGATACCCAATTCAACATTCCACCAGCGGTATTGGTATAGAAGTCTTCACTATATTGCTTACAAAGGTCATCCCATGAACCACCATTTTTTAATTTATTATAGATGGCATAGATTTTTGATTTTGCTGAAGTTGAATCGTTATCGGCCACAATTTTTTCACGGTTGGGGTCGCTAATATTAATCATGATATGCGCAATTTTCACTTCACCACGTGCTTTGCGTTTGTCGGTTACTTTAATCAAGTGATAACCAAACTGGGTTCTTACCGGCATTGATACTTCGCCTTGTGGGGTATTAAAGGCACCCGATTCGAAGGAGTAAATCATATTGAATGCTGTGAAATAACCGAGGTTACCCATATTACGAATGGCAGATGGATCGTCGCTGAAATTGAATGCGGCGCTATCAAAACTCATATTGCCTTTCACAATTTTCTCCCTGATATCCATGGCTTTCTTATATGCTGCTAAGGTATCCTTCGGCATATCATTCAATCCGCAGTTAATGAGGATATGCGATGCTTTCACTTCATATTGTAAACGTTCGTAGGCTTCGCGCACCAATAAATCGGTAACTTTCTTACTGGTAAGGTATGGTTGTGCCAATTGCTTGCGATATCCTTCGAGTTCCTGACGAAACCCTTCTACGGTATCCATTCCCAAATCTTCGGCAGCTTTTA
>CANLPK010000140.1 GCA_947492885.1 Bacteroidota bacterium
AAAACAAACGTATTTAGTTCCTCTCCACGGATGTTATCTTAAAAAGAAAGAAGGATTTAGCCTAAGAAAAGAGAAAGAGAAGCCATTAGGGCACGATTGAAGAGAAAGAAAAGCCATCGGGGCAAGAATGAGGAGGATACCAAAACCAAGAAAACCAATTTACTATTTCAAATCTATCAGGCAATGAAATCAACTTTATTCGATTTTGATCCCACAAAATCGAAAACAATCAAAACCGGGGACAAAAGCACTATTCAGAAAGCAAAACTATTTTTCTTCTTGTTTTCTATTATACTGTTTAATACGCTTAACGCACAACAACCATTTTGTTCGTTAGTAGCTAATGGTGCCTTTGTAAGTACCCAATACAATCATACCGATCCGTTTAAGAGTGGAAAGGTTACTGGTTGGATAGCTAGCCATGGAGCTCCACAATTCAATTTCAATAGCCCCCTTAGCGATTCGGCTTCTCCTCAAATAGAAGCAGCTTATAATACCTTCACTGGTAATATCGGAAGTGGTATTCGTACCGCCAACAAGATTGCTTTCTATCAAGGCTTAAAATATTATATCGTATTTAACTACCGTAATGATAATGGTGTTGATGCCAAAGAACTTAATATTGCTTTAGTAGCTGACGCCGTTTGGGGAACCCCAGGAAATACCTTGCCTATTGGAGGATTGGGAAGTTTCACTCAAATTGGAACGAGTATTCAGGTACCCGGAACCAATTCATCATGGACCAAAAAGATTGTTTGCTTTACCGCTCCTTATAGTAATGCCGATTTATGGTTTTATGCTAAAGTTGCAGCAGGAACTTCAACTTCAGCTCAAATTGGGATAGAGAATATTGAAATTTATCAAGACTTTGACTTTGCAGGCTCACCTAAGGTACGTTACCTATGCGATGAAACAGCAGTTTTAGGACTTCAATCAACTAGCTGTACTCCTCTTAACACCCTTCCTACCCATGCTTGGTATATCTCTGGATCCAATGCAGTAATTGCCAATACCCAAAGTATTTCAGTTTTACCTTCAGTTACCACCACCTACGTATTGGCTCGCGATAATGGAGCTTGTATCACTTTTGATACCGTGAAGGTAATGGCAGCTCACAAACCATATTTTACTTTAGGACCTGATACCACTATTTGTCAATGCGAGCCTTATACATTAGATCCAGGCATCCGTAATAATTGCTATAGCTATGTATGGAACGATGGATATGTTGGAGTGCCACGTATCATTAAAGAAAATTCAAAAACTGCCCCAGGTAAATTAAGTCAAATATATACCCTTACTGTTACCGATAATTGCTCAGGATGTAGCATTACACAAAGTGTTACCATCAATTTCAAACCAGTACCTAATTGCAAACCACGTTCAAAAGTATTTTGTGAAGGTGAGTTTCCACAATCAATAACCACCAAAGGAATTGGAACCAGTTATAGCTGGAGCTGGAATGCAGCAGTTGCACCTAGTGCACCTTACGATGGCGCATCATTGGTAGTAAACAGTATTGGAACTTATGTATGTAAAGTAACCGATGCTAATGGTGCATGTACTTATGGTTATGATACCATCACCGTTAATCCTTGGGATAGCATGCAATTTGATATTGTTGCCAACCAATCATATAGCCCTTGCGATCGTAAAGGATTGTACTTGGTAAATACCTACGAACAAGAAACCCCAATCAAATGGTATAAAGATGGTGTTTATGTTCATACTGGCATTGCATTATATACTTCTGAGAATGGATTGTATACTGGAGAGTTGGTTTCACCATTCGGATTTTGTACTAAAACAGATACTTATAAATTAACCTTTATCGATCCACCCATCGTAAATTTATCTTCACTTTATGGCAGCTATTGCCGTAATGGAAGCGATACCGTATTGGATTTCACTTATTGCGATACTTGTACCAAAGATATGGGACATGTAACCAGCATCAAATGGAGTGGAAACGGAGTGATTTTCTCTAACAACAAATATTACTACTCACCTAGTCGCGCATTATGTGGTAATAACTTATTAACTGCTACCATCGTTTATACCAAATATGATATTATCTGCACCACCTATGTAAATACCAATGCTTACAAAATTTGTCCTTTGGTACTCGATAGCGTATTACCATTATGTGCTGGCGATGGCGATGTATACATTTATAATCAAGGCGCCTTAATTGCCAATGCCAATATTTATGGCAACGGAGTATATCAAGAAAACGGAACCAAATTTTACAAATTCAGTCCGAAACAAGCAGGTGCTGGCTTACATACCATTCGTTATTATTATAGCGATAGTGCTGGTTGCAATGGATGGGACAGTATCAAAGTAAAAGTATTAGGAAAACCAACCATCAAATTATGGGCTGGCGATTGTAATAATGGTGCACCTACATGGAATGTATTGGTTTATGCTGCACAAGCCGAAGGCGATATGTACACTTTAGAATCAAGCGAATGGAATGGTGCAAGTCATTATGGAATTGGATACAATAAGAATTTTGCTACCACATCATTCTGGGGAAGCACTAAAGGAAACTCAATGTCAGGACATACTTATTGGTTCAAAGTAACCAACAGTATTGGTTGTTATGATAGCGTGAGCTTAACCATTGGTAAAGAAAAACCTATCCATTTAACTTATGACCCTACAGCTTGTATTAGCAAAGGTGTTCCACTTACAGCATACTATAATAATACCTTAATTGATGGAAATTCATATCCAGGAAATATCGCTTATATCTGGGATAATGATGATACCAGCTTTATCAGTACTTTGACTGGAGCTGATAACGATTATGCCAATATGATGAGTCAAGTAAAAACTCATCCGGTATATGGTTCAAAGCATATTGAAAATTCAGCCATTGCAAAACATAAAGTATTTACTATTGGATGGCACCGCGTGAGAGTATTAACCTTTGGAGGTTGCGAATACACTGATAGTATTTTTGTACCTTTCGAATGTGGTAACTGTAAAACTGATGCTGAAGATATCGTGATTACAACTTCAGTAAAATGGAGTTCAGAAGAAAGAGTGATTAATGGCAATCTAATTATTGAAGCTGGTGGTAATTTAGAAATTAATAATTGTAATATTCACTTCACCAATAATAGCAGAGTTATTGTTAAGAACAATTACGCTTCTAGCAAATATTCTGGTACACTTACCATTATCAATAGCACCTTGGATGGTTGCAGCAACTGGAAAGGAATTGAAGTTTGGGGTAGCACCGACTTATATGATTATAATGGAATCAATATTAACTTAGGTGATGATCCAAGAACAAAATTGCAAGGAACCAATATGCGTCAAAGCAATAATATCAATACCACACATAGCTGGGCTTGGGTATATGCAGTGAATAGCGTAATTAAAGATGCTGATATTGCCATCTTCGTAGGAAAATATGATGATACTGACGATAAAAATTATTCAATGGAAGTAATTTCAGGAGGAATGGCCTTTATGGACAATTGTACCTTTAAGAATAATTATGTAGATGTAGTATTCACTCCACGCCCAGGAGCAGAATTGATAAGTGGTAAAAATGCTTGGAACGCAAGCTATATTGTAAATTGCACCTTCGATTCATTACGTAAATCAGCTCCAACCGGAACAAAAATGTACTGGTGCGATCAAAATGGAGCTACCAATCCATTAGGCAAAACCATTATCAATCAAAGTGCCACTTGCCATATTGTTGATTTGACCGAGACCTTATTCCAAGATCAAAATTCACCCATGATATACTGGGCTTTTACTGGAAATGGCTTTGGAAAAGTTGATGGAGGTATGAATTTGGTAAAAACAACATTAAAGAGAGATGCACGTATTCCATATACGTTGCCACATGCAGAATATAGTTCAAATCCTATGACCCAACACTTGGGAATTTATAGTATGAATCAAATAAAATCAAAGTTCCAAAACACGATTAAAGACAGTAATTGTAATGATTGGTAAGTTAGATTTTTAATTAGATAAATTGGTTTTTTTTCTTGTAAGAGCCGGCTTGATCGCCGGCTTTTTCGCGTTATACACTTTTCGGTTTTTAATTGAATTAGGGTGCTGATTCCATTCCATTCCTTTTTCCTACGATTCCGTCGGTTCAAAAGCTTCCAAACGTTTCGAAAACGCCCTTAATTTTCAGCAAATAGTCGTTTTAGGACAATTCGCATCAAAGCTTTATTGGCAAAGGCTTGCAGGGTCATTTATGCCATGTTTGCATAATCACTTGATTTACAATGATTTACGAGTCACGTTTTATACCCCTAAAAAACCCTGAAACTCAAGTGTAGCTTATTGTTGACACATTTAAAAATAATCGAAAATAAATTTGTTTTTATCGAACGAAATTCTTTATATTTGAACTTTATTAGACAGAAAACAAAAATCATTTAAACAAGTATCGTATGAAAGCAATCAAACTCCTCCTAATTCTCCTACTGGCTCAAGCCGGGGTGAATGCGCAGTTCACGCTTTTAGATAATACCGTTACTAATACAGTAATTAAAAATAGTAATACTGATGCCTATCTTTTTTCATTTAAGCCAGATGAACTCATCAAGTTTAAATTTGAGAATAATGCTTTACAATCAGAGTCACTAAATATCCCTCAGAATAGTGCCACACAAGAACTTAACGACCTAAGAGTTATTACTAAAGATGTTCTTTATTTGCGCATCGCAGAATTACAAAACAACCATATCAGTAATTTCTATTATTTGAGTACTGATGGATCTAAAACCTGGAATAAAATAACCACCCCTGATAAGAAGCTACCAGTATTTAGTTATGCCGACGAAGTAAAAGGTATCATCTACTTTAGTAAATCTGATTTAACCGGTTATTATACCTATGAATACGCTACCAATCGTTGGGATTTTATTAATTGCCAAAGCACCCCGTTCGATATCATTAAAATGAAGGGTGGCATTGGTTACTTGCAGTTATTCACCAATAATGGCGACCGTATTGCTTATACCACTGATGGAGGTAAGTCATACGTTATACAAAACCAAATAAACTATAATTCAGCCCCATTTAGTAGTGCCAATCAAGGTATTTTGCAAAAAATCACTATGGTTACCGATCAACACTGGTATGCACAATACCAATTTGTACTAGCAGGCACGCAAATGAATCAGGTACTTGTTACTACCGACCAAGGAGCAACTTGGAAAGTAATCATGAATACCTTTGTGGATTTGATTCAACCAGCCAGCGACAATACCGTATATATCTACAAGCAAGACGGTTCAAAAGGACTATTATACTTGGTAAGCGATTACGGAAACAAGGTTTGCCCTACCCTATTTACAGGAAGAGTGCAGTCAATGAACTATATGAATCCTAGCTCAGGAATCATTTTCGCTCAAAGCCCTGAAACTTTAACCTACGGGGTATGGTTATTAACGAATAGTGGAGGTGCCGCATGTGGCGTTGCCAATGGCATTGCCAGCAAATCAAAAATAGGTAGCAAAAACAATATCAGTGTATATCCTAATCCTGCCAGCTCACAAATAACAATATCACACATTACTGCAACGCACCAAGCAGCGTATACCATTCAATCGGTAACAGGGCAAGTAGTTATGACTGGCGAATTGCAAGAAGGAAGCGAGCATACAGAAATCAATATCTCCGGATTATCTGCTGGTGTTTACTTGATTAGAACCGATTCAGGTGTTTCTAAATTTGTGAAGGAGTAAAATATCCTTTCTCTTTTCTACATTTTAAATTCTATTAAACATTCGATAATCGGATATTTTAAAGTATTCCTTTTTTATCTCAAACGAAATAATTACCTTCGCGCTCTTTTAAAATTATTCACCCATAACAATTATTCATTAATTACCCATGGCAACCAAAATCAGACTTCAACGTTTCGGACG
>CANLPK010000141.1 GCA_947492885.1 Bacteroidota bacterium
GTCAAACCTGGCTTACGCGTAATTGCAGACTAGATCCTCATCGTGATTATAATTTTGGTGCCGAACAATGTATTCTAAAAATTGAGAATGCATTTAAAAATAAACAGCCTGCAGTCATCAACACCCATCGGGTGAACTATTCGGGCCGATTTGCTCCAATGGAGCGCGACAAATCGTTAGAAGAATTAAAAAAGGTACTTAATCATCTCAAACAAAAACACCCTGAAGTATTATTTATCACTTCTGATAAGGTGATGGATTATATTTAATGTATAGCTTCAACAAGCTATCTTAAAGGCTAACTAATAGGGCCTTTAACTTAAATGCCTACTCAAACGCAGAACGAATTTTTGAAGAATCAGGCAACGCATATCAAAGGCCCTGTGCTTATTGTAGGAGCAAAGGTATATGGATATGATGCTTTTGATTTTCGAACCTTACTTACTGAAATGGGTGTGCAGGAGATTATTGGAATAGATATTTTGGAAGGCGATGGCGTGGATCGCGTGGTCGATATTACCAATAGTAACGATACATTTTTCAAGGAGAAGGAAGGGTATTTCAATACCATCATTTGCATGTCGGTACTAATGTATGTGGGCAACCCTTTTAACGCTGGAACTAATTTAAGTCGAGTAGCGAATCAAGGATCCAAATTATTTTTATCAGAACCTTTCACTCATAAAACTACCGCCATGCCCTTAGATATGTGGAGGTTTACTTTTGATTCTCTAGCCAAAATATTTGCTGATTATTCTTTCGATGCATCTAAAAATCAGTGTTCCTTCACCCGTTCGAATATTGTATTCAAAGACTTACGAGATGCATCCTCGGAATTAGTTCAAGGAGTTCAACATCCTGATGAGTCATGGATTGCTTTTATATGGAGAAGAATCGGAGCTAAATTATTTGCTCGTGGTTTCTTTAAAATCAGTCGACTCATGCCAGAGATTTCCATCTTCGCTTTAGGAACTAAGAATGAGTAATTCTAATTACAATATCATACCATTACAAGGTTTCCCAACGGCAATGGGTGAAACCTTTGACAAATTCGCAATTGCATGCTGGGTGGCAACTGGATTTATGCTGGACAATGATTCATTTTATGAATCGGTGAAATGGGATGGCTTGAAAGGGCAACCCTGGAATTACGATCCAAAAGAAACCACCTTAGAAAAAATAACAGCGGATTTTGCACAATTATTTGAAGACATTGTGCGATCACAAACGGCTGGAAAGACTGCTCTTCTCGCCTTATCAGGCGGATTGGATAGTCGCACATTAGCTGTAGCATTAAGAAGGGTGGGAGCGAAGGTACATAGCTACAGTTATGGATTTGAGGATAGCTTTGATGAAACTAGTTATGGAAAACAGATAGCTAAACTGGCAGGATGGAGTTTTGATGATTTGAAAATCAGAAGAGGATATTTATGGGACAAAATAGAATCTGCTTGCGAGATTAATTTGGGATATGCAGAATTCACCCACCCACGCCAATTGGCCGTAGCCGATGCGATGAGTAAAAAAGGAGATATTTTTTTACTCGGGCATTGGGGAGATGTACTTTTTGATGATATGGGTATTGCTGATGATCTCGATTTTGAAGGGCAATTAAAAGCAGTTAAGAAAAAAATACTCAAAAAAGGAGGCCTAGAACTGGCAAGCGATTTATGGAAGTCGTGGAATATGGAGGGGGAGTTTGAAGAGATATTCGATAAGCGCATAAGAACGATGCTAGCTGCAATACCTATTGAAAATGCCAATGCACGTATACGAGCATTTAAATCCATGTATTGGGCTACCCGTTGGACGAGTACCAACTTGAGTTTTTTCTCACATTATGCTCCCATTGCCTTACCATACTATGACGATCGCATGTGCCAGTTTATATGCAGCATCCCTGAAAAGTTTTTAGCTGGCCGCCAAATTCAAATTGAATATATACGTAAATATGCTCCCGATATGGCCAAAGTTTCTTGGCAATCTAAAGCTCCATATAATTTATTCAATCATCATAAATACCTCACCAATCATCATCTGCCCTATAGAATAGCGATGAAGTTTAAACATCTTTATCAAGAACGAGTTATTGGCAAACCATTAGTACAACGGAATTGGGAATTGCAATTTCTTGGAAAAAAAAATGATAAGGAACTAAGAAGATGGTTATTTGAAAACCCAGAATTAAATAAATTAGTTCCTTCACAAATTATAGAAAACTATTATCAACGATTCACACAAGGAAACAAAGTTCATTGGAGCCATCCATTAAGCATGCTTTTAACTTTAGGTGTGATGCTCAAGAAAACTAAGACACTATGAACACCATTGATAACCCGGGGAGTTTAGTCCCTTATCGTTTTAAATCCATGCGTTCCATTGCATCTTCATTACTCACTCGTTTAAAAGAAGGCGAAATCAAGGGAGCAATGAACTTTTTATTTACTGAGTTTTTAAATGCAATTAATAAAAACAAAATATTAGATAAAGGGGGTAAACTTTATTGTCCGTTATGCGAAAACCATAGTGGTGCCTTTATACATTTGTCAAATAGCTATCGTTTTAGTTTTAATTCAGTATGCCCGTATTGCTCATCCAGAGCGCGACATAGAGGACTTTCAATTTATTATAAGGAATTAACAAAATCATTGAATGCAAATCATAAGATCCTGCATTTTGCACCTGAACCGGTTTTCTATTCCATTTTTAAAAACAAAGAATTTACCTATCAAACCACCGACTATATCTTGAAGGATGTGGATCTTCCTAAACAGGATGTACAAGATTTAAAAATTGATGATGATACTTATGATATGATTCTAACCAATCATGTTATAGAGCATGTGCCCGACGATTTGAAAGCTTTACAAGAGATGTGCAGAGTATTGAAGCGGGGTGGAAAATGCATTATCACGGTGCCTGGTAATTATAATAATGCTCATACGGTTTATTTTAAAGACTTAAAGAACAATGGGCATTACAGAGACTATGGGATGGATTTCCAAACAAAGATGCAGCAAGTATTTTCTTCTGTAGAAGCCATTGATTTGCACGATTTGGATACTACAGGCTCCATGTCAATACCTGAGAAAGAACTTCTTTTTGTTGGAATAAAATAATGAAGATAGGATTGGTATTACCTGCAGTTCCTGGTTATTCTGAAACATTTTTCAGAAATAAAATCAACGGATTGAAAAGCAAGGGGCACGAGGTATCATTGATTGTTCCTTATAGTTCAATTGAAAATAAGAATGGATATCATATTGTGTTTGGTCCGAATTTAAATGGAGGCAGCTTATCCAAAGTATTCAATTCTTTTATTGTCTTAATAAAACTTGTATTCACTTCATTTCAGAGTCTCAACCGATTCTGGAATTTGGAGCGTAAATCAGGAACCAATCCACAAGCCATAATCAAAAAAGCAATCATTAATAGTCATCTCTTAAAACTTCAACTCGACTGGTTGCATTTTGGTTATGCTACCACCGCCATTGATAGAGAGTTGGTGGCTAAAGCAATTGGGGCTAAAATGGCAGTGAGCTTTCGTGGTTTTGATATAGGAATTTATCCAATTCAACATCCCGGTTGTTATCAAAAACTCTGGGAGCATGTTAATTTGGTTCATACCATCTCAAACGATTTGCTTGAAGAAGCGTTTCAATTAGGTATGCCCAAAGGAATTCCATTTGTGAAAATTACGCCTGCCATTGAAGTGGCACAATTTAAATCGGGAGCACGTGAATATTTTAAAGAGGGAGTTATTAAACTACTAACTGTTGGTCGATTGCATTGGAAAAAAGGATTGGAATATACTTTGGAAGCCCTTTCATTATTGAAGCAGCGCGGTTTCAAAATCGAGTATACGATTGTAGGAACAGGTGCTGAACTAGAACGACTCATTTACGCAGCCTATCAGTTTGATTTAGCTGAAGAAGTGAAATTTATTGGGGCGATTCCACATGAAGCAGTAGCATTACATATGACTACTAGCGATATTTATATTCAATATAGTGTTCAGGAAGGATTTTGCAATGCGGTGCTTGAAGCGCAAGCCGCAGGAATGCTATGTGTAGTAAGTGATGCAGAAGGGCTGTCCGAAAATGTATTACATGAAATTACAGGATGGGTGGTGCCGAAAAGGCAACCCGAGTTATTGGCAACGCAACTTGAAACCTTGATTAAGTTGCCTGAAACAATATTGAAGAGTACAAGTGAGAGAGCGGTAAATCGTGTAATCGATGAGTTTAATTTAGAGAAACAGCAAAACGCATTTGAAGCATTTTATCATTATTAAATTTAATTTGGCATGCATATATTAATTACTGGTGGTTGTGGTTTCGTAGGTTCGAGTATTGCACTGTACTTCAAAGAGATATACCCTCAATATGAGATTACGGCGCTCGACAATTTAAAGAGACGCGGTTCGGAACTAAATCTCGTGAGGCTTAAGAACGCAGGGGTATTGTTTGTTCATGCAGATATAAGGAATGCAGAAGACTTGCAAGATTTACCTTCGATGGATTTGATTATTGATTGTTCGGCAGATGCCTCTGTACTTGCAGGAATAAGTACTTCCAGAGTTCAGGTTATCAATAATAATTTGATGGGAACAGTGAATTGTTTGGAGCTTGCATTGAAGCATCAGGCTAAATTTCTTTTTCTTTCAACGAGCAGGGTTTATCCAATTGCAAATTTGGAACAGGCCAGTTTTGAGGAACAGGCAACTCGTTTTGTATGGTCTAACAATCAAAAAATAAATGGTATTGGTGAGAAAGGAATCACCGAACAATTCCCATTAGAAGGTTACCGATCATTATATGGCGCTACCAAACTGGCATCAGAACTCATGATACAGGAATATCATCACCTGTTTGGCATGCCTGCAATAATTAATCGCTGTGGGGTATTGAGCGGACCTTGGCAAATGGGAAAGGTAGATCAAGGGGTTACTGTGCTTTGGATTGCTCGTCACTTCTTTCAGCAGAATCTCTCGTATATCGGATATGGTGGCACTGGAAAACAGTTTCGAGATATTTTACATGTAGCCGATTTGGCCTTATTACTCGATGCACAAATACACCAATGGGAGAAAGGGGATGGGCAATTATTCAATGTTGGGGGAGGGCTCCATTGTGGTGCTTCACTACAAGAGCTAACTAAAATTTCAGAAGAAATAACAGGCAATAAAATAAATATCGCACAAGTGGAAGAGAATCGTGCAGCTGATATTCGAATCTATTATACAGACAACAGTAAGGTGTCGGAGACTTATGGATGGTCACCTACTAAAAACATGAAAGATGTATGTACAGATATTTTTGAATGGATGAAAAAAAATCAAGAATTACTTAAACCAATTTTAGCATCATGAAGATTGCATTAATAACGGGCTGTAATGGACTTATCGGTGGAGAATCGGTGGAGTTTTTTGCCACTAAATTTGATAAGATTATTGGTATTGATAATAATCTGAGGAAATATTTTTTTGGCGAACATGGTAATACACTCTGGAACCGTGATCGATTAATAGAGAAGTTCGATAATTTTACTCACTACGATATTGATATAAGGGATTACGCATCATTGGAAAATATCTTTAAAGAGTATGGCGCTGACATATCATTAATTGTGCATACTGCTGCGCAACCAAGTCACGATTGGGCTGCACAAGAACCTCTTACTGATTTCACAGTAAATGCCAATGGCACCCTGAACATGCTGGAATTGTGTCGTCAGTATAGCCCTGCTTCTACTTTTATTTTTACGTCAACGAATAAAGTATATGGTGATATTCCCAATTTCTTACCATTGGTTGAAACGGAGAAGCGCTGGGAGATTGATTCTGCACATCCATACTTCAAGCATGGTA
>CANLPK010000142.1 GCA_947492885.1 Bacteroidota bacterium
GGATAAATTTTACCTTTAATGTATTCGGTTGGCAAACCATTAATAGCTACAATGGTATTTGTTGACCCTGAACCATGGCAAGGTGTACATGGGGTTCCACTATTAAAACGTCCAGTACTATCCGACTTAGAAGTGGAATAAATAATTGCGAAACAAGCAATAAAAAATAGGCGTAATGTAATTTTAGAAATCATATAAATTATAAAAGCTGTGAAAATAGTATTTTAGCCCAAGCAAAGAGCTATAACTATAAGATTGTTAAATAAATATGACTAAAAAGTGACAGGAGACTTAAAGACGGAAACCACAAGACTTAAGACTTTGTACAGAATGAAGATTGCCACGAGAATTAGAGTTTCACTGAAAGTCCTAAGTCGAAATCACTTTTTAATCAGGCAACTCTTCGCAGCGAATACCGTTTTCGTTTAAGGTATTTATTACAGTTAGAATATCGGGGCCATGATATTCTATGCGAAGTATTTTATCGCAATCTTCTAAATCGAAATTCCATTTACTTGGCGCCTGAATATAGCGATTCAGCAAGCTTGTGGCCTTGTCAATATCTTCCGAAGAATCAATGGATGTTTTGAAAACCCAAATCATAATTTACTTTTTATCGACTACAGGCGTCTTAAGATTTCTTTGAATTTGTTTATTTAAACGATACATCAAGGCTACCGTAATCATCATCGAACCAATAACAACGTAACCTAGATTTGGATAGTTTTGTAGCGGCCCATTGCCATTTTCTTGCACTACAATCATTCCAGCAATGGCGGCGGCAATACCTCCCGCAATTTGCGATACCGAGGCATTGATACTCATAAAAGCCCCACGATCCTGAGGTTGTGGAACGGCAGTGAGTAATGCTGAGGAAGAAATCATTCGAGAAGAGATGCCAACGAAAAGAATCACATTCAAAAAGATCACCAGTGCAAATGAAGTAGGTCCCAGATGAGTATATATGGCAACCATCACAATACTGATAACAGATCCGATGAAGAACATATTGAATTTACCAATCTTATCACTGAAACGTCCAATGATGGGTCCAAAGAAAATAGTGAAAGCTCCAGTAATACTAAAGAGCATGGGAAGATTTTCTTCAGGTATCAATAAATTTTTTGTGCTGAATACACTTCCAAAAGGCATCATCATAAAACCGCCCGTAGCAAGTAAAGTGGTGGCCAAAAAACCTCTTAAATAAGATGGCTTTGTAAGCGTTTTTATTAAATGTTCGAATGGGTTTCGATCCGATTTAATCAATAAATGCTCTGTGATCGGTTTCATATAAATCCAAATAATGATAGCAATAATTACTGCAGTACTTGCAATCATCCAAAAGGGTGCATGCCATCCAAAATGCTTAGCTAAGAGCAATCCAACAGGAATTCCCAATACCTGACTCGCAGAGAAGGCCGTCTGCACAAATCCCATCACGCGACCACGACGGTCCATCGCAAATAAATCGGTTACAATGGCTGCTCCAATCGAACCCATCACCCCACCGAAGATTCCAGTAAAAATACGCGCTGCCAATAGGAAATGATAGGTAGGTGCCAATGCACAAAAGGCGGTTCCTATAATGAATCCAGTATAGAAAAACAAGAGTAACTTTTTCCGATCAAACTTATCGGCGAAGCCAGCGGCTAAAAGCCCCGAAGCCCCTGCACTGAATGCATAGGCAGCCACAACCACACCAAACTGTTTGGTATCAATATTTAGGGTAGGTAATAAAATATATCCTAAGGGTGAGAGCACCATAAAATCGAGTATCACTGAGAATTGTAAAATCGCAAGTATGGCGATGATGAAAATTTCATATTTAGTAAATGTGGGCTTTGCGGTATTTGTATTGTTGGTGGTCATTAAATTTGTTTAAAGGGAATTAGTTATTGCTATATTATATTTTGAATGCTTTCAACATCATCTCAAAAGCAAGACGCATTTTATGCTCTGTTAGTTTGAAATCATTATTCATCATACTCTTTTCGTGCAAGTGAAAGCGAACAAGCGAGTAAAATGTGCCAAAGGCTATCGACCAATAAATCTCTGGATCTACCTTTTGCATCTCTCCTCGTTTCACTGCATTGTGCACAAAGGCTTTCATGTTCTCTTTGAAAGGCGTAATTTTAATATCGCTATGATTAATTAATGGTGAGTTTCTAAATTGCTCATGAAAACGATAATGGGTTGGATAGTCAATGATAAACTTCAGGCGATTCTTCCATTGTAACCATAATCCTTCTTTGAACGACATCTCCGGACTAAAATCAGCCAGTGTTACCTTGGTGAAGGTTTCTTCAACTTCATTGAAAAGCTGGTTAAGCAGGTCGGCCCGATTCTTAAAATAGATATAAATGGTAGCTGGAGAAACACCGGCTGCCTGCGCCAGTTTTTGCATACTTAAGCCATCAAATCCTTCCTGCACAATCATTTCCATCGCCTTCTCCCGAATGGCCTTCTCCTTATTTTCGTCCTTGATACGCATAGCTGGTGCAAATATAAATGAATATTCATTCATTTATAGAATACTTTGAGAATTCATACAATAATTTTAATTGCATTGACAAAGATTGGAAGGGTCACTAAACTACTTGGTGAAACCGAGAAATTGGATTTGCCGAAATAATATCATGACCGCAACAAATTACTCAGAACATATTGTAAACAAGGGATTTAAAGCTTAAAACAATGGCTAAATTGACTGAAGATTCTACTTCTCCAGTACAACCGAACTTGGATAAAATTAATCAGGAAATATAAAAATCATCAAACAACTTTCAGGCAAATAATTATTGAAATAAATTGAACCATTCAAATCTTGTCGATAACCAGCCAACCTATTAAGATTAATTAACGCCGCTTAAAAACTCATTTACTCTGATTAAATCCTTTGAAAGCAATGCTTTTAATACATTTTGCAAGTAATTTCGGTTTACTAATTCATTATTTCTTGCTTCATAATACCCTTTGAATGAACTACCTTTGCAGACTTTAAAAATAATCTAAAAAATACATCTATGGGTGGTGGTTTAATTATGGCAGGGCAATTATTGCTGAGCCTCACAATATTAGTTTCGTTGCATGAGTTTGGGCATTTTATAACAGCGAAAGCGTTTAAGATGCGGGTAGAGAAGTTTTATCTTTTCTTCGACTTCTTATTTCCAATGGCCAATGTAGCCAAATTCGCCATCTTCAAAAAGAAGATTGGCGATACCGAATATGGTATTGGATGGTTTCCATTGGGAGGCTATGTAAATATCAGTGGCATGATTGATGAAACTACAGAGAAAGGACAATTGCCTGCGGAACCTCAACCATGGGAGTATCGCAGCAAGCCCGCCTATCAGCGATTGATCGTTATCTTAGGTGGTGTGATTGTGAATTTAATTTTGGGTGTAATCATCTTTACTGGTATTATGTTCTATTATGGTGAACAGAAAACCCCGATGAATGAAATCAACAAAGTGGGCATTCATGTGGGCACCTATGCAAAAGAACTAGGCTTTGAAGAAGGCGACCAAATTGCAAGTATCAATGGTCATCAACCAAAATACTGGGACGATATCTTTGAAGTAAAAGAAATTATGGCCGACAATCCATATTTCGAAGTAAGCAGAAATGGAGAAACGAAACGTATCGAGATGTCGCACGATTTTGCTTCTCGATTAGGAAAAGAGAAAGATGAATTCATTAGTCCTCGCATGCTTACGTATGTTGAGAAACTTACCCCTTCCCTTTCGAATGCAAAAGATGCAGGATTACTTCCAAATGATCAAATCATTGGCTTTGATGGTATTTCTGCTCCTTACTTTCATGAGTTTCAGTTGTATTTGAAAGACCACAAAGCAAGTAAAATCAATCTTACCGTTTTACGCAATGAGAAAGATACGGTGATCTTAAATGTGATGGTAAATGAAAATGCTCAAATTGGTTTCAAACCATCGGTAGGTAAAGCTTTTAAGATGGATACTATTCATTATACATTTATGCAATCGGTGCCTCAAGGAATTAGCTTAGGATACAAAACAGTACACGATCAAATTGTAGGATTAGGTAAAATATTCACAGGAAAAATCAACGCGAAAGATTCGTTATCAGGCCCAATAGGCATTGCCCAAGCTTTTGGTGCACAATGGGACTGGCATTGGTTCTGGATGCTTACCGGATTAATTTCTATGGTATTAGCAATCATGAACTTATTACCTATCCCAGGATTAGATGGTGGTTATGCTATCTTTATTTTATGGGAGATGATTACAGGAAAGAAAGTAAGTGATAATGTAATGCAAAAGGCATTAAGTGTAGGATTGATACTAATTTTACTCCTTACCTTCTTTGCTATCGGAAACGATTTATTTAAAATTTTTACAAAATAATCGCTAGCACTTAATGAATCTCGATTGGCCGGTGGCCATGGATTTCTCGTTATGAATTATTTCGAATTTTATGAGCTGCCTATTCAATTTGGTATTGATGTAAATGCATTGCGTCAGAAATATTTTGCATTGAGCAAACAGTACCATCCCGATTTTTTCGTGAATGAGAGTGAAGAAAAGAAGGAAAATGTGTTAAAGAACAGCACCTTGAATAATAATGCCTTTAAGGCATTGAACAATACCGCCCTTCGAATCAAATATGTATTAGAAATCACCGGTACCTTAACCGATGCCGAGAAAGAGATCTTACCACAGGATTTTTTAATGGAGATGATGGAGTTGAATGAAGAGATGATGGAGATGGATGCCGCGACTGCCCCAGCATTGAGAACTCGGGTGGGTGAATTCGAGGCGAGCTTAGAAGCCGCCATGGCGGAGGCTTGCAACCAATTTGACAATACTTCGGAGCAGATATATTTACAAATTGTAAAATCAATTTATCTAAAACAAAAATATTTGTTGCGTATTAAAGAGTCTATGCTTAAATTCGCAGCCCTTTAAAAACAGAAATAACAGATACTGACTACCAAGTATGCCCGGATGGCGGAATCGGTAGACGCGCTGGTCTCAAACACCAGTAACGCAAGTTGTGCCGGTTCGACCCCGGCTCCGGGTACATTTAAATTTCATAAACCCTTGTATATCAGCAGATTGCAAGGGTTTTTTATTTGCAGGGGACAGTACAGGGGACAGTTTAGGGTAATCATTTAAATCTATTATAAAAAACTAGGTTCAACTAGAAATCTGCCTTTAGTTGCTCAACAGTAAAAATTTTCGTAATAAGAATTTCGAAATCATCCTTAGATGAATATAGATTCTTTATTAAACCTAATTTATCAATTAATGGTTTAATGTCTGACTGTTCGGCTACAATTAAATACTTAATATCCTCTGAAGTAAAATTTAAAATCGGTTTCTCAAATAGAGGTTTCGTTTCGTTATTACCTCTATACTTTAAATATTCTTCTTCATTTAACATCCAAGCTAATTCATTATCTTCAATTTTTGGAACATATCGCCATTCCCGCTCGTCATAAAATCGATAGTTATCATATGTTTCATGTTTTCTTACCAATTTCCCCTGATATGGCTTAGAATAACGAACTAAGTTAATCTGAGTATTTCCTAACTTCTCAAGATTCTCAAGGACTTTAACCATCTCAATGTTAGATTCTTCTTTCATGAAATTCTCCAAATCATAAAGTCCTTTTAGTGTACTACTAAAATGAGTAAAGCTCTCTCTAAAATCTGAATATATCAAAGAGGAATTTTCTAGATATAAAACTGGATTTAATTTGTTTTCAATACCCCATTTCTTTTCCATTCCAATTGCATAATTCCCATATTTTTCGATATGTGATTTTG
>CANLPK010000143.1 GCA_947492885.1 Bacteroidota bacterium
TAAACCATTAATATTGATAAGCATTGGCAACTAAAGACATCAATCGTATCAGTTTTGCATCTGTAGAAAAGGTCATCGACTATCCCGACTTTTTAGATGTGCAAATCCAGTCATACAAAGAGTTCTTTCAACTCGACGCATCGACTGAAAACAAAAAATCACAAGGACTCTACAAAGTGTTCATGGAGAATTTCCCTATTTCGGATACCCGTGGCATTTTCGTATTGGAATTTATCGACTACTTCGTTGATCCTCCAAAGTACAGTATCGAAGAGTGTATGGACAGAGGTTTGACCTATAATGTTCCGTTGAAAGCGAAACTTAAATTATTTTGTACCGATAAAGATCACGAAGATTTTGAAACGATTGTACAAGATGTTTATTTAGGTAATATCCCATACATGACTTCTAAAGGTACCTTTGTAATCAACGGTGCTGAGCGTGTTGTGGTATCTCAATTACATCGTTCTCCTGGTGTGTTCTTCGGACAGAGCTACCATACCAACGGTACAAAATTGTACTCAGCTCGTATTATTCCTTTCAAAGGTTCTTGGATTGAGTTTGCAACCGACGTGAATAACGTGATGTATGCTTATATCGATCGTAAGAAAAAATTCCCGGTAACAACTTTGTTCCGTGCCATTGGTTTTGAAAGCGATAAAGACATCTTGAATATCTTCAATCTTGCTGAAGAAATTAAAGTTTCTAAATCAGGTTTAAAAAATGCTGTAGGCAGAAAATTAGCAGCGAGGGTTTTACGCACCTGGGTAGAAGACTTCGTTGATGAAGATACCGGTGAAGTGGTTTCAATTGAACGTAATGAAGTGCTTATTGAGCGTGATGTTGATTTGTCGGAAGATCATATCGATACCATATTAGAAGCGAAAGTTCAAACCATCATCTTACATAAAGAAGAAAGCAAATCAAATGACTTTGCTATCATCCATAATACATTACAAAAAGATACTTCGAATAATGGTAAGGAAGCGATTGAATTAATCTATCGCCAATTACGTAATGCCGATGCACCCGATGAGGAAACTGCACGTGGCGTTATCGAGCGTTTGTTCTTCTCGGATAAGCGTTACGATTTAGGAGAAGTAGGTCGTTACCGTATCAATCGTAAGCTTAACAAAGTTGACGAGAAGAGCCGTGTATTGACAAAAGACGATATCATCGACATCATCAAGAACTTAATCAAATTAAGTAATGACAAAGCCGATGTGGATGATATTGACCACTTGAGTAATCGTCGTGTACGTACAGTAGGCGAGCAGTTATTCGCTCAATTTGGCGTAGGTTTGGCTCGTATGGCACGTACAATTCGTGAGCGTATGAACATCCGCGACAATGAGGTGTTTAACCCATCCGACTTGATTAACGCACGTACTTTATCGTCTGTTATCAACTCATTCTTCGGAACTTCTCAACTATCACAGTTTATGGATCAAACCAATCCATTGGCTGAGATTACACACAAACGCCGTATGTCGGCGTTAGGCCCTGGTGGTTTGAGCAGAGAGCGTGCAGGATTTGAGGTGCGAGATGTGCATTATACTCACTATGGTCGTTTATGTACTATTGAAACTCCGGAAGGTCCGAATATCGGATTGATTTCTTCTCTTTGCGTACATGCAAAAGTGAATGGAATGGGTTTCATTGAAACGCCTTACCGTAAAATTATAAATGGGAAGGTAAAAGTTGATGAGCCTGTAACGTATGTGAGTGCAGAGGATGAAGATGGAAAAACCATCGCACAGGCAAATTCAAAATATGATTCAAAAGGAAATTTCTTAACCGAAAGAGTACGTGCCCGTAAGGATGGTGACTTCCCGTCAATCTCTCCTGAAGAAGCACAGTACATGGATATTGCACCGAACCAAATTGTAAGTATTGCTGCTTCATTGATTCCTTTCTTGGAACATGATGATGCGAACCGTGCTTTGATGGGATCGAATATGCAACGTCAGGCGGTTCCTTTATTGAAACCACAATCGCCTATCGTTGGTACCGGACTGGAAGGTCGTGTTGCCCGAGATAGCCGTGCTGTTGTTGTTGCTGAAGGTAATGGAGAAATTGAATACGCAGATGCAGAAAAAGTAATTGTAAGCTATAACCTAACAGCTGAAGAAGAATTGTTGAATTTTGATGGTGAGATGAAAACATATCACTTGACTAAATTCAAACGTACGAATCAGAACACTTGCGTGAATCAACGCCCGTTGGTGAAGAAAGGTGATAAAATTAAAAAAGGCGATGTAATCATCGAAGGTTATGCTACCGAATTAGGCGAATTGGCCTTGGGTAGAAACTTGAAAGTGGCATTCATGCCTTGGCAAGGGTTTAACTTTGAGGATGCGATTGTTATCAGTGAGAAAGCGGTACAAGAAGACGTGTTCACTTCGATACACGTTACCGAATACGAATTGGAAGTGCGTGATACCAAACGTGGAGAAGAAGAGTTAACCAACGATATCCCGAATGTAAGTGAAGAGGCGACTCGTAACTTGGATGAAAACGGATTGATTCGTATTGGTGCTCAAGTTCATGAAGGTGATATCCTTATTGGAAAAATCACTCCTAAAGGTGAAACTGAACCATCGCCAGAAGAGAAATTGTTACGTGCAATCTTCGGTGATAAAGCTGGAGATGTGAAAGATGCCTCTTTAAAAGCCCCTCCTTCTACCAATGGTATTATCATCGACAAGAAACTCTTCTCTAAAGTGAAGAAAGACAAGTTGACGAAAGACCAAGAGAAAGTGGTGACTTCAAAATTAGCAGACACTCACAGCAAGAACTTGTCGAAGTTGAAAGAGCGTTTGGTAGAGAAGTTGATGACTTTATTGAATGGTAAAACATCTCAAGGTGTATATGATGTGTACGAACAAGAGTTGATTGGAAAAGGAGTGAAGTTCACACAAAAAGCATTATTTGAATTGGATTATGATTTAACCAATCCAACGGCTTGGACTACAGACAAAGAAAAGAATGTATTGATTCGTGATATCTTAGTAAACTATCGCAGAGCTGCACATGATTTAGTAGGTAAATATCGCCGTGAGGAGTTCGCTCTAACTGTAGGTGATGAATTACCAACCGGAATTGTGCAAATGGCTAAGGTTTATATCGCTACCAAACGTAAGTTGAAGGTAGGGGATAAGATGGCAGGACGTCACGGTAATAAGGGGGTTGTTGCCCGTATTGTTGCTCGTGAAGATATGCCGTTCTTGGAAGATGGAACACCAGTAGATATCGTATTGAATCCATTGGGTGTGCCAAGTCGTATGAACTTAGGACAAATTTATGAAACCATGTTGGGATGGGCTGGTGAAGTGTTGGGGACTAAATTTGCAACGCCTATTTTCGACGGAGCAACACAAGAACAAATTGCTGATTATATTACTAAAGCAGGTTTACCTGAAAACTGTCAGACCTACTTAACCGATGGTCAAACCGGAGAACGTTTCAAACAAAAAACAACTGTAGGTATTATCTACATGTTGAAATTGGGACACATGGTTGATGATAAGTTACACGCCCGTTCAATAGGCCCTTACTCATTAATTACCCAACAACCGTTGGGAGGTAAGGCTCAATTTGGAGGTCAGCGTTTTGGTGAGATGGAGGTTTGGGCACTCGAAGCATTTGGTGCATCAAACATTTTACAAGAAGTATTGACGATTAAGAGTGATGATATTATCGGTCGTGCAAAATCGTACGAAGCTATTGTAAAAGGCGAGCCAATGCCAACCCCTCAATTGCCAGAGTCATTCAATGTATTGATACATGAATTACGCGGATTGGGATTGGATGTAACCGCTGAATAAGTAAGTACACTATATCTAAAAAGGCCTCAAGCAGTAATGTTTGGGGCCTTTTTAATTTGATTCTATTTGTTGCAATTAATCTGCCTGCAATTTACTAGCAAAATAAAAGCCCCAGTTTTTTAGACTGAGGCTTTCACTTTTTTGTTTGAAATATCTATTCCTTAACGAACTTCAATACATAAGAATCTCCTTTTTCATTAAGTAATGAAATGTAATAAATACCAGGTTTTAAAGCCCTCACATCAATATCCGAATGGGTATTATTGATGTTATTAATTGAAACTCGGCGGCCTGTGATATCTGTAATTTCGCAATATAAATTTCCTTCTAAGTCGGTCTCAATTTGTACTGCGCTGGAAGCTGGGTTAGGAAAAATGGCGAAATGCGATATTGACTTTTTCGATTTCCCAATTCCTGTATTCTGTTTCTTAGGCGCATCACCTGGAGAAAGTGGCCAGCAATTAGATACTGGTGAGGTTTTGAAATTACTGAAATCTATTTTGTATGGCACCTTGCTATTATTTCTAAAATCATAAATAGCATTCTTAATAAGTGTTGTATCCACTGTATTCCAATAGTTATTGGTGAAATCAACATTATGATAGGTACCGGTGCCACTAAAGCAACTGCTGTATGAAACTACTTTATAGGTATAGTATAAGAAATCGTTATTGGTTACCTCAACAGTGTCGGTGGCAACATAGGTGCAAGGCATATTTATAAATAGCTGCATCGAATCAAATTCATTGTTTTGAATGCTGATATGCCTGCCACCAGAACTGCTGGTGCTTAAATCAATGGCAGGAGTATATGGGTAGTTGCCATTTTTGAAATAGTTACAACTTATCGTCGATGAACGAGCATACCCATAGTCGTTGATACAGGGATAGTAGCGCAAGCCATAGAAATAGCAATATTGAATGATGCTTGCTTCAGGTAAGGAAATCTGGCCGAAATTATAAACCGCATTATTAGTGAAGCTCAAAAAACTTTTCTGACGCAATCCATAAATTAAATAGCCAAAGGCATCACCGTGAAATATACTATTCGAAATAAATAAATTAATCGAATCACCACTTCCACTTCCTTGTATAGGGTAGCTGATGCTATCAAAATTACAATAGTCGATACTCAGGTGAGTACGATCAAGAATAATGGCGCTAATAGATGAGGATTTATAGGGAGATCTAAAGAAGCAATTTTTAAATTGGCTACCTGCAAAAGTTATTGGGTTAAAATCGACCGATGAGTCAGAAAAATAAATGGATAACCCCTTGATCAAAATTACAGAATCAGCCTTTCCAATTGCCTTCAATATTCCGTTTACAGTGAGTTTATATTGCCCGCTGGAAATAATTGAAACACCTGGTTTCACTTCTACTGTTAATCCTTGATTAAGCAATACGTTGCCATTAACTAAATAAGGGCTTCCACTGATATCCCATACTTGGTTGGTTGTAATAACCGATGGCACAGTGGTTGAAGCATTCATGGCGCTAAAAATGGCCAATAAACAGGTGGTGATATGTAACTTTAATTTCATTTTTAAGCAAGAAAACTAATTATTGAAAAACTGAATAGCTTTCGTTTTTATGCTAAATGTGAAATAAGGGTTATTTATCCAATTCCACAAGAGCCAAATTCTTAAAATGAAAAAAATGACAGATGGAATGGTTACAGTTTCTGAACCTCAAATTTCGGATAACCTTTAATTGAGCCATTATAAAAATCAACAAAGCGAAGTTTATAAAAATAACCCTCTGTATCCCGAATGATAAAGCTATAGGGAGCTATGGCATAGATTCCAGTACTGAAGTTGTAAATCTTCCAGTCGTAGCCAATGATATCGGGTTTTGACACCAACGGGTATTGCAAAGTATCCTTGATATTTACACTTTCAAATGTTTTACCTGAGATCTTACTTA
>CANLPK010000144.1 GCA_947492885.1 Bacteroidota bacterium
AGCTTTTGCAGGCGTTTGTGTCCAAGCAGATTGCATTAAAATCAAAAAAAATATTATTAATACCGTACGATGCATAGAATTCAAATTTAATGGAAAGCTCCGAATTGGAGGTTGTTAATTGTATCTAATATTGTTTGTCAATAAAAATCAAATCTAATGACTTCAGTTTATTCGTTAATTTTGCAGTTATATGACCCCTTGGAATAATCTAGAAAAGCTGCAAGACATTGATAATTTAATTAAATCCTCTTATCAAAAACCTCAACTTATTTTTAAACATAGTACACGATGTAGTATTAGCTCAATGGCATTACAACGATTTGAAAGAAATTGGGATGAAAATAACAAGGAGATTGATTTGAATTTTCTTGATTTAATAGCCATTCGCCCGATTTCATCACATATTGCCGAAGTTTTTGAGGTGCAACATGAATCGCCCCAAGTACTACTAATTATCAATGGAAAATGTATTTACCATACCAGCCATAATGATATTTCAGTAAACGGAATTACTCAAAATTTAGCTTCATAATTATGCGCAAACGTACCGTCCGACTCATTATTGTTTTAGCCTTAGTATCCATTATAGGTATTACTGTAACGCAATTGTATTGGGTGGTGACGAAATACCGACAAGAAAAGGAGGAGTTTGAACGCAAAACAGAGAAAGCTTTACAAAAAGTGGCGGAGGATATCTTGATCCTAAACAATAACCAAAGCAAAATTCAACAAACCACCGTGCGTCAGTTGGCTGGCGACTATTACGTGGTGAATATAAATGATGAAATCAATGCCAACGTTCTCGAATATTATTTAAAAAACGAATTCTTTGGTATTATTCGTTCCTCCTTCAGTTATGCTATCTATGACTGTGAAGGCGACCGGATTGTTTATCGAAGTGCGTTAAATGAACAAGGGGAGAAGATCGATATCGTGCCTCGCCGCGACTTACCTAATTACGAACATGACAACTACTATTTCTCGGTGTATTTCCCCGATAAGAAAGCGGATATTATTTCGGGAATGGGAGCTTGGATATTTTCAACCATCGCGGTATTGATTGTACTCTTCTCCTTCGTAATTATTGTTTATATCGTTTTGCGTCAGGAGCGTTTATCGGCAATACAAAAGGATTTTATCAATAATATGACCCATGAATTCAAAACACCTATTTCTACAATTTCTATCTCAAGCGACGTTTTAAAGAACCCCAATATTATTAAAACACCCGAACGACTGGCAAGCTATGCCACCATCATTCAGGAAGAAGCATTACGATTGAAGAACCAGGTAGAGCGCGTATTACAAATGGCGCACCTCGACCGTGATGATATAAAATTAAAATGGGAAGTGGTAGATGCACATGAGATTATTAAGAATTCAATTCAGAATATTCAACCTACATTGCATGATAAGAATGCGGTGATTAATTGCACCCTCGCTGCTACCAATTCTAATATCATGACCGATAAATTGCATTTGACCAATATCGTTTTCAACCTTTTGGATAATGCATTAAAGTACTCGATTGAAAATCCAGAAGTACGTATTTTTACTTCGAATACACCAACGAGTCTTGTAATTTCAGTTATTGATAATGGTATTGGAATCGCCGATGAACAGCGTAAAAAAATATTCGATAAGTTTTATCGTGTTCCCACAGGAAATGTTCACGATGTGAAAGGCTTTGGACTCGGATTAAATTATGTGAAAATTATGATGAAAAACTTAAAAGGAAATGTTGATGTGGAGAGTGAATTAGGTAAAGGTTCAAAGTTCACCCTTACCTTCCCATCGATCTAAAATATTGAAATTTATCTCCTCTTTCACTTCTCCCCTCTTTTAGGTGAATACATTCATCAATAATTCAAATATCTTTGCATTACTTCTAAATAACTAAAAAATCATGTTGCAATTTTTCAAGTATACCCTCGCTACGGTTGTTGGGTTGTTCTTATTCGGAATTCTTTCTGTTTTTATTTTAATTGGTATCGCTTCGAGCATGGGCAAGAAGAGTGCTGTTGATGTAAAAGCTAAAACAGTGCTGGTGCTCGATTTTAAAGGTGAGGTGCTGGAGCGAGCGGCTGATAATCCATTTGCAAAACTTCAAGGGAATGATAATACAGCCATCGGATTGAATCAATTGCTCGAAAATATTAAGAAAGCAAAAGACGATGCAAATATCAGTGGTATTATGCTCGATCTTTCTAATGTTATGGCTGGAGCTGCTACCAAAGACGAGATACGAAGCGCATTAAAAGATTTTCAAACTTCAGGTAAGTTTATTTATTCCAAAGCCGACTACTATTATAATGGCAACTACTACCTGGCCTCCCTTTCTGATAAGATATTCCTCACTCCTACTGGCGAAATGTTATTCAATGGTACCGCTGCACAACCGATGTTTTACAAAGGAATGCTCGATAAAATTGGAGTTGATATTCAGGTAATTCGTCATGGAAAGTTTAAAGGTGCTGTAGAACCATTCATTAAAGAGCATTTGAGTGAAGAGAATAAATTACAAATTCGGAAATATAAAGAAGCCGTTTATTCAAATTTCATGAATTATGTTGCTGCCGATCGCAAAATAGCTATTGATGTATTGTATAGCATCGCCGATCAGATGAAGGTAAGAAGCCCGGAAGACGCTAAAAACCTTAAACTTGTTGATGAGTTAGCTTATACCGACGAAATCGAAAAAGCGGTACGCGAAAAATTAGGCATTGGTGAAAAAGAAAAAATCAACTACCTAAATATCTCACAGTATAAAAATGCTCCAGGCAAAAAGAAGGATGGCAATTACGATTCTAAAATTGCCGTAGTTTATGCTCAAGGTGAAATACAGGATGGTGAAGGTGATGATCTAACCATTGGAGGTGACCGTTTGGCTGAAACCATTCGCAAAGCCCGCAACGATGATAAGATAAAAGCGATTGTTTTACGTATTAATTCACCAGGTGGATCGGCATTGGCGAGTGATATCATTTGGAGAGAAGTAAAACTTGCTTCTGAGAAAAAACCGGTGATTGTAAGTATGGGTGATGTTGCTGCCAGTGGAGGTTATTATATTGCGGCTCCTGCCACTTTTATTTTCGCTGAGCCATCTACAATTACTGGTTCTATTGGTGTGTTTGGTTTATTTCCAAACATGCAAAAGCTTTACAATGAAAAATTAGGCCTCACTGTTGATACCGTTAAAATTGGGCAATACAGCGATTTGGGTAATGTAGCTCGTCCATTTACCGAAGATGAAAAAGCAATATTGCAATCATTCATTGAGCGCACTTATGATAATTTCATTGGCCGTGTTGCCGATGGACGCCACAAGAACAAGGCTGATATTGATAGTATTGCTCAAGGTCGTGTATGGGCAGCTTCAGATGCACTTAACTTAGGCCTTGTAGATAAGATAGGTTCATTACAAGATGCTATTAAACTGGCAGCTGAAAGGGCTAATATTACCAGCTATCGTATCACTGAAATGCCTACCTTAAAAGATCCATTGAAAGAATTTATTAAAAATTTCGGAGGGGATGCATCGGTGAAAGCAGCAATTAAAAATGAATTGGGCGACCAATACTCTTTCTATGAACAAATGCGAGCTATGCAACACAAACAAGGAATTAGAATGGAATTGATGTGGTGGTAAGTATCCAATAGTTTATTCTAAAAGCATCGTCAATCTTTTTTGACGATGCTTTTTTCTTTCATGAGTTTTGCTGCGGTGACAACTAAGGTTTTAAATTCCTTCTTATAACCCAAGGCATCGTCGCCTGTATATTGTTCAAGCAATTGCTCAACTTGTTCGAAGCTACCAGTTCCGAGGTATATTGATTCATGCATTAGCATGGCAAACTCTGCCACAGCGGCACTATAATAGAAATTGGCTGTTGGATTATTGATGTGTTCATTTGATAATTTGTGTACCAATAATTTACTAATCGAATCATTTGGATTCTTGTAACGCATCTTCACTAATAGCCATTCATCGCCATCTAATTTTGATGGAGTAATATCTGTTGGATCATATTGCAATACCCCTTGTGAGGTCTTATCGGTATTGGGCACAATTTCATATATGGCTGTAACGGTATGTCCGCTACCTAAATCACCCGCATCAATGGCATCGTTCTCAAAATCTTCATTTTTTAAGAGGCGGTTCTCGTATCCGATTAGGCGATATTCTTTAACAAACATCGGGTTGAATTCCATTTGAATTTTTACATCCTTGGCAATGGTGAATAAGGTGCCACCCATTTCATGAACTAACACTTTTTTGGCTTCTTCTAATTTATCGATATAGGCATAGTTCCCATTCCCTTTATCGGCAAGGGTTTCCATTTTATTGTCTTTGTAATTTCCCATTCCAAATCCGAGCACACTAAGAAATACACCTGATTTACGTTTCTCAATGATGAGATTTTCCAATTGGGTATTATCACTTACCCCAATATTAAAATCTCCATCGGTACATAGAATTACCCGATTGATTCCATCTTTCACAAAATTGTTCATGGCTTCTTGGTAGGCTCTGATGATACCCGCTGAACCATTCGTCCCCCCTCCCCCACTTAAATTATTTAATGCTTCGTAAATTTTTACTTTATCATTACCCGAAGTGGGCGGCAATGCAATACCATCCATTCCTGCATAGGTTACAATACAAATTTTATCGGTGGCTCTTAGTTGTGCTATAAGCATCTTCAATGATTCAATAACGAAGGGGAGTTTATTATAGGTTTGCATACTACCACTAACATCAACCAAGAATACCAAGTTCATTGGAGGGATAGCATCCATTGGTATTATTTTACCTTGAATGCCGATATGAACCAATTTATGTTTCGCATTCCATGGGCATTCAGCCATTTCGGTGGTGATAGAGAATGGTGCATCATTACTCGGTTGTGGATAGTTGTAAGTGAAATAATTTAAGAGCTCTTCGGTTCTCACCACATCTTTTGGAGGTAATAAATTTTGTTGTAAGTACCTTCTCATATTGGAATACGCTGCACAATCTACATCAATACTAAAGGTGGAAAGTAAATTCTTATGTGTGCTCTTAAATGGTGTTTCAATAATTTCGTTATAGGCTTCCGCACTAATTTTATCTTGATTAACACCTATTGTGGTATCGGCAATCGCGTTTTGATTATTTGCATTTCTTCTAAATTCACCTTGTTTAACGGGAGGTGATTTTATCGCATAGGTTCCACTTACATGGGTTCCAATTTCTCCTTGTTTAACGGGGGATGATTTTACTGCAAGTGTTTTAGCATTACCGGACACTACAACCACACCTTGCTTATAATAGGCTGTTTGATTTGCCCTTGATCCCAAAAACGAAGGCGAGGTTGCTGCAGGTTTTCCCACTGCTTTATGCTTATCAGCCTTGGCGCTTTCCGTGCGTTTATAAGCAACTACCGCCACTTCTCTATCTTCAGTGGCATCATCATATCCATATTCATTAAAAACTAATGGCTTAAGCATAAT
>CANLPK010000145.1 GCA_947492885.1 Bacteroidota bacterium
TTATCTTTGACGGAACTAATTTATTTACTTAACCATTTAAACGCTAGGTCATGAAAAAATTCTTCATCATTCTCCTCCTCTCTCTCTTATCAGTATCATATTCTCAGGCACAAACCAAGCAAGAATCGATTAAACAACTTTTTAAGCTAATGAAGACGGATTCATTGTATGATAAGATGATGGAATCAATTGTTCCAACAATCATGCAACAATCAAGTAAAGATGCGAGCGACCCAGAAGCTGCCGCAACAATGAAAAAGGCCATAGATGCAATGAAACCCATTATGAATAAAATGCTGAATGAGGATATGGTTGCGATATACGACAAGTATTTTACAGAGTCGGAAATCAAAGATTATATCGCTTTTTACAAATCACCTTCTGGTCAAAAATTTGTGAATGTTACTCCCGCCATGCAAACAGATATTATGAATATCATGATGCAGAAATATATAGGCGAAATACAAAAGGCGGTGATGGATACAATGAAATAGTAATATGCAATTTCAATCCTATTTCATGTTCAACTTAATCGCTTCTTAATGTCCAGAGTCTTCGCTATTGGCGACCTTCATGGCTGCCGAAACACCTTCGAGCATTTACTTACAGAAGAAATAAAAATAAAGCGTTCGGATAAAATATACTGTCTGGGCGACTATGTTGGCCGTGGCCCCAATGCTAAAGGCGTTATCGATTATATCCTAAAACTACGTAAGAAAGGATATGCAATTCATACGCTCAGAGGAAATCATGAAGCGCTCTTGCTCGATGCAGCAAAGGACGTAGAGAAACAAAAATTATGGCTAAGTAATGGGGGAGTGGAAACCTTAGAAAGCTTTGGAATTAAATCGTTGAAGCGGCTCCCCGAAAAATATCTGGAGTTTTTAAAGCGCACAAAATTCTATATCGCCACTTCTGAAAATGTATTTGTTCATGCAGGTCTTAACTTCTCTATACCCGACCCGTTTGCCGATAAGCGCGCCATGCTCTGGACTCGAGAGCCATTATTCATATATCATAAAATTCAACGCCGTATCCTTGTTCACGGACATACCCCTATTTCAATAGCTCAATTGCATAGCCAGCCATCTATTCATAAAATAAATATTGATACAGGCTGCGTGTATAAGTCAAGAATAGGTTGTGGGCATCTCACCGCAGTAGAATTGCCGTCAAAAGAATTTATCTCGGTAAGAAATATCGACTAACTAATTTTTCCTTTATTAGAACCTGCTTTGAATTCATCCCTTTCTATTATATTGCAGCCTAATGCGTGAAGCCGTATTTTTAAAACAGAATCAGGAAAAATGGGAAGAGCTAGAAAAGCAGCTCAATAACCCTACGGCTAGTGGCGATGAACTTGCCGAACTCTATGTTAAGGTAACCGACGATTTGGCTTATGCCCGAACCTTTTACCCCGAAAGTAAATCATTAAGCTATCTTAACGGCCTCGCAGTAAAAATCCATAGTAAGGTATATCGCAATAAAAAAGAGAAAGTGAGCCGAATGGTCACCTTCTGGCAATCGGAATTGCCCATTGTGCTTTACAAACATCGTAAGAAGATGCTCTTCTCTTTCATCGTTTTTTTATTGGCTACTGGCATCGGGGTGATTAGCGCTGCCAACGATGATCAGTTTGTACGACTCATACTCGGTGATGACTACGTGGATATGACCATCAATAATATCAAGCAAGGTAAGCCACTCGATGTGTATGGACAAAGTCACGAAGGGGATATGTTTTTTTATATCGCTTTCAATAATATTCGTGTCTCCTTCTATCAATATATTGGTGGACTCACCGCCGCAGCGCTTACTTTATGGAATGAAATGAGTAATGCGATCATGCTTGGTGCCTTTCAATATTTCTTTTATAAATATAATGTATTTCAAACATCAGTTCTAACTATCTGGATTCATGGAACGCTCGAAATAGCTGCCATTATTATCGCTTGTGGTGCGGGGTTCGTGTTTGGAAGTGGATTGCTTTTCCCAGGCACCTATCGTCGTGTAGATTCATTCCTGGCTGGCGCAAAAGATGGGGTGAAAATTATTATTGGATTGGTGCCTGTATTTATCGTTGCTGCTTTCTTTGAGAGCTTTGTTACAAGGCATTATCAGTTTTTAGGCATCTGGTCATTACTCATTATACTACCTTCTTTAGGTTTCGTTATTTGGTACTTCGCAATAAACCCTTATAAATTTAAACATGGCAACAACTAATAAAAAATATATTGAACTCCGACAGCAGCGCGACTTCGGACAAGTAATTAGTACGAGCTTTGAATTTCTTTTTGCAAATTTTGCAGGTTTCTTCAAAACAGTTTTCTTAATCACGGGACTCACTTTTGTGTTATCCATTTCTTTGTTTTCATTGTGGTTATATAAATTCATTAATGGGGTATCAGAAGGTGTACGTGCTACTCGATATGGGCGCCAGAGTTCAAGTGATGCCTTAATGACCATGTTTGGTGGCATGAACTTATTATACTTAATTTTGGGTGGGGTGGTACTTATTTTTTCACTCATGTTTACCTACCTTACGGTTTATAGCTATATAAAAATATATGTAAATAACCGAAAGCTCATGGATATAAGCATTGGTGATGTATGGAATGAAGTGAAAAAGCGATTGCTTAAATACATTGGTGGAGGAATTCTTTTTGTCATCATTGTTACCTTGCTTAATGCGCTAAGCGTTGCTCTCGATTCGGTAGGCTTCCTGCAATTTATTATTGGTTTGTTTACAAATGCCTTTATCATTTATACCTACCTCTACTTTTTGGTATTGGTTAATGAGGAGGATGTATCAGTGCTAGATGCCTTCGGCCGTTCGTTCTACCTAGTATCGGGGAGATGGTGGTTTACCTTCGGGATATTTTTTGTGCTCTTCTTGCTATGCTATATTCTTACTTTACTTCTTTCGTTTACAGGTATTTTCATCGGAGGGTTGGTGAGCAACTTTTTTGGATATGCAGTTTCTAAGTATATCACTTTTCTATTGGTTATTACAGGAAGCGTTTTGGGTACCATCTATCTTTACATGGTTTTTTGTTTCTTCATCATAAAAAATACTGTTTTGTATTACAGCTATTCCGAACAAAAAGATAGTATTGGTTTGCTCGAAAATATTGAAGCATTGGCAACACAAACTACGCAAGAGCCTTCGCAGGCGGTAAGAACCGAAAGAAGCAATCAACAATTTACGAATGACGAAACAGAAGAAGAGTTTTAATCCTGTTGTTTTATCACTGCTATGGTGTATGGGATGCTATCTTCTGCTGTCCCCAAAATTTGCGTTTGCTCAAATTCCCGATACCACGTACCATTTAATTCAAGAACCTGCCGAGGAGCCTATATCTGTGAGGATTCCAACGAGTTATTCAGGTTTCGATTTCTGTAATTGCCATGAAGATGATGTGGCAGCTCCTGTAAAACAAAGGCCAGTGAATACGGAGATTATTACTAAACATCTCTCCGAAAAGGAATTTCAATATGAGCGAACAGTGAATGATGAAGCGAAATCTTTTTGGGCAAATTTTAAAAGTTGGTTGATGCGCAAAATTTTTGGAAATATAACTCCCGAATTGGCCGACCGCACGCTCAATATCATCTATTGGATTTTAGCGCTCTTTGGTATTGTGGTGGTAGCCGTATGGCTTTATCGGAGTGAATTTTTTGGTGCACCCATGCAACGCACCACCCGATTGGGCGATGGGCTCATGGAGGAAACCGCTCGTAGTGAAGAAGATATTGAATCTCGGATTTTATCGGCATTGGCACAGAAGAATTATTCGATTGCCATTCGTTGGGTTTATATTAAAGCCATCAAGCTTTTATCACAAAAACAAGTGATAAAAATTCGCCAAGATAAAACCAATTATGATTATTTCTTAGAAATAAAATCTGATAAAATAAAGGAGCCATTTCGGTCGCTCACCCGCATTTATGAGTATTCTAATTACGGAAAATTTGATACCGAAGTTTCGCATTATCAAGAGTCGGATAGCTTATTAAAATCAATGAGTAGCAAATTATAAAATGAAGTCGAGCACTAAATTATTATTGGGATTGGGCATCGTTTTCTTGCTCTTGTTCCTGGTTGAATACAACCAGGAGGAACCTATCGACTGGACTCCAGGATTTGGTAAGGCAGAAAAGAAGCCTTTTGGTGATTACCTCTTATTTGAATTGCTCCCCGAAATTTTTAAAGACCAGAAAATTGAAACGGTCAATAATAGTATTGTCGACCAGATGAACGAAGTAACTTTAAGCCAGTCGACTGGAATCAATTATATTTTCATCAATGAACATCTCGAGTTCAATCCATATGAAACAGAGGCAATCTTAGATTTTGTTAGGAATGGTAATTATCTGTTTCTTGCGGCGACCACCTTTTCCGACACCTTCGCAAACACATTGACACTGAAGCAAAAGAGCCTGGATGATAATCCTTTATATTCTTATCGTGATTCGTTATTTCATTTTAATTATTGCGATCGATTTAAAAGTTCGGATACAGGATATGCTGTAAACAATGAATATTCACAAGTGAATACTTACTTTGATTCTATTCGATTTGAAAAGAAGATGCTGGTGGCCGATTCATTGCATCGCTGCCTGATGACTGAAATAATAATTGGAGAAGGCAAAATTATAATGTGCACGATGCCTTTTGCGTTCACTAATTATTATATGTTAAAACCAGCCAATCTCGATTTTGTAACCAAGGCATTCACCCGCATGCCAGTGCAAAAAGTATGGTGGGATGAGCATTATAAAAGCGGATTGAAAACAGATACACCCACACGATATATACTGAGTAAGAAAGGCTTGAGATGGGCTTACTATTTAGCTATGATAGGGCTATTACTCTTTGTATTATTCATGGGTAAAAGGCGTCAACGTATCATCCCAATACAAGACCCAATGAAAAATTCATCCTTGGAATTTGCCGAAACAGTGGGGCAGGTTTATTATGAAAAAGGCGACCACCATAACCTTGCCTTGAAAAAAATAAAGTACTTTATGGAGTACCTTCGTGCAACGTATTATGTGAATCCAAACCACGAATTACAGCGTAACCGTGAAGCGTTTATTGAACATCTTTGTCAGAAAAGTGGTAAGCCAGAAGCAGAGGTAAAATCACTTTTTAGTTTTATTTTATACATTGAAAATGCCAATTCCATTAGTGAGAAGGAATTGATAAATCTTAATACCCTCATCGAAAAATTTAAAAAATAACCAATAATTAGCCACCTATATCATGGATGAATTTACCACCCGAATTGATTTGACACCCTTGCATCAAGGCGTTGAACGCTTAAGAGCCGAATTGCATAAAGTCATTGTTGGACAAGAATCGCTCATCGATCAACTCATCATCTGTGTGCTGAGCAATGGTCATGCACTTATTGAAGG
>CANLPK010000146.1 GCA_947492885.1 Bacteroidota bacterium
CGCCAAGGCCGCATGATACCGGTATGGTGACCTTGGCCAATTCACAAAACTTTAACGAATTTGAATTGCATGCCAGGGCAGTATTGGGCTTGCCCATACCAGAAATAACTCTTGAAAGAGCAGCAGCCAGTGCTGTTATTTTAGCTCAAGCTGGAGGTGATGAATATCCTAAATACGAAGGTCTCGAAAGCGCTGCTTCCATTGCTCAAACCGATATAAAAATATTTGGGAAACCATCCACTCGTAAATATCGCCGAATGGGCGTTGCATTGGCCTATGGCTCTCCAAATTCGGATACTAACGAATTGCGCAAAAAAGCTTTCGATACTGCTTCGCTGATAAAGGTTTCTTAATTTTTTCTAAAGAAACTGCACTAAGATTTTATGTACTTCTTGCTGGAAGGCCCGTCTTTCTTCTGAGCCATGCATTCATCATTTTCCCCAATGGAATTTCAATGAGATAGGTGATTGCGGCTGCCAAACTAACCGTGATGAATAATGCAATACCTGAAGCAATCCAAAAATTAAAATCCAGGTATTTAATTAACCCTGGTATGATTACTTCGGCACTGATATATTGATGAATTAGATAGATTGCAAATGAAATTTTCCCAAAAAATAAGGTGTACTTATTTACCATAAAGCCCAGCATTTTCAATGAGAATAAAACAAATATTAAGTAGAAAAATGCAAGCACAAATGAATATTCATATAATGTAATACGTGATGCACTTTGTCCCCCATTATCGAATAAGAGTAGTTGTGCAATGTAACATCCAACCAGAAAACAATAGTATTTTGTTCTTTGTGTTCGAGAGCTCGTATCGGTTACCAATTTATAAAAAACAATTCCAGATAGAAATAATGGAAGGTGATTTATCAGCGGGAATCCTTGATGAATCAACAATAAATTAGGGTATAATGGCTCCAGCCAAAGATCATTAAGAATGATAAATACAATCATTATGACTCCGAAAGGAATCAATGCATTTAACTTCCTGGTGGCGAAAAAAAAGGCAATGAGTATATAGAATAACATTTCTACAATCATCGTCCAATAAGGTCCATCGATATCTTTGATATTCAGGTAAAATTGAAACATCGTTAAGTTCCCCAGCAAATCCAACAAACTGGGTACCGCCTTAGATGGCATGTAGAATCCTACAATTATTTGCATTAAAAAGGTTATCATTACACAGGTCCAATAGGTAGGATAAAGCCTGGAAATTCGATTCACCAAAAATTCTTTTGTTGAGCTCACTTTCGTGATACTCATAAAAATCACAAACCCACTAATGATGAAAAACAAATCAACCCCAGCCACCCCATATTTAAAGCCATATTCAGCCTGACTTCTCCCCATGGTAAAATGGAAAAAGACGACCAGTAGAGATGCCACCCCTCGCAATGCATCAAGCTCCCTAAATCTTACATTCATTCCTTAGTTTTATGAATTAATATTGATTTTTTTATCAGTTTTTCTAGCATTCAAAGATATTACAGGAAATGAAACTACCTCAAAATTAAATTTCAATCGATTTATCATAAAAACACAGTTTATCTTTCCTCAATTCATTAACACTATCGGGCATTATTTTCAAAAATGTTACCTTCGCGGCATGTCTTCAACCTCTGTGCAAATAGCAACCGTAGAACAAGCCCAACAATTGGGACTTCGTCCTGATGAATTTGAAAAAATAACCGAGATTCTCGGAAGAACACCCAACTTTACCGAGCTCAGTATTTATAGCGTCATGTGGAGCGAACACTGTAGCTATAAGAACAGTATCGTATGGCTCAAAACCCTTCCAAAAAAAGGCGAAAAAATGCTTGCAGAAGCGGGCGAGGAAAATGCTGGTTTGATTGATATTGGTGGCGGTTTGGCTGTATGTTTCAAAATTGAATCTCACAATCACCCGAGTGCAATTGAGCCGTATCAAGGGGCTGCTACCGGTGTTGGGGGAATCAACCGCGATATCTTTACCATGGGTGCTCGTCCTATTGCTCAACTAAACTCATTGCGTTTTGGAAAACTTTCCGAAGACAAAACCAAATGGTTATTGAAAGGTGTAGTGAAAGGTATTGGCGATTATGGTAATGCCTTTGGAATTCCTACGGTAGGTGGTGAGGTATATTTCGACGAGTGCTACCATGTGAACCCATTGGTGAATGCCATGAGTGTGGGCATTGCAAAAGTTGGAAAAACAGCGAGCGCCACTTCTTATGGAGTAGGTAACCCTGTTTATATTATTGGATCGGCTACAGGAAAGGATGGTATTCACGGCGCTTCATTTGCCTCAAAAGATATTACTGAAGATAGCGCGAAAGACTTACCAAGTGTGCAAGTGGGCGATCCCTTCGCAGAAAAATTATTATTAGAAGCCACTTTAGAAATTATTGAAACTGGCGCTACCATTGGAATTCAGGATATGGGCGCAGCAGGCATTACTTGCTCTACCAGTGAAATGAGTGCAAAAGGTGAGCATGGAATGATTATCTATCTCGACAAAGTTCCTATGCGTCAGAAAGGAATGGTTCCTTTCGAAATATTATTGAGCGAAAGCCAGGAACGTATGCTCATGGTAATTAAAAAAGGGCGAGAAGCAGAAGTAGAAAACATCTTACGCAAATGGGATATATCCTATGCTGAGATTGGTGAAGTGACTGCGGGCGATCGATTGGTATATTATTTTAATAATGAATTGGTAGCCGATGTTCCAGCTCAAAGCCTAGTGCTTGGTGGCGGTGCTCCAGTGTACCATCGTGAATATACTACTCCAGGCTATTTTGCTGAAATTGCGAAATTTAATCCGAGTGATGTTCCATTACCAGTGAATTTGGTAGCGGTTGCTGAATTTTTATTGAAGCATCCAAATATTGCGAGCAAACGCTGGGTTTACAATCAATACGATAGTATGGTTGGAACCATTACCCAAACTACCAATCAGCCTTCGGATGCGGGTGTTGTTAAGGTAAGAGATACCGACAAATCACTGGCCATGAGCGTGGATTGCAATAGCCGGTTTGTATTCGCCGATCCAGAAGTAGGTGGTATGATTGCAGTTGCAGAGTGCGCAAGAAATATTGTATGCGCCGGTGGCGACCCCGCAGCTATTACCAACTGCCTCAATTTTGGCAATCCATACAACCCCGAAGTTTATTACCAATTTGTACATGCCATAAAAGGTATCAGTGCCGCTTGCTTGAAATTCAATACCCCTGTTACCGGTGGTAATGTAAGTTTCTACAACCAAAGTAGTGATAATGATGCCGTGTTCCCAACTCCTACCATAGGGATGATTGGTATTATTGAAGATGGCAGAAAGCACACCACATTAGGCTTTCGTAATGAAGCCGATGTTATCGTCATGGTGGGCGATACAAGGAACGATTTTAATTCGTCGCATTATATTGCACACTATCATAATATAAAATATTCACCCGCTCCTTATTTTAATTTAGATGAAGAATATAATGTGCAAAGAGCAACCCTCAATTTAATTAAAAGCGGGTTGGTTGAAAGTGCGCATGATGTAAGTGAAGGTGGACTTTTTGTTACGCTTTGCGAAAGTGCATTTGTAAATAATTTAGGGTTCACCGTAGGGATTACCGATGGCTACCGAATGGATGTATCATTGTTTGGAGAAAGTCAAAGTCGTATTATCCTCAGTGTACGCCCTGGAAATATTGATGAGGTGATGGCTGCCCTTCAAGGTGTACCTCATTGCATTTTGGGTAGCGTAACTGGTTCTGAAGCATTAGTAAATGGCGATAGCTTTGGAAGCATTGAGCATTTGAAAACATTGCATCTTACCTCTATAGAAAACATGATGGCGAACTAATTAGGAGCACATGGCAAGCAACAAATTATTTTTTCCCAACTTAAATGGTTTAAGATTTGTTGCTGCATTGCTAGTAATTATTGCACATTTCTATGATTGCCGGCTTAAGTTCAATCTAAGTCATATTGATAATGATTCGATTTTTTATGGCTTTGGAGAGCTTGGTGTTACCATATTTTTTGTACTAAGTGGCTTTCTAATTACTACTTTACTATTACATGAAAAGAAATCTAGTAGTACCATTTCTTTAAAGAACTTTTATGCCCGTCGAATTTTTAGAATATGGCCTTTGTACTTCCTAATTGTAATCCTCTGCTTCTTTGTTATACCGCATATTAGCGCCTTGAAAATACCAGGTTTGGATATGATTCAAAACCATTTTGGGCAGAGTCTCTTTTTCTTTTGTTTGATTCTACCTGCTTTCGCAATGCATGCTTTTGGAAATATCCCATTTGCTACCATCACCTGGTCGATTGGAGTTGAGGAGATTTTCTATTTGATCTCCCCGTTGTTTATCAAGTATTCAAAACACCTGCTAGCCACCTTTATTTTATTTGCGATTGCATTTCTATTCTTAGGAAATAATTTTGTTACCAATCCTAATAATAATAAATATCTGGGGGTACTTATTTTATTCCTGTTCGATTTGAGGCTTACCACGCTAGCCATTGGTGCCATTGGAGCTATTCTATATTTCCGATACCCTGAAAAAATTACTCGTCTGATTTTAAATAAACCAATACAATTCCTCTCCTTTGGGGTTGTCATTCTCATTTTTTTAAGAATCATTGAAAGCCCTTATTTCAATAACGAAATTTTTGCGCTCTTTATGTGCCTAGCTATCCTGAATTTGGCTTTAAATAAAGAATCTTTATTGCGTCTATCCCATCCAATCCTGGAATATTTGGGTAAAATATCATATGGTATTTATATGTATCATCTGCTTCCAATATTTTTCTTTACCCGGCTCTTTCCAATGGCCAATCTGTATTTACTATTTAGCTTGTGCCTACTTACCACCATTGGCATTGCTGCCCTTTCCTACCATACTTTGGAAAAATATTTCTTAAGGCTTAAATCTCGATTCTAAGAAAAATATACTTTACTTGGAAGTAAAGGGCAATAGAACTATTTTCGCAGTCCATAATTATACCCTATCATCCCATGGACTTTCAATTAACCGAAGAACAAATAGCGATACAACAAGCTGCTCGCGAGTTTGCACAAAAAGAATTATTACCTGGAGTAATTGAGCGCGATGAGCATCAAAAATTTCCTGCCGAACAAATTAAAAAACTTGGAGAACTTGGATTCCTAGGTATTATGGTTGATCCACAGTATGGTGGTGCTGGTATGGATACCGTGAGCTATGTT
>CANLPK010000147.1 GCA_947492885.1 Bacteroidota bacterium
ACTAAAGAAACCTGCAAAAGGGGGAATACCCGCAATGGCCAAGCAAGCTATCAGAAAGGTAATATGCGTGATTGGCATATGCTTTCGCAATCCGCCCATATCTTTCATATCGTTGCTGTGTACCAAATGAATCACCGCACCCGCACCTAAGAAAAGTAGCGATTTAAAGAATGCGTGTGTAAATAAATGAAACAAGGAAGCCATATAGCCAAGTCCTTCTTCTCCTCCTTTACCTGAAACACCAAGTGCAAACATCATGTATCCGATTTGTGACATGGTGGAATAGGCGAGCACTCTTTTGATATCCGTTTGAGTGCAAGCAATGATTGCTGCAAATAGTGCAGAGAATGCCCCAACATAAGTTACGATTGTGAGCGCAGCTGCATCAAATACAAATACTGGAAATAATCGAGCTACCAAGTATACACCAGCAACCACCATGGTTGCAGCATGTATCAATGCTGATACGGGTGTTGGACCTTCCATTGCATCGGGTAGCCAAATATGTAAAGGAAACATAGCTGATTTACCAGCACCGCCCATGAATACCAGCGTTAAACCCCAAGTAAGCATAGAAACGCCCATAAATGAAGCCGTTGTAATTCCCATCAATTGTGTTGACTGGATATCTGTTAATCGTGAAATTAAAGTTTGAAAATCGAGGGTCTCTGCATGAAACGATAAGATTAATATTCCAATCAAAAATCCCAAATCGGCAAATCGTGTAACGATAAATGCCTTCTTGGCGGCAGCCACTGCCGATGGTTTTTCAAAGTAAAATCCAATAAGCAGAAACGATGATACACCCACCAATTCCCAGAACATATAAATCTGGAAAATATTGGTTGACAATACCAAACCTAGCATTGAAAAGGTAAACAAAGACAAGAAAGCGTAATAGGTTGCAAATCTTTCTTCACCTTTCATATAGCCTAAACTAAATATATGTACCATTAATGATACAAAGGTTACTACAACCAGCATCATTACTGATAGTGGATCAATTACTATTCCCATATCGATAGATACATTAGGAGAAAAAGTAAGCCAGGTATATTTTAATGGAATTATTTGCTGAAACACGCCATCTACTTTACCATTAACAAAGAAATAGCTGTAGGCTACAGCAAGAGAGATAAACGCAGATACCGCCAATGTAAATGTTCCAAGGATTCCAGAAATGGAACTAAAATATTTTTTACCAAACAAACCCAGCAATAGAAAGGTTGCCAAGGGCAATAAAGGAATCAGGGCTATATAGGAATAGATATTCATTTTCTAATATTTTAAATCGGTGGCATCTTCTACATCTACTGAATGATGACTTCGATACATGTTAATAATGATGGCAATGGCTACAGCGGCTTCGGCAGCTGCAATTGTGATGATAAATATTGTAAAAAAAACGCCATCTAAATTTTGCGGAAACAAATACTTGTTAAACGCAACAAAATTGATGTTCACGCTGTTCAAAATTAATTCTACCGACATGAGCATGGTAATCATATTACGGCGAGTAAAGAACCCATATACCCCCACAAAAAATAAGGCGGTACTCACAAGTAGAATATCAGTTATGTTAATTTCGTTCATTCTTCTATACTTTTAACTTTCATTGCAATTACAATACATCCAACAAGTGCAGCGAGCAAGAGCACGCTAATCACTTCAAATGGCAGAATAAAACCATGTTCACCAGTATCGAGCATTTTCAACCCAATATCTGAAACCTTTAATTCAAAAGGTGCATTACCATCATTGAATCCGTATTGATAAATGAGTAAATAAGAAAATATGAACCCAAGAATTGCAGCCAATAATGAAAAAATTGTTTTTGTAAGCGGTGGTTTCGGCATTTCTTCTCCTGATTTCTGAGTTAGAAAAATGGAGAATATTATAAGTACTACAATGCCACCAACATAAACGATAATTTGAACCGCAGCAATAAACTCCATCTGCATCCAGAAGTAGAGGCCAGCAATTCCCATCATTGAAAACAATAGCCAAATGGCCGAGCGAAATATTTTGCCGGTAGTTACAGCAAGGATTCCCGTGCCTAAAATAAAGGCCGAGATACAATAAAACATGATTACAGTACTATTCATTATTCAACTCCTGCTTTAATTTTTGAGCCCGGACGATTTAAAACTTTGGTTAACTTACTTCGATCATAAACACTGTGTTCGAAGTTAGGTTCCATTTTAATTGTATCGGTAGGGCAGGCTACAATACATAAATTACACATGGTACAAAGTTCCAGATGATATATAAAAGTATCGATGGCTTTTTTCTTTTTTCCTTCGGCATTCACGTCGAACTTATTGATAATTTTAATGGTACCATTTGGACAGGCCAATTCACAGGCGGAACAACCAGTACAAGCGTGTTCATTATCTTCATCATGAATCATTACTACTTCACCTCGAAAGCGATCGGCCATTTTTAAGGTCGCACGATTGTCGGGATATTGCTCGGTAATAATTTCTTTGTGATGCGTAAAATAATAGCCGGTAATTTTCATACCAGTAAGCAATGATTTCAAACCTTTGAAAATATCTTTTATATAATCTATTATAAACATCTCTCTTTTTTTACTATTTAATTTCGCCAATGCGATATATTAATTCATTAAAAATGCCAACCCATTACTGCCATCAAAGCCACTACCAATAAATTCACTAAACTTATGGGCAACAAATACTTCCATTCCAAATTCAATAATTGATCGATACGAAGTCGTGGAAAGGTCCAACGAAACCACATCATTAAAAATATTAAGAAGAAGGTCTTTCCAATAAACCAAAACGAGGAAGGGATAAAATCCATAATATGGTTAAAGGCTTCCCAGTGACCTATATGAAATGGCATCCAACCACCTAAAAACAATGTAGCACCAATGGCACAAGCAATAAAAATATTAATGTATTCGGCCAAGAAGAATAAAGCGAACTTCATTCCCGAATATTCTGTATGAAATCCGGCGGTTAATTCCGACTCCGCTTCAGCCAAGTCGAAAGGAGCACGATTGGTTTCTGCAGTAACAGCGATAATAAAAATCACAAAGGAAATTAACACGGGTATATGCCCTTTGAAAATCCACCATCCATTGGCTTGGGCGTTAATGATATCTGAAATTTGCAAACTGCCTGTTAAGATTACAATGGTGATTATTGATAACCCTGCAGATAATTCATAACTAACAATTTGGGCTCCACTTCTCATGGCACCAAGCAATGAATATTTATTATTGCTCGCCCATCCTGCCATCAATATACCTATAACAGAAATTGAGGAAACAGCGGTTAAAAACAAGACCCCAATATTAATATCCCAAATTTGAAAACCTTTGGCAAAGGCAATAGGAGCAAGCAACATCATGGCTGCAATCATTACGATATAAGGAGCCAAATTGAACAGAAACTTATCAGCACCATCGGGTGTTAATCCTTCTTTCATGATTAGCTTTAAAGTATCGGCTACTGTTTGAAACATCCCGAAAGGTCCTACACGGTTAGGTCCTAATCGAATTTGAATAAAGGCGGCAACCTTACGTTCCATCAAAACCAAACTTAATCCAAGTACCGCAAATAAAGCGATGGCCAATACCCCAACAATCACAAATTCACTCAGCAATGCCAAGGTTGGATTGAGTGTTGCATTTAGCCATTCGTGTACTGCGTTCGTTATATTTTCTAAACTTAACATCTTGTTCTGAGTTAATCTTTACTACTATCTATCTATATCAGGAATTACCAAATCCAAGGTACCCATAGTTGCTACCAAGTCGCCAATTTTACTACCCTTCACCATATGCCCAAGGGCCGATAAATTGGAGAATCCCGGGGAACGAAACTTTATACGGTGTGGTGTAGTTCCTCCTTCACTAACAATATAAATTCCCAATTCGCCTCGAGCGGTTTCAACGCGTTGATAAAACTCACCTTTCGGTAATTTCAATACTGCCTTTGTTTTTGCTTGAAATTCACCTTCAGGAATATTATCAATGAGTTGCTCAATAATTTTAATCGATTGCAGCATTTCATTGATTCGAACCATATACCTCGAAAAAGAATCACCTCCCGTTTCTAGCACCTCATCGAATTGCACTTTTGAATAAACTTCGTATGGATAGAGTTTTCTAATATCTGATGAAACGCCACTTCCCCTTGCCGTTGGGCCGGTACATCCATATGAAATGGCATCTTCTTTTGATAAAACACCAACCCCTTTCATTCGGTTTTGGAAAATGATATTGCCTGTAACCAATTCATTATACTCGTCAAATTTTGATTTGAATAAAGCAATGAACGATTTAACTCGCTTTTGAAAATCGGGGTGTAAATCCATCATTACACCTCCTGGACATATATAATTCATGGTTAAACGAGCACCGCAAGTTTCTTCCATGATATCAGTAATTGTTTCGCGTTCGCGGAATGAGTAAAAGAAAGGAGTGAAGGCCCCCAAATCCATTGCCATGGCACCCCACCATAATTCATGAGAAGCAATACGGGTAAGCTCATCCATAATAACACGAATTACCTGAGCACGCTCTGGCACCTCAATTTGCATTGCTTTTTCAACAGCTAAGGAGCAACCATGATTATTAATATGAGAAGAAAGATAATCCATTCGGCTCGTTACATAAACGAATTGACGATAGGTTAAACTCTCACACATTTTTTCAATGGAACGGTGTATATACCCCAGATGAGGCTCAGTTTTTTTAATGGTTTCACCGTTAAGGGTCATTACCAGATGCAATACCCCATGTGTTGCGGGATGTTGTGGTCCGATATTAATTAGCATATCGCCTTCTGCAGTGGTTCCTAACTCTTCAAACATTTTATAATCTGATCATATTAATAGGGTCTTCAAAATCCTTACGCAACGGGAATCCAACAAAGTCATCAGTAAGTAGGAGTTTTCTTAAGTCGGGGTGATTTAAAAACTTCACTCCAAACAATTCATATACTTCTCTTTCATGAAATTCGGCAGTTCTCCAAATATTACATACGGTTTCAATTTCTGGCTTGCTTCT
>CANLPK010000148.1 GCA_947492885.1 Bacteroidota bacterium
GATAGTGATCAACTGAATGATACCTTATTCAATTTTCCAATTCTATCAAGAGCTTCGATAAGTACCTACCCAAATTATGAAGATTTTGAAATAACCGATGGAACCTGGTATAGTGAGCCATTAAACGGCACAAGCATCAACGACTGGGGATGGAATTTTCCTGTGAAGCCTGTAATTAATGCTACACCTAATGGGCAACAATGTTGGCTCACCAATCCTTTCAGCAATTATGCATCCAATACCGACAATGCATTCTATTCACCTTGTTTCGATTTCGCTGCTCTTACCAATCCGGAAATAAGCTTCATCATGCGATTCAAAACGCAAGTGAATAATGATGGCATGGTGCTCGAGCGATCGATTAATGGGGGTGCCACTTGGCAACGAGTTGACTCTCTAAATACACAAGCTACCTATAATAATACAAGTACCATAGGCTCCCTTACTCCTCCTAAATGGAGTGGCGATAATGGAGCATGGAAACGTTATACCATCAATGTATCCAATTTAGCTTCTCAAAGCAATGTGCAATTCCGTTTTCATTTTAAAAGCGATGCTGCTACCAATGATGAAGGCGCTGCAGTGGATAGCTTCGTTGCCCGCGATAATATTTTCAATGATTTGAGTCTGGTGAATATCCTTGCTCCAATTAGCAAATGCGGACTATCAGTTATTGAGAAAGTGGAGGTCATTATTAGAAACCAAGGCAATGTAATCGTTCCATCTGGAACCATCATATCATTGGGTTATCAAATAAATGGAGGGGCTCCTGTTAATGAAAATTATACGCTTACTGCTGATTTGGCAGTTAACGGAACCATAGATTATACTTTTACTGCAAAAGCAAATTTGAGTTTGGGGGGTACTTATAACTTCTCAATCTATTGTAACTATTGGGCTGATATAGATTTAACCAACGATACAATTTCAAATTATTTAGTGACTACCAAAGGTGTAGTTAGTAATTATCCTTACAATGAATCGTTCCTAACGAACACTTCTAATTGGACAGTTGATGGAGGCAACAGTGAAAAATGGATTATCACCGATACCATTCTTAACCCAGCCACAGCCTCACATTCGTCGAAATATATGGCTATTTTCAATGCAGGGTCATTTGCTAATAAAGCAGCATCCAGATTAATCTCTCCTTGTTTTGACTTTAGTTCATTAGATGTTCATGCCACGCTATCATTCTATCTTACACAAAACAATCTCAATGCATCAAAAGCCGATTCACTAAATGTATTGGTTTCCAACGATGATGGAGCCACTTGGGTAAAGGTAAAATCACTGAGTAGATATCAGGCCTCGAGTCCTTCTAATCAATGGAATCGAATTGATGTCGACCTTGCTGCATATGCCAATCAACCCCTTGTCCTAATCGCTTTAGAGGCAATAGGGCATCAGGGTAATAGTATCGGAATCGATGATATATCATTATACAATACGGAGATAAGAAGTGCCGATGGAATTTTCAGTGCCACGGCCCCATGCCCATTAGTGAGTGGAATACAATGGATTGATTTGAGAGATGAACGCAATAATTTAATCGCGCAAATAAACCCGAATGGAAATAGTTTGGGTACACTTTGCTTTGGATTAAATTCGGTGAGAAATAAATTGAGATATGAACGCACTGGGGTTTATCCAAACAGAAATGATAATTATTATTTCGTAAGAAACCTATGGCTTCAATCGAGCACAGCGCCTACAACACCTGTGGATATTAGGTTGTATTATTTGCCAGCCGATTTTGATTTAACCAAGGATAGTATTTTCAAGCGCACCAATTTAACCATTTCAAAAACAGATCTGAAGGTGTTGAACTATAATAATACAATATCTCCCGATGACCTCGATGTGCTTAATAATGATTATACAACGGGTACAGCAACCTATTCATCACAAGCAGATATCCTATCGAATAATTTCAATTTCTTCTATTTCACAACAGCTAAATTGGGAGAGTTGAGTTTGGTATATCGTCCTCAGGTTACAGGTATTACTTCACAACAACAGGTAAGCACCTTTGTTATTTACCCCAATCCTGCCGATGGAAAACTGAATGTGATGCTTGATAATATGAATGCACAATCAACGTATATTATTTATAATACGCTGGGCGCTATAGTGCTTGAAGGTGCATTGCCTGCATTAAACAATAGCATCAATATTCAAAACCTAAGCGCAGGCATGTACTTGATTAAAGTAGGAAATATGATCAAGAGATTTGAGAAGAAATAGTTCTAGTAACTATTTCTTTCTGAAGAACAAACGTAATGGAGCACCCGAGAAATCATAGGCTTCTCTAAATTTATTTTCTAGATAGCGCTTATAACTTTCCTGAATATACTGAGGCAAGTTGGCAAACAATACAAAGGATGGTGTCTTGGTATGCAATTGTGTGATGAACTTAATCTTAATGAATTTTCCCTTTACCGCTGGCGGCTGGTAGTTTTCAATGGTATCAATCAAAAATTCATTCAGCTTATGCGTAGAAATATGACGTTTTAAATTCTCATTTACTTGCATAAACAGTTCCACCGCTTTATGGATACGTTGCTTGTTTAATGCTGAAATGAACAAAACGGGAATATCAGTGAAAGGTGCTGTTGCAGCTTTTATTTCCTTCTCATACTGAACCGTTGATTTATTATCCTTTTCGATTAAGTCCCACTTGTTTACTAAAATAACGACGCCTTTACCATTCTTTTCGGCAAGGTGTAATAAGTTGAGATCTTGTTTTTCAATTCCTATAGTTGCATCAATGATGATACAACATACATCACATTCTTCAAGAGCGTTGATACTACGCATTACACTATAGTATTCAATATCTTCATGAACCTTTTGTTTCTTACGAATACCAGCGGTATCAATAAGCATGAAATCATGTCCAAAGGCATTATAACGACTATGTATGGTATCGCGGGTGGTACCAGCCATGGCGGTAACAATATTCCGTTCTTCACCTAAAAGTGCATTAATCAAACTTGATTTTCCTACATTGGGTTTACCAACAATAGCAATTTTAGGAAGGGTTGAGAAATCCTCTATGTCTTTTTCTTCTTTAATATATTCAACCACCTTGTCGAGCAAGTCGCCTGTACCACTGCCACTAGCACTGCTGATACTATATATATCACCCAATCCAAATTTATAAAACACCCCTTCACTTAAAAGACGGTCATTATTATCTACCTTATTAACGGCCAACAAAATTGGTTTCTTGCACCTACGTAATAGCTTCGCAACTTCTTCATCCAATGGATGGATTCCATCAGTTACATCCACCATAAAAAGTATCACAGCGGCTTCGCTGATGGCGATATTCACCTGACGACGAATGGCAGTCTCATAAATATCAGCACTCCCTTCCACGAAACCTCCGGTATCCACAACGGTAAACGATTCACCGTTCCATTCACAGGTACCATAATGCCTGTCGCGTGTAACGCCTGAACTATCGTCCACAATCGCTTCACGCTTTCCAACCAATCGGTTAAAAAGGGTTGATTTTCCTACATTGGGTCTGCCTACAATGGCTAATATTCTACTCATAACAAAAATGCGAAGATACGCTTTTTATGTGGATAACTGTTGGATAAGGTGTTTTGATTATTGGAAATGCTGTATGGTATTGCATTATAGGCATTTGAGTGTTCAACATGGTCTGAGACTTACGAAGATCCGTGGCATACCCATTCGTAGTCTGAAGACTTAAGAAAAGCCGAGGAATTGATGTGCTGAAATAACTTCACAACTGCAACGCAGTTGAACAACAATAGCCATAGGTGAAACCTATGGTTGGTGAATACACCCCCGTCAGAACCCTGAAAGGGTTCAACATTATTAGTTCAACCCCGTTGGGGTTGAGAATACAAACCGCCAATTAACCATAGGTTTCACCTATGGCTATTATTGTTGAACTACTACGTAGTAAATTCAACTCTCATGGAATTATTTTTGATGATACTCGACTTTTGTAGTTCAACCCCGTTGGGGTTGGGACTATAGACCATCATTTGACCATAGGTTTTACCTATGGCTATTATTGTTGAACTACTCGTAGTAAATACAAGTTCAACAATATTCTTGAGACTACAAAGAACTGAAACCGGACTATTTGCAATTAACTTGAGATTCACCCCTGTCCATTATCTTTGCACAAAATGACTACCTTAGATCAATACCTAAAATCGTTCGAGAAATTCATGGGGGAGCATCCTTTTCAAGGAACGCCGGCTTCGCTTTATGAATCGGCCAATTACTTGATGCAACTGGGAGGGAAACGACTTCGTCCTGCCATGGTATTGATGGGATGCGATGCCTTTGCAAACAAATTTGAGGCTGCATTACCAGCAGCAATGGCGATAGAGGTTTTTCATAATTTTACCTTGGTGCATGATGATATCATGGATGCCGCTCCGCTGCGTCGTGGAAAGCCTACGGTGCATATTAAATACAATGAGCCATCTGCAATTTTATGCGGGGATATGATGATGTTTAAGTCGATCATGTTCCTACAAATGTTGCCAGATAAAAATCTTCAAGAAGTATTGACTGCCTTCAATAAAACGGCCATTGAAGTATGTGAAGGGCAACAATTGGATATGCTTTTTGAAACCCGCAATGATGTGAGTATTGAAGAGTATTTATACATGATTGCATTAAAAACCTCCGTGTTATTGGGTTGTAGCCTGAAAATCGGGGCTTTGGTTGGAGGCGCTTCAAATGCTGAAGCGGAGAGATTGTATGAATTTGGTAAGAACTTAGGCATCGCATTTCAGTTGCACGATGATATATTGGATGCTTTTGCAGAGGATGCGGAAGCATTTGGCAAACAAGTAGGAGGGGATATTCTTTCTAATAAAAAAACCTATCTGCTGATTACCGCGATGAAACAAGCGAACGAAAATCAGCAAACTGAAATAACAAATTGGATAGCACA
>CANLPK010000149.1 GCA_947492885.1 Bacteroidota bacterium
GGACCATTCGAAAAAGTAGTCAACTGGTTCAATGACCATACAGTATTTTTAAATCCCGATTTGAGTCTGCCCGAATACACAAAACGCATCCTGGCCATCGACCATTTGAAAGAATCGGTAGTCGCGTATGAGAAAGGTTTGAATGAAATTGATTTACTCATCATGATGGAATTCACCTTACATGGCTTAGCCGAATACAATAAGTTGAGCAAATATGTAAGCGATACCGAAATCAGCTTCTCCGATTTAATGAACAGCATGCTTGGCGCTAAGGAGGCGAGTGAGGACGAGGAGTTGTAGTGGGGGGTGTGGGTATTTAGTATTTAGTATTTAGTATTTAGTATTAAAGGGAAGTATCATTGCGCTTTGGCACTTTGGGGGTTGTGAAGTTCTTTCAGCACGTCAATTTATGGCTCGTTTTACTACTTCTGACAACGAAAAACGATGCAATTATTTGATTGGCTCGTTTCCGAAATTCAATTAAAGCCACCTATATATTATTACTCTATAACTTTTGCGAATTTATAATTCGATACCACAAAACCAGTCTGAATACAACGATGATGTTGTATTTACTACGAAGTAGTTCAACAATAATAGCCATAGGTGAAACCTATGGTTAATCGGCATTTTGTATTCTCAACCCCAACGGGGTTGAACTACAAAAGTCGTGTATCATCGAAAATAATTCCATGAGAATTGAATAACTACGAAGTAGTTCAACAATAATAGCCATAGGTGAAACCTATGGTTAATCGACGGTTTGTATTCTCAACCCCAACGGGGTTGAACTATTTTTTGCTATTAATTTTTGATAATTATTCGGTTCTGATTTTTATAAAATGTTGAACCCTTTCAGGGTTCTTTCTGGGGTGGCTTCATTTACCATAGGTTTCACCTATGGCTATTATTGTTCAACCCTTCCGCAAGCGGAAGGGTTGTGAAGTTTGTTGAGCTTATTTAATTTAGAAATTTCGTTAAGCAAACATTGCCTTTTATTTAAATTGCACAATAGGATGTGCAATTTATTCCTATTTCTGCACAATAGGATATGCAAATTTCACTCTTGTTTCCGTAAATTCTCTGACTTTGTAAAGGTAAACGTAAATCATGGATTTGGATTTGTTTTGCAAAATTTATGTCGCCTAATAAAACAATCCTATAACTGCGACGGTATGCTTTTACGAACTCATCGCGGGCGTTTCAGGAAAATTCAGTTTATTTGAAATGGCAAGATGCGCACGATAATATTACTTTTTATCTTATTTATTGGCACGATGGGTTATTCTCAATCGGATAGCTTAATGCGCAGTGATTCTTTGCCTAATCCCGTTACTGTTACTATTCAAAATAGCTTTTCAGATACCGATTCTATCTGCAGTACCATGTATTGCATCTCTGGCATCGGTTCGTATTATGGCCGGCAGTTTCAGGGGCGCTATACCAGCAGCGGAGAGCGCTTTGATATGTATAAACTCACGGCAGCGCATAAAAACTTACCCTTGGGCACCTACGTGGTGGTGACGAATTTGAGCAATGGCAAATCGGTGGTGGTGAAAATAAACGATCGTATGCCCAAATCGAATCATCGGGAGATTGATTTATCGTATGCCGCCGCCAAAGAACTCAACTATATTACTGCCGGACTGGCCAAGGTGCAAATCGAAATTTATAAACCCAAATAATATCATATACTAAATAATTCATCCCATGAACTACCAATACATACTCACCGAGATCAGCGAGAAGATACTTACCATCAGCATCAATAGAGCAGACAAAATGAATGCCTTGAACCGCGATTTGCTCCAAGAAATAAAGCATGCCGTGATGAATGCCCAGTCGAATGAGGCCGTTGCAGGAATCATCATCACCGGCACTGGCGTGAAAGCCTTTGCTGCAGGCGCCGATATTGCTGAGTTTGCAAGCTATTCGGTAGAAGAAGGAACGAATTTGGCCAGCGCAGGTCATTTGGTGATGTACGAAATAGAAAACTCTTCAAAGCCCGTCATCGCTGCTGTGAACGGCTTTGCACTGGGCGGCGGATGTGAGCTGGCCATGGCCTGCCATATTCGTATTGCCAGCACCAATGCGAAGTTTGGACAACCAGAAGTGAACCTGGGAGTGATACCTGGATATGGAGGGACCCAGCGACTTACCCGTTATATTGGAAAGGCACAGGCCCTGGAACTTTTATTAACTGCCGATATGATTAATGCAGAGAAGGCTTTGGACTTGGGATTGGTAAACGATGTAGTGCCTATTGAAGAATTGATTCAACGTTGTCGCGCCATCTTAATGAAGACCCAAACCAAATCACCCCTTACCATTGCACAAATATTGAAGCTATCTAATGATTATGATAACGGAATTGGTTTCGAAGAAGAGATCAAGGAATTTGGCAACTGCTTTGGCACAGAGGATTTCAAGGAAGGTACCGATGCTTTCTTGAATAAGCGCGCGGCAGCGTTCACTGGCAAATAAAATCAAAAAATAAAATCCTAAATTAATCTCTGAACTCATACCCTACCCCACGGTGAGATATGAAGTGTACGGGATTGTGCGAATCTTCTTCGAAGCAACGACGGAAGGCCAGGATGAAGTTATCGATGGTACGGGTGATGGGCGCCACTTTATAGCCCCATACGCTATGTAAAATGGTTTCGCGACTAATCACAATCCCTTTGTTTTCGATAAGGAGTTTCAATAGCATCATTTCGCGTTTGGTGAGTTTCACCTTTTCTTTTACCCCTTCGGCATCGTAGGTTTCGAAGTTGATGAAGTTCTTTTTGCCGAATTTATAAATGCTATTTACTTTTTGAGAAGCCACCGCGCGGTCGTCTTTGGCGATGAGGTTTTGAATTCTAAGGAGCAATTCCTCGAGGTTGAAAGGTTTGGTCACATAATCGTCGCCTCCCTTTTTCAATCCAAGCACCTTGTCTTCGCTGGTATTTTTAGCTGAGAGGAAAAGCACAGGCATGGTGGCATTATGAATTCGGATGTTCTCGCAGAGACGAATGCCATCCATATCGGGAAGCATGACATCGAGCAAGGCCAGATTATAATTGCCGTTATCTTTAAATAATTTAAGAGCAGAGGCCGCATCACCCACGGCATCAACAGTGTATCCATCCATTTCCAGATTGAGTTTCAAGGCCTCTTGGAGGTGAAGCTCATCTTCAACTAATAGGATTCTTTTATTTATTGCCATGTATAATAATAATTAGATGTATGTACTTATGTTCTTGTATGTTCTCAGTATTAACGCAGTACGACTACGAAAATTCTATTTCAAAAATACTTCCTTTAGGCTTATTATCAGCTATCCTCACCTTGGCATTGTGCTTTTTTGACACTTCTTTTACAATGTACAAACCCAGGCCTGTTCCCTTAGTACGTCGCGTATTCTCATTCCCTACACGAAAAAATTTATCAAACACTGCCTCCTTATCATCATCACTGATGCCTATACCTTGGTCGGCAACACTCAATTTGGTTGCACCATCATTAAATAGCGAAACTTTTACGGTGCTTTGAGGGTCAGAATATTTGCAGGCATTCTCGATGAGGTTGCTTACTACTAATAAGAGTGTAAACCGATCCCCATTGATTTGAATATTAGGAGCAATTTGGCTCTCTATATTATATTGACCTTGTTTGGCGTGTTTGAATTTATCTACTTCCTCTTCAATCAGTTCGCTCAGGTTCAAGTTATCGAAGATGTACTGATAGCCGCTGCTTTCAATCTTGGTAGCAACCAGCACATTTTCCGAGAGTTCATTGAGGCGCTCTATATCTTTTAAGGAGTTGGTAATCATCTTATCTATTTGCTCCTTGGTTAGTACACGTTTTTGTATGGTTTGCAGATAGAGCTTAATAGAAGCGATGGGCGTTTTAAACTCATGGGTAACGGAGAGCAGGAAATTGCGCTGTTGCCTTTCGGTAGCAATTACCTTGCGATTACTTTGAATAACATAATAGATACCAAGCATCAATACCACAAAAAAGGTAATCCCTTCGGCAATCCACATACGTTCGATGCGTCCAAACTTGTTTTTTAAATTAGAGAAGTTGGTTTCCATGTTTGAAAACCGTAGTACCGAATCCAGATTATCAGAATTGGTAAGATAAATAGGCTCCTTGGGGTAGGTTTTAGCATAGTATTCTTTCACCTTGGGTTCACTAATATTCAATGGTACGCCCCAACGAACGAAATCGCGCCCTGCTTCGCCCTTGAATACATTCTGAAATGCCTGATGATAGAAATCTTTGCGAAGATCCTCGTAATGATTTTCGAGCAGGGACTTATCCGATTTATAATTCGATTTACTCAATTCGAATAAAGAATAGAACCACCAGCTGAAGGCTATTAGGATAAAAACGGCTAAGAAGTAGACTAAATTGTTGGATTTCATGTTTCACAAAGGTATCAAATAGGCAGTCATTTGGAAATTTGGAAAATAAATCGGGGCGGAAAAGGGTGTTTTTGGGCCTTTTTTGAAAAATAAACAGACTTTATTTTTAGGACACTATTTTTAAAAAAAGGTTATTTATAGAATCAAAAATTTTGATGTACTAAAAAATGTACTTTATAAAATGCAGATAAAATCCAATCTGATTTCATTTGTTAAATTTCCGCCTCCTCTGCAAACACCGTGCCAGATAAAAGCCTTGATTTCATTGGTTTTGGTAGTGTAATTTAAATGTCGGAATCTTGTAGGGTGATTCAATTATAACATCCGAGAGAGGAAATAAATATGACAACTATTTTAAACTATCAAGACGAGACTAGCCCTTTAACTATGGGGTATTTATTACTGTGAGAATGTAACGAAACTGTGGACACTGCTATGAAAACAAACGTATTTAGTTCCTCTCCAC
>CANLPK010000150.1 GCA_947492885.1 Bacteroidota bacterium
GGGGGATAACGGGGATAACGGGGATGCCTGATTTTACTACTGTTTTAATCTTATTTTGTTATTGCATTATATATTGCCATATCATCCAACTTCTCAAAATGATTTAAAACCTTAATGATTTTGAAATATTCTTTATCCTCCCTTAAAAATACACCATCAAACTTTAAATCCTTATGCAAATTTCTTAATGCTCTCCCAACTCGTGCCTTAGTATCATTCTTCAATCGCAAGGTAGTTCCAGGGATTTCAAAAGGTTTTGCCTCAAAGAACTTTACTAATAATTCGACAAAAGCATTGTATTCACTTTCATAGTTAAATGCATATTTCCACCTTTGATTTTTATGCATAAGATTAAACTCTGCCTCGATGGCCTTTCGGGTTTGATGGAGTTTGGGGTCTGGGAGAGGGTTCGCTTTGAAGGATTCATCTTGAGTGGTTTTTTTTATAACATTATCTTCTAAATTAATTTCTGTAGAATCGTTAACTGGAGGTTTTGAGGGAATATTAACAACAGCTTTCAATTCTTCGAGGTTTTTAAGCTTATTCATTTCGATATCATACACTTCATTCGGCGGCACTTCCTCCGATGGGTGTCCGCCAATATCCAACTTAACTTTTCGTAAATATTCCGCCTTTGCCTGAATTAAAAATGTCATTTTTGATTTATAGTCCGGCAATTTTTCAAGTTCCTGTGCCATCCAATAGTATCCTTCCTTGATCATTAGAATTTCGGTAGCTACTAAAGTAGATTCCTTAGCGGGCAACTTTCGATATATTTTATTTGCTTCTTTTATAATTAGAGCTGCACAAATATGCATTGAGTTATCCTGTAAATCATCCGTTGCCTCCTTATGCGCAGCTCTAATTAACTCAATCAACAAAATAAATAGGAGATAAAGATGACGGGCGGGTAGATTCAATTTCAACAAATGGTTTATAATCGAATTGGGCTTCGATTTATTTGAGACCACTATTTCATATTGCTCATATAAAAGATTGAAAATTTCAAGCCGGTTAATTCCTTCTTCAGGGTTTTCAAATGGTTCCAACAAATCGAATATTGCTAAATTAAAATTGTTATAGAGATATTCTTCTATATTATCCTTCGGTTTAAATTTGGGGATTATCATAAGTAAATTAATTTATAGAAATAATAGAATAATTGTTAAGCGGTTTTTATCTTCTTTAATGGTGCCTTTCCTACTTTTAGTTTTCCGAAATCGGTTAAGGCTTTGATCGCTTCATTTTTACTTTCGTCTTCAAATCCTGCTAAATAGTTTTGAGTGGTATTCACGTTTCCATGCCCTAAAGAATTGCCAATAAATTCAACACTCATCCCGCTTCGCATTAATATCGTAGCAAAACTATGCCTTGCCACATAAGTTGTTAGTCGCTCTATCCCCAATTCATCGCCAATGTTCTTCATGTGGGTATTAATCAAATGTGTTGCATTTTGAATTGCTTTCCTTTCTTCTTCCGGGTTAAGGCCGGGTTCTAATATTGGGAAAATATAATTGCCTTTATCCTTAGTTTTATTTCCCCATTTCTTAATGATGGCAGTCACATAATCGTTAATTATCACAATAATGGGTTCAGTAGTTCTTTTTGTTCTTATGGTCTTAGCACGAATGAACTCAATCCGGTCTGCTTTTAGATTCTCATATTTCAATAAACAAAAATCCTTTACATTCATGCCGTTACATAAGTACATAAATATCCAGTAATCTTTCGACCTCTGGGCAATAGAATTATCGATGGTCTTAAAATCAAAAATGAGTTTAATGTCTTTTAAAGTGAGTGCTTTTTTAATATTTCTTCCTGTGGGGATTTCATATTTCTTTTTACCAAAAGGATAATACTCTCTTGAAATTATACCATCAGCAATTGCATTATTATAAATTGATCGTAAGCTACGAAGATACATCCCAATGGTTGTCATACTTTTTTCTTCCTTGAGCATTTTAACTTCATAAGCACGTAAAAATTCAGGAGTAATGTCCGAAAATTTTGCATCAGCATTAAATATTCTCAGGCTCGTTTGGGCACACTTGTAGGCTACCGCTGATCCTATTCGTCCTTCAGACTTTAATCCATCGCAATAATCTGTGAAGGCATGGTCAATTATATTCTTTGCGCCACTGTTAGAATTGTATTTCTTCTTAAAAGCTGCCCATTGAAAAAATGGCATATTCTTAATGATACCATCTGCTTTTTTTTCATAGTCCATAATTCTATTTCTTAATTCCCTTTCTTCATCACTTAGGTTCTTATGGTTTTTTATTGACTTTTCAAACATTTTTATCGTTAGGCTATGAGGAATGGCAAAATACTGATGCTTCCTTTCAAAGGTTACCCTTAGCCTGATAGGAAAAGTCCCATCTTTCTTAATTCTTCTGGTGTCCAATTGGACTGATAGTGATGTTGCCATTTTTAATATAAAATAGATTGACGGGGAAGATACTATTTGATACACAATTTGATACACAAAAGAAGTAAACATACGCATAGAACCGTAAAAGGAAAATACTACAATACTTCCTATAACCCTTTATTAATAAGTATTTTACTATGTTTTACCATCATGTGACAATTCTATCTTTACCGGTATTTATATAACTACGGATCAGAAGACTCGGGGTTTGAATCCCTGCGCGACCACAAGCAAAGCCAAGTAATACACTTGGCTTTTTTTATTATTAGAAATTTATAGGCATATTGTCGTTGAATCCATGCTAATCCAAATCGCAAATAAACAGATACATATTTCTTCATTTCCATTTTCATCCTGCATAAAACCCATGCAAATACAAACTAAAATCTCTACCATTTATGAATGCTCGTTGGAGCGTTCATTTAAAACACCCATGCTATGTGATGTAACGAAAGTGCATACGGGCTATGGTTTGATGCCACGTATTACACATTGTACTGACGATGAACATTGGGGTCAGCCGGGTAGCACCAAAAAAGCGTACGCCGCGAAGTCATTAACTCAGGCGGGAGGATATGCCTCATTAGACAAAGTGTTGGAACGTATTGATAATAAATACTGGAAGATTGAAGTGAGTGATTTCCAAGCTTGGATGTTGGGCTTTTATAAGTTTGAAGGAGAATGGGAAACCACTGCCATCAATGAGAACAAGACCCGTATCGACTATACGTATACGATGTATTTCAAGGGGATGCTTTGGTATCCTTTCTGTTGGCTTTTTACGAAATTATTTTGGAGAACCTATATGCGCCGTGTACTCGAAAACGTGAAGCAATTGGCGTATAGTGAGGAACGGTATATGTATGAGTAAGGGGGAGCGTAAGACGTAAAATGTAAATCGCTAATCGTTTTTAATACAAGTGTAATATTTCTTCGAGGAGTGCTTGTAATAAACTCACACTATGAAAAACCATTTTTTGATTCCGGGATTGTTTAATTTGCGAGTTAAATTTTATCTAATTTTTTTCTGTGAATAGATGAAATAGCAAATTAAATTTATATGCTAACCCTCAGAGAATTTATTACCACATACGATAAAGAAGATGCAATTGTACTTCTGGAGGGCAAACGCGAAGTATTGGATAATGATAGGAATAAATTAGAGGCGCTCGGGAAATTATTGGTAACGAATACATCCAAAATGATTTTTAGAAGCGGCAATGCAACTGGAGCAGATCTTTACTTTTCCAAGGGCATATTTTCAATTGATTCTTCCAGGCTACAAGTGGTTACGCCCTATAGCGGACATCGTAAGAAATCCAATCTCTCGAACCAAACATTTTCGTTATCGGATATCGACCTCACTGATGAAGATGCGGTAGTTTTTCAATCGAAGAGCAATAAAAAAATGGAGAAGCTCATCGACCTCTATGTTGCTGGTGAAAGAAATGCCTTAGCGATGAAAGCGGCATATATAATTCGTGATACAATCAAAGTACTTGGAACCACAGAAATCAAACCCGCCACTTTCGGCATTTTTTATGATGATCTGAAAAAACCTTTTAGTGGTGGAACAGGTCATACGATGAAAGTGTGTGAGCAAAATGGTATCCCAATAATTAACCAGAATATTTGGTTTGAATGGTTGAAGAGTAATTAGTTTCTTAGGCATTGTGAGGGAGGTAAGTCCTAAATCGTTTTTAATACAATCGTAATATTTCTAAGAGGAGAAATTAATCTATTATCACTTCATTGTAAATTTAACCACACGCCAGGCCACACGCTCGTTTTGTGTCAAATGTCTTGTGTCGTTTGTCACTTCCTATGTCTTCTTTAATTGTTAACCCCCACATAAATAAAAAACCCCTAGCCTTTTGTGGGCTAGGGGTTAGGTAGTTCCTAGGATTGTTTCATTGAAGGCGACCTACAATTAAACTATTCCTTCACTAGCATTTTGTAGTTGGTACTCGAACCCTTATAGTTCACACTGATAAAATAGAGCCCTTTGGCATAATCAGTGGTATTGAATTCGGCGATATTGTTGCCTTTGTTAGCGTTTACATCGTTGCTTGCCACAATACGGCCTTGAGCATCGATGATAAGGATGGTTACATTGCCTTCATCGGGAAGGTTGAAATTAACCACCAAGTTGCCAGCAAATGGGTTTGGTTGAACATTTGAAATGCTTACCAATCCTTGTTTTGCAAAGGTTATCGTAGCGAGGTTACTATATTCAAAGTTGCCATCAAAATCGATTTGCTTTAGGCGGTAGTATACATTTTGACTGCTGATGTCGGCTACACGGGTGTCGGTGAAAGTATATTTTTCGATAGCGGTGCTATTGCCTGCACCATTAACCGCTCCTACCTTGGT
>CANLPK010000151.1 GCA_947492885.1 Bacteroidota bacterium
TATTCCAGAAAATAAAATACGCCCAGTTGTTGGTGGACCTGCCGCTAAGCCTTTCGCAAAACACGCAACAACGGCGGCGAGGGGATTTGTACAGGAAGAAATGCATTCAAACGTTCCTACGGAACGCCAGTCGGGGGGCACTTTTTTCTACCCACCAGATGTTCCTATGGAACATAATACAGCACCCTCCATAATACGATTTTCGCACAATAAATCACACTTGTATTCCCTCTATTCTCAAACTCCACACTCACTTTGATTTTTGCTACCCACCAGATGTTCCTATGGAACATAATACAGCACCCTCCATAATTCGATTTTATAAATTATAACTCGCTATTGTATTCATGTCCTGTAAGGCCATTTGGTGGGTGACAGAAACAGCGTGAGTGTGAGAGAAGAGAGGAATACATTCACCCCACCAAATTTATTTCATTGTTTTAAATTAACTTCGCGTCATGGAATTGCCCGTACTCTTGGACGAATTTAAACACGGAAATGTGCGTGCTTTGGCGCGCTGCATCAGCTTCGTAGAGAATGAAGTACCTGGATACGACATCCTCCTTACCCAATTACAACCAACCAAACTATCCCCTGTTATCGGTTTCACAGGTGCTCCAGGCGCAGGCAAAAGCAGCCTGGTAAATGCGCTCACAGCACATTGGGTAAAACAACAAAAGAAGCTTGCCATCATTGCCGTAGATCCAACAAGTCCATTTAATTTTGGTTCCCTCTTGGGCGATCGTATTCGCATGCTGGAGCATTTCAATAGCGATCAGGTATTTATTCGCAGCATGGCTACCCGCGGCTCTCTGGGCGGCTTGTGCAGCAAAATTATTGAAGTGGTACAAGTGCTTCAATGCTTTGGCTTCGATTATATTTTAATTGAAACGGTGGGTGTTGGTCAGAGCGAAGTTGAGATTGCCGGTGTGGCCGATACCTCTGTGGTGGTGGTGGTGCCTGAATCGGGTGATGAAGTGCAAACACTTAAAAGTGGGGTGATGGAAATAGCCGATGTATTTGCCGTGAACAAAAGCGATAGAGAAGGCGCCGATAAGATGGCCATCAACCTAAAGAAACTGGTACACGATAAACCCGAAGGCTGGCAAACTCCGGTGGTGAATACCATTGCCACTGACAACGAAGGACTGGAAGAATTGGTGACCGCCATCGAAGCCCATACTGCCTTTGCACATTCGAACGAACGACGCGCCATTTTATTGGCGGAGAAAGCCATAATGCTTATTCAACAAGAGAAAGTAAAACATTTCCATCGCAAAAAAATGGAAGGAGAAATTCTCACCTTATTGAATCAACATCATTTTAATTTATATGTATATGTACGCAGCAAGCTTTTATTATAAGCAGTTGTGATTTTAATTTTCCAATAATGAATATTTCCATACTCTCCGCATCTCCCCTCAGCAATAGCAATACCATGCGTTTTTGCAAGATGCTTAAAAATAAACTCGCCGCTCAAGGCCACCATATTGATATTATCGATTTCGAAAAATATGATATTCCTTTTTTAAATCAGGCCGAGGTGCATCCCGATACACTTACCCCCTTTCAATCGGAATTGGTGAGAAGCGTTACCGATGCCACCCTGGTATTTGTGTGCTCGCCCGAATACAACTGGCTGCCCAGTGCCGAATTGGTAAATATGTTTCATCAACTGGGAGGCAAGCCCTTTCGCAGTTTCTTTAATAATAAAGTATTTGCTGTAGCTGGAATTAGCAATGGCAAAGGCGGTAAGATGCCCTGCATACAAATTAATTATGTATTGAATAAGCTCATCAATTTTTTGGATTGTGATTCGATTGTTTCTTCAAGAAATTTTGAATCACATTTCACGCATAAGGAATTGAATGAGGATGGAAGCATTGTAGGCAATGAGATGTATGAGAAAGGGATTGATGGATTTATCAATTTCGCATTGCGTACGGCAGATCGCTGGCATAAATAAAAACCATTTTCAATAAATGACCCAAGAAGAAGCATTCAATAAATTACTGAAGTACTGCACCTATCAGGAACGTTGTCATGAAGAGGTGCGAAGCAAACTCCTGAGCCTGAAAGTATATGGCAACGACCTCGAGCAGGTGATGTCGCGACTCATTGAACATCATTTCCTGAACGAAGAGCGATACGCTAAAACCTATGCTGGAAGCAAGTTTAGGCAGATGCAATGGGGCAGAATAAAAATTACCTTACAATTAAAATTTCGTAAAATTTCTGAGTATTGTATTCGTGAGGCGATGAAAGAAATTGATCAGGACGATTATATCAAGACCTTAAGACAACTCATCGAAAAAAGAAAACAACAAGTGAAAGGCGATCGAAACGCAATTCAGAAAACCGCGCAACACTTGATTGGCAAGGGCTATGAGCCCGATTTGGTATGGAAAGAGTTGAAGTGGGAAGAATAATCTCCCCACCCATTCCCTCTTTTAATTCCCTACTTTAGGCGTTGGTAATTTTATCTGAACCGGTGTTCTCATCCCCCCACCACCAGCAGGCATTGGAATATTCACACCGGAGCGGAAGGTAGGCTGGTTGCGGTATCCAGGTCCTGAATAAGAATCCATCTCGCTCAAGCAAAACAGAAATCCGATATGAATACTTAATTGTTGCGGTTGTACCACTTTATAACTCAGGCTGTATTTACCAGAGTACATATCATAGTTGGCATTTTGCACATTGGCCATTTTCATGAAGTCGGCATCATGATACATGCCACGTATATCGAGTGAAATTCCTTCGGCGAAATGGTAACGCACACCGGCACCACCGCCCCATTGCCACATACTTTGCGACCATACATTCTTGGAGGTGTTTTCAAATCCATCAATCGGTTTTTTACTTTGTATTTCTTGTGAGATGAAGGCCCCTCTCCAGCCGGTGAAACCGATGGCATAGAATTTAAGATTGCCAGTACCCAATTCCACTTTCGCCATCAAATTAAAATCGGCATGCACATTTTGCAAGAAGGTAACCCCAGGGTCGCTGGCAGGCGTACTGAGTGTAATATCGGTCTTCTTACTTTTTCCATTCCAAGCCACGCTGGTGCCCACCCCTAAGAACAATCCATAATATCTGCCTGATGTAAAGTTCTTAGTATAGGCTTCCAAATCGATACCGCCCCCTGGTTTTTGTCCGGTACCCGCAAAATTGGAAGAAGGTTGTAAAAACACATAGTGAATACCCAAGGTAGCACAATCGTAGTGGTCGCTGCGAGAGCTATGGTAAAGCACTTGAGAAGGCTTGAACGAATTTTTGATTTTTGGTTTTTTCGATTTCAATTTCATCGAAGGAGAATTCAAAGTATATGCAATTACTTTATAGGTTGCCACTGCGGTACTTGCCGCGATTATTTTCTCTGTTGCTTTGGTAACGGTGGTGTGTGAAGAAGCTGCTATTACAGGCGCGGCAGGGGTTGTATTAACAGCGCTTGCAGATTTCTTAACCACTGGAGGAACATTAGCATGAGAATAATGAATTGTTGTATTAGAAGAAGCAGTGTTAGCGTTTGTGTTCGTTGTATTCTGTTTAACACGCGATGAAGTAGGTGTATAATTTACCAAATTAATGAGTGTATTATTATCAGTAATGATTTGTGATGATGCGGGTTGAATAGGCAAGATGCGAGTATTGGCTTGAAGCAAGAAAGCCGCAGTAACAGATGCAGTAAAGAGGAACATCGTGAGCAGTATATTAATTGTTTTTTTATTTAGATAGGCTAGCCAAAATTTAGGTTTGACAGCATCGGCCGTCAGCTTTTGCTGCATGTGTAACCAGGCCCCTTCATCAAAAGGCTCCTGATGCGAATTCAATCCGCTTCTAAACACATCATCGAGGTTTACTTGCTTGCTCATGGTAATTGTACTTATAATTCTGTTTTCTGTATCAGTTGTTTTAATATTTTGCGTGCTTCGCTAAGGTGCCATTTGGAGGTACCCACGGCGATATTCAGTTCCTTAGCAATTTCTTCATGTTTGTAACCATCCATCACATACATATTAAAAACGGTGCGGGATGAGATGGGCAGTTTCTCGAGTAGTTTGAGCAAATCCTGCGCATATAATTTCTGCACCGAGCTCTCTTCTACCGATACCTCATAGGCTTCAAACACCGTTTGTTTATTGTAGGTGGCGTTTTGTTTTATATAATCGAGAACGCTATGGTAAACGATGCGTTTCATCCAGCCTTCGAAGGAGCCTTTCTGACCGTAGCTTTTCAGGTTTTTGAATACCTTCATGAAAGCGATATTGAGCACTTCGAGGGCATTATCGCGGTGACTCAGGTAGCGCATGCAGATGGCCATCATGGTGCCATAGTACTTCTTGTAAAGGGCGGCTTGGGCCAACGGCTTATTATCGATACAACCTTCAATCAGGGCGGCATCGGCGGCGCTTAAGTGCACCGGTGAGGTATCTTCGTGAGGTAATCCTGATAATGCGGTGGTGATGCTGAGCATGGCCAAATTTTTGCCGTTTAAATACAAGACGAAAATAAGTAGAAACGGGTTGGTAATGCGTTAAAGTTTTTTAATTGGGGTGACGGAAGATGGGAGACATAAGACGGAAGACGGATTTCCTTATAACGAAACTGTTATTATCTTTGTTTAAATAATAATTTATTGAATCTTATGAAATGGACAACGAAGCTCATTAAAGAGGGCGACCAAAGCCGCATTGCGGTGTACTTTACCATCACTCCAGAATTAAATTTACGATTTCAAAAAATTGAGGGTGCTCAATGGAGCAGCGGCCTTAAGGCATG
>CANLPK010000152.1 GCA_947492885.1 Bacteroidota bacterium
AAGCGATCGTATGGGTTATTTATTAGATTCATTAACGACAAAGAAATTTGAAAACCAACGCGATGCGGTAAAGAATGAGAAATCTCAAAACTGGGACAATCAACCGTATGCTCGTGTAAGTGAAGTATCCAATGCTGCATTATATCCTGCAGGTCACCCGTATAGCTGGCCAGTAATTGGTTATGTAAACGATTTGAACGGTGCTAAGTTGGATGATGTAAAACGTTTCTTCTTACGCTGGTACGGTCCAAACAATGCCGTTTTGGTATTGGCAGGTGATATCAATATTCAAGAAGCGTTGAAACTGGTAGACAAATATTTTGGAAATATTGGAAAAGGTCCGGAAGTGAAAAAGATGCGTGTTGACCCCGTTGTTTTGCCAGAAGATCGTTATGCAAATATGGAGGATAATGTGTTCTTGCCATTAATCATCATGTCGTTCCCAACTGTACCAATGTATCATCCTGACGAACCAGCATTGGATTTCTTATCACAATTAATTGGTTCAGGAAAGAACAGTATCTGCTATAAGAAATTTGATGATCAGGAATTAGGTCAAGCATTCTCAAGTCATGGTACTAACGAATTGGCTGGTGAATTCTCAATTGGTGTATTGCCTTATCCAGATGGAGGTGACGAATCAAAAGTATATGGTGAGTTTGAAGCGAAATTGCGTGATGCCTTGGCTGCATTTGAAACCAGTGGATTTACTGATGAAGACTTAACACGTTTGAAAGGTTCTCAAGAATTTGGATTTTCACGTGCTAACGAAAGCTGTTTTGGCAAAGCCAATTTATTGGCACGCTGGTGGGCAACAACAGATAACAAACAAAATATTGAAACAGAGCGTGCTCGTTACCAAAATGTAACCAAAGCCGATATCCTTCGTGTTTACAACAAATATATTAAAGGCAAAAAGTGCTTGATTACTTTGGTTCATCCTAAGAGCCAGGAGGCAGGAAAAGAGAAAATAAAAACAGCTGAAAATCCATTAGCAGGAAATGCTGACGATGGTTATGGTAACTTAACTTATGTGCGTCCAACCGACAATTTCGATCGTTTCAAACGTCCAGAAGTTGGGGCATACAAAAACGCAGTAGTACCTACCTTCAAAAAATATACTTTCGATAATGGCTTAAAAGTAATTGGTACCAAAACCAGCGAATCGCCTACAATCACATTCACAATCAACATGAAAGGTGGGGCACAACTTGATCCTGCTAAGAAATTAGGACTGGGTGCCATTACCGCTGCCATGATGAATGAGGGAACTCAGAAATACACTGCAGAGAAATTTGAAGCCGAATTGGACAAATTAGGGAGTAGTATTGGTTTTGGAGGTGGAACAACTGGAACTAGCATCAGTGTATCTTGTTTGGTGAAAAACTTAGACGCTACCTTGGCTTTATTAGATGAGGCTTTGAATCACCCACGTTTTGATGAGAAATCATTACGCCGTTTGAAACGCGAAACAAAATTAAATTTCCGTTCAGAACTTAGAAATGGAAGTGGTGTTGCTGCGAAAGTATTCAACAAATTAATCTATCCTGGATCATCATTAGGAAACTATTATTTAGGTGATGAAGGAACAGTTGCTGATATTGAAATTCAGGATGTGAAAGACTATTATGCATCGTATTATAATCCTTCAAATGCCACTTTGGTATTTGCAGGTGATATCGATGAAGATGCCTTAATAGCTAAATTAGGATTCTTAAAAACATGGGCTGCAAAACCGTATACTTTACCTAACGTAGCAGATGTAGCGAAGCCGGCTAAGACCATTGTTTACTTTGTAGATATGATTGATGCAACTGATGCAAACATTGTAATGGGATACCCTGCCATGCCTTTTGATTATAACGGAGAATATTTCAAAGCCAACCTAATGAATTATAGCTTTAGCGGTAGTTTCTTAGGTCGTTTGAATCTTGATTTACGTGAAGAAAAAGGTTATACTTATGGTATCTATGGTGGATTTAATGGAGGTAAAAACTCTGGTTCATTTGCCATCAGCGCGAGCTTAAGAGGTTCAGCTTGTGATAGCGCCTTGGTAGAAGGAATGGATGTAATGCGCAAATATGTTACAGGTGGTGTAACCGATGAAGAATTGGCATTTGCTAAGAAAGCATATACCAGCAGCGATGGTTTGAAATATGAAACCTCAGGACAAAAAGCAGGATTCTTATTCCGTTTGCAAGAGTATAGTTTGCCAACTAACTATAGCGATGAGCAAAACGAATTGGTGAAAAATTTCACTAAGGAACAAATGAATGAATACGCGAAAAAGTATTTATTACCTGATAATATGGTCATAGTCATTGTAACTGATAAAAAGTACAAAAAAGCGATTGAGAAACGTGGCTATAAAGTAGTCATGGTGGATAAAAAAGGTAAATTACTTTAATCCAAATAAATGAAAGGCCCCTGTAGCAATACAGGGGCTTTTTTTATGCATAATTTTTTTGGGGATAGGCTTGAAAAGCCTATTTCAAAGCACTTCAATACAAATTACTTTCGCGAATTCAAGATGGATTCAAGCGAATACCTGGAGAATTCCAGCGAATTCAAAATAATCGATATCAGTATTCAATAATCTATAACTTCGGTAAAAATTAAAGACCTATTCACTCACTTAAAATCTAAACTTATGAAATAATCACGCAAGCATAAAGTTTCAAAACTTGGCAATAAATAAGGATGCTAAAAGCCTGAAGGGATGATTAGCAAAGGTAACACACTTATTATTGGGCTCACCTCAGATCAATTAGACCTTTGAATAAACTCTTAGAAATAAATTATTAAAATACTAAAAATGAGAAATATAATAAAATCAAGCATATTATTGCTAAAACAATCACGAAAGTTCATAATGCTTTCAATATTTATATTATTAATTTTGAAGAATGGATTTTCACAATGTAATCCTCCAATTTTCACTTCGGATATTACTGTGAATACGACATGGGATTTAGCTTATACTGGAGGAACTGGCAGTATGATTTGCGCTGGCATGGTTCATGTCAATCCAGGAATTACTCTTACCATTACAGGAATCACAGTTAATTTTAATACAGGTTCAGGAATTACTGCAGATATAGGAGGCCACTTAAATATCTCTTTTTCTAACCTACAAGCAAATATGGGTGCTGGTGCAACTGATTGGATTGGACTTATTGCTGAAGGAAACCCAATCGCAAACCAAACAGCCCTTAATCAAGGTAAAATCACTTTAACAACTGTTAATATTACTGAGGCATGTACTGCAATAACAGCCAGGAATGGCGGGATTGTAAACGCAACTGATTGCTATATCTATCGATTTATTACTCAAGGAATATTAATGGAAAATTATTTATCTCCAACAAAAATTGATGACCAAAGCACTTTTGTCCGATGTTCCATTATTCGACTAAACACAAATGTAATGCAGAATGTATTTTTAGATAATGTCTATGGAGTCAAATTCATTGCCTGTGATTTTCTAAACAATGCTGCAGGTGGAATCACATTTCCTACTGGAATATTGGCAAAGAATGCGACATTCTCTTTGGAAGCAGAAGGGCCTTGTATTATAAATTTGAATACAAATTGCCAAACTTGTCAAGGTAAGGGGAATTCATTTAAGAGATTCGGCCGAGCAATTTTTATTTTTGATAATGCTGTTAACACAACTGTTTTAAACAAATCGATTCTTATTTCAGACGTCTTATTTGATCAAAATTACACCTCGGTATTAAATAATTTATCTCATTCAAATGGACAAAGTTACCGGCTTGTTATTAAGAATTGTACCTTTACTTCTACGAATTTTGGATATAATGAAGTAGATATCTTTTCACTTGAATCAAATTTCAACCTCGAAATAATGGACAATATCTTTAGCACAAATAATGAAAGTATTCGAAACATCTGGGTGTTAAATAATTCATATAATGGTGTTAATTATAGCATCGCTAGAAATAGTTTTATTAATGGGTTTAAGAACAATTCTCTTTATCAGGCAATAGGCATTGAACTTGAAGATTTTAAGGTGTTAGAATCATTAACAATTAAATGCAATCAATTTTTACTTCCATATGAAAATGATATTTATTTAGATGTGGCAGTCTCTCAATTAAGCTACCCAATAGTAAGTAGTCAAGATAATACCTTTAATAGCTTATCAGATTTCAATATTTACTCTAAGCACAATTTAGATTATTATTTTAGTACTGTAAATCCTGATTTTAATCCTGTCTTAAGAACACCAAATGTAAATAGAATTTGGACACTCCCCCCTAACGATTGTATCATAAATTGTGTTGAAACTTCAGGTGGAAGTGGGGATGATCAGCTTCCAAACCTGCTTGCCCAAAGAGCAATTAAATCAGCAAGCTATTTCTTGACAGAACCATTATTGACATTAGATATAGCAAACATAGATAATTTTAAACAGTATTTTTTGAATGTTTATGGATGGGATGTAGATCCAATTTTAAGAGTAAATCTATTCGATAGTAAAGCAAGAATTTTTGCTACTCAAATTCCGGAAAAAGGGATTTATTATTATAAAATAGAGGATGCTGAAGGGAATATTATTCAAACAGGGAAAATAATAAAACAATAATTCATAAATTAGCACACTGTCCAAAGTTGGTCAGTGTGCTTAAAAAGAATGAGATATAAATTATACCTTTTTTTATTAGCAGTTTTCATTGCCACAAATATGCTTAGCCAGCGGGCTAACTACTGGGCATTTGAACCATATTTCGGTCTTAACTTCAGCCATTACCCATTAA
>CANLPK010000153.1 GCA_947492885.1 Bacteroidota bacterium
CAGAAACCTCGGTGGGATCCCATCTCTGTGCGCAAGGTATCGCGGGCACCCAATCCGGCAGGTTTGATATCGAACTCAGCACCAGCTTCCATAATGGCATTCCAAAAATGTTCAGCGTCTTTATTCAACATATAAATTTCATAACCACCAGCACCAGTATAACCAGTACAAGAGATGATTACATTATCAACGCCAGCCATTGTGCCATTTTTCCAGGTATAGTATTCCATATCCAGATTTTCGGCAGTTAATTTTTGAAGTACTTTTTGTGCATTCGGACCTTGCACTGCGAGTAAGCTATAGTCGTTACTCAAGTTGGTCATCTCGCAACCAAATTTTTTATTTTGTTCGCTAATCCAGTTCCAGTCTTTTTCAATATTGCTTGCATTCACTACCAAATAGTATTCGTTGGCATTGGCGCGATACACTAATAAGTCGTCTACAATACCACCTTCATTATTAGGCAAGCAACTGTATTGAACCTTACCATCAAATAATTTACTTACATCATTGCTCGTAACATATTGTAATAGGTCGAGGGCACGTTCGCCTTTAATATAAAATTCGCCCATATGGCTCACATCAAACACCCCCACGCTATTGCGCACTGCGTTATGTTCTTCAATCAAATTGGTATATAATACCGGCATATTATATCCTGCAAAAGGTACCATCTTCGCACCTAAACGGGTATGTAAAGCAGTAAGGGCTGTATTTAATAAGGCTTGTGTGTCTGACATATTGCTTGTTTTAGAGGTTTAAAAATACTTTTTCTTTTTTTATAACTTAGGGTAATTCTGTAAAATGATTCTTACGCTTTGTTGCTTACTGGCTGACGACCTACACTTTCGTAATGGAAGCCGATACTTTCCATGATATTATTTTCAAATAAATTTCTTCCATCAAAAATAATTTTGCCTTTCAACATTGAGCCTATCTTTCCAAAGTCAGGAGTTCGGAATTCATTCCACTCCGTTGCGATAATCAAGGCATCGGCACCTTCTAAGGCATCGTACATTTTATCGGCATAAGTAATTTTATCTCCAATAACTCCTTTTACGTTCTTCATGGCTTCTGGGTCGAAGGCGCTTACTGTGGCACCAGCACTTAATAAGGCATCGATGATATACAAGGCAGGGGCCTCACGAATATCGTCGGTATTGGGTTTGAATGCCAATCCCCACAAAGCAAAATGTTTTCCTTTGACGTTGTTTCCAAAATATTTCAAGATCTTAGGAATCAAAAACACTTTCTGTTCTTCGTTTACATGCATCACGGCTTTTAATATTTCGAAATCATAATTCACCTCTTCCGATGATTTCACCAACGCATGAACGTCTTTAGGGAAGCAGCTTCCACCATATCCAATACCCGAAAACAAGAAACGTTTTCCAATACGATCGTCGGTGCCAATTCCTTTACGAACCATATCAACATCAGCTCCTAACAATTCGCAGACACGTGCAATCTCATTCATGAATGAAATCTTCACAGCCAGAAAACTGTTCGCAGCATACTTGGTAAGCTCCGCCGATTTCTCATCCATAAAAATTACTGGATTGCCTTGACGAACGAACGGGGCATAGAGTTCGTTCATGAGTTTTTTAGCGCGCTCGCTGCTAGTTCCAATCACCACGCGGTCGGGCTTCATGAAATCTTCAACAGCCACCCCTTCTCTTAAAAATTCGGGGTTACTCACCACATCAAAATCACATTTGATATTTTTTGCAATGGCAGCATGCACTTTATCTGCTGTACCTACTGGCACGGTGCTCTTATCTACAATTACTTTGTAGTCGGTAAGAATATTTCCTAAGTCGTTTGCAACGCCCAATACATATTTCAAATCGGCGCTTCCATCTTCTCCCGGAGGCGTAGGTAAAGCAAGGAAAATTATTTGAGCATCTTTGATACCATCACTCAAGGAAGTAGTGAATTTCAAACGACCCTCTTTCAAATTGCGTTTGAAGAGCACTTCCAATCCAGGTTCATAAATGGTAATTTCTCCGTTGCTAAGTTTGGTAACTTTGTTGATGTCGATATCAACGCAAATTACATTGTTACCGGTTTCGGCGAAACAAGTGCCTGAAACTAATCCTACATATCCGGTTCCTACGACTGCGATATTCATATTGATGGTATTAAAGTTTGATCTTTTAAAAATTTAAGTATGTGTTGGGTGATATATTCCAATTGTTCCAATTCCAATTCGCTATGCATCGGCAAAGAAAGCACCGTATCACATAGTTTTTGTGTTACGGTAAAATCGCCTTCTTGCAAATAAGCTTTTTGCGTATTCAACGGCATCGGGTAATACACCGTGGTTGGAATTTCGAGTTGCTTCAAGTACGCTTTCAACGAATCTCTATCAATACCCTTTAGTTGTAGGGTATATTGATGAAATGTATGGGAGCGATGTGCAGCTCGCACAGGTATTTTAATATTGGGATGATTTTTAAACTGGGCATCATAATAATCCGCAGCCTTTTGGCGTGCCTGATTATACGAATTAAGGTGAGGCAATTTAACGAGCAGTATGGCTGCTTGTATGGCATCCAGGCGGGAGTTTACACCCACCTCATCATGCAGGTATAAGCTCGACTGACCGTGGTTGGCAATGCGACGAATTTTTGCAGCGAGCGCATCATCGTTTACTAAGATGGCTCCTCCATCTCCAAAGCATCCTAAATTTTTACTTGGAAAAAAAGAGAGCGTTCCGATGTTTCCCATCGTTCCCGCTTTCTTGTTGCTTCCATCTCCAAAAACATATTCGGCACCAATGGCTTGGGCAGCATCTTCAATAATGTGAAGTTGGTGCTTGGCAGCCAATGCGAGCAATGGTTCCATATCGGCACATTGCCCAAACAAATGTACGGGTACAATGGCCTTGGTTTTTGGGGTGATGGCTTTCTCTACAGCTTCAATATCGAGGTTGAAAGTATCGGGATCGACATCCACCAAAACAGGTTTTAGTTTTAACAGTGCAATCACTTCGGCGGTAGCAGCGTAGGTGAAACAGGCGGTGATTACCTCCTCCCCAGGTTTTAGGTCGAGGGCCATCATCGCTATTTGCAAGGCATCGGTGCCATTCGCGCAAGCAATCACATGCTTTACCTGAAGGTATTCGGCGAGTTGTTTTTCCAGACGAGCTACTTCGGGTCCTTTAATAAAAACCATCGACTGAATAACCGCCGCAATGGCAGTATCAATTTCAGTTTTGATCTTCCCGTATTGAGTTTCGAGATCGACCATTCGGATAGGTTTCATAGACTGGATAAAGGTGCCCAAAAGGCGCGCGAAAATACAAAAAATAGCGCATTAATCCTTTTACCTTTGCCCCAGTATGAGAAAGTATGGCGTTCTTTTATTGGTGCTGTTTGGTTGTGGTGCTAACCTCGCTCCAAAGCCAATGCCTGTGCGCGAACAGCAGTCGGCAAGGAATGAATCCTTTTGGGGTTTGAAAGAAGATGCCATTGCCGGATTGCCGGTGACCCTGGTGAAGGATTCATTCGAAGAAAATGCCCCAATAGCGAATCTACTGGTATTGCCAGGCTGGGACTTTGAACGGCATCGTTGGCTGCTCGAAACCAAACTGCGTGAATACGCCAAACAACATCATTTTTTACTGATACTTCCCGAAATGAAACGAAGTATTTATGCGACCCATTTCTATCCTGAAACCACCCCAGAAGCTCGAAAGGAAAAGACAGGGACCTGGCTTATAGATACCTTCATACCGGCGATTCAAAAGAAGTATCAAATTTTATTGCCCGGACAAACGAATATGGTTTTGGGATTATCAACCGGGGGAAGAGGCGCGGTATACTGTGCCTGGAAATGCCCTAAAGTGTTTATAGCTGCTGCCAGCCTGAGTGGAGATTTTAATCAGGCAGGCATGCCACACGATTATTTGATGACCTCCGTTTATGGTTCATTCGATAAATACCAATCGCGCTGGTTGCACGACGATAATTTATATGCCGCAACCGATTCGATTATGATTCCCGTTTATTTTGGTCACGGGCGCAATGATAAGGTGGTGCCATTTGCACAATCGCAAAAAATGGCTGAGAAAATGAAGGCAGCGCATCCGAAAACTCAAAGCCTTTTTGTGGAAGGAGCAGGGCACGATTTCAAATTCTGGAACAAAGCGCTTCCATCGGTATTTGATTTCTTTGAAGCGGTAGAGAACACAAAAAAATAAGTTAGCTAAGCACGCTATTTGTTTCTGAAAGGCATTCGCATCTCGAGAGATAAAATCTCCCTTAAAAAATTTTAAAATTATTTTTATTCAAGTTTTGAAAATTACCAAATAATTTAGTAGGTTTGTACTAAATATTTTAGTATGAGTAAAGTTTCAAAAAACATCCGCCATTTGCGCACCATCAAAAAATGGTCGCAGGAACAGCTCGCCCTCAAGCTCGATATCTCCCGGGCACGTATTGGCTCTTATGAAGAAGAGCGTTGCGATCCGCCCATCGATGTGCTGATTCGCATTTCTAATTTATTTCATATTGCTGTAGATGCTTTAATCAAGGCCGACTTGAGTAAGTTCAATGGCGATTCATTTATCAAAGTAGGAGAGAACCGCATCCTGTTTCCCA
>CANLPK010000154.1 GCA_947492885.1 Bacteroidota bacterium
GGGTAGCAAAAAACAGCGTGAGAGCGGAGTGTGAGACAAGAGTGAATACAGCAGCAATGATCAAATTATCATTGCTCTTGTATTATGTCCCCATAGGGACATTTGGTGGGTAGCACACAAATACCCCTGAATTGACGTGCCGTAGGTACGTTTGAATGCAATTGTTGATGAATATTAAATCTTGATATAATTTTTAATCTGGAATGAATGAATGTCTATTCAGAACGCCCAACTCCCACTATCCACCACCATTAATTTCCATTATTATTCCTTACGAATTCCTTAGATAACTTTTTATATTTGCATTCCTTATTAATAGCCCCCATTTTAAGCGTAAAAAAATATCATGAGAAAGAAAATTGTAGCCGGTAACTGGAAAATGAATAAAACCTTCGACGAAGGTGTTCAACTGGTGAAAGAAATTATTGAGCTTTATTCGAAAGAAGTAACCAGCCAAGTATACGTTGTGCTCGCCCCTCCTTTCATTCATCTATACAAATTACAACCCTTGCTTTTTGGTATGCCCATGCTCGAACTGGGTGCACAAAATTGCAGCAATATGCCCAATGGCGCCTATACAGGCGAAATTTCGGCTTCCATGCTTAAATCGGTAGGTTGCGATTACGTGATCATCGGTCATAGCGAACGCCGCGCCTACTTCAACGAAACCAACGACTGGCTCGCTAAAAAAGTAGATATCGCACTCGCCAATTTGATGCAACCCATCTATTGTGTTGGAGAAACATTGGAAGAACGTAATAATGGCAAGTTTTATGAAGTCATCGAATCGCAATTGCGTGATGCCTTATTTCATTTGCCAGAAGAACAAATGCGCCACGTTGTAGTTGCTTACGAACCGGTATGGGCAATAGGAACAGGCCAAACTGCCACCTCGGCTCAGGCTCAGGAAATGCATGCGTTCATTCGCAAAATCATTGCTGATAAATATGGTGATGAGCTTTCAGAAAATATCAGCATCCTTTACGGAGGCAGCGTGAAGCCCGACAATGCGAAAGAACTTTTCGAACAACCTGATATCGATGGTGGATTGATTGGTGGTGCAGCATTGCAAGCACGCAGCTTTATCGATATCGTGAAAGGCATTAAATAAGATTCTATTTGGAGCTCATCAATCGTTATTTCCCCGACCTTACCCCTGCACAATTGTCGCAGTTTGCAGCATTGCAAAATCTATACGAACATTGGAATGCGCAGATCAATGTTATTTCTCGAAAAGATATTGAAGCTCTTTATGAAAAGCATGTGCTGCACTCTTTAGCTATTGCTCGCTTTGTACAATTCGTTCCAGGCACTACCATCCTCGACATTGGCTGTGGGGGCGGATTTCCAACCATTCCATTGGCCATACTTTTTCCGGAAGTGCAATTCACAGCCGTAGATAGTATTGGTAAAAAAATTAAGGTGGTACAGGAAATTGTGACCGCCCTCGAATTGAAAAATGTGGTGGCATTGCATGCACGGGCAGAGACCTTAAAAGATAAATTCGATTTTATCATTAGTCGTGCCGTAGCCCCAACCATTGATTTAATTTTTTGGAGCAAAGGAAAAATACAAGAAACGGGGAAAAACAAAATCACCAATGGGTTCTTATTACTCAAAGGTGGCGACCTGAAGAATGAGATGCATGAGGCACATCAACGCTATCAGTTCAAGCATGAAGAAATATCATTGAAGAAATATTTCAATACCGAATTCTTTGAAACGAAGAAACTCATTTATATCCATCGATGAAAAAATCTAACCTCACTACTGAGCAAACGTCGAACTATTCTCATTTGGAAAAGATGTCGGTGAAGAAGCTCCTAAAATCCATCAATACCGAGGATCGTAGCGTTCCTGATGCCATTGCTTTATGTATCCCAGCCATCGAGAAACTGGTAAAAGTGATTGTTTCCAAAATGGAAAAAGGAGGGCGCTTGTTTTATATTGGAGCGGGCACTAGCGGCCGTTTGGGCATTGTAGATGCAAGCGAATGCCCACCAACCTATGGCGTGCCACAGGGCCTCGTTATCGGATTGATTGCTGGTGGTGATAGCGCCATTCGGAAAGCCGTTGAATTCGCAGAAGATAGCACCACCCAAGGTTTCAAGGATTTGAGTGAATATAAAATCACAAAAAAAGACGTGGTAATTGGCATCGCGGCAAGTGGCTCAACGCCTTATGTAGCGCATGCTTTAAAGACTTGCCAGGAGAAAGAAATTAGCACTGCATGTATTGTTTGCAATAAAAAAAGTTTGGTAGCATCGTATGCCGATAACAAGATTGAGTGCATTGTAGGCCCCGAGTTTGTTACGGGCAGTACACGCATGAAGGCAGGCACTGCACAGAAACTCATCCTCAATATGATTAGCACCAGTGTGATGATTAAGCTGGGGCATGTGAAAGGCAATAAGATGGTGGATATGCAACTCAGCAACCACAAGTTGATCAAGCGCGGCACCCTGATGATTGCACAAGAAACGGGCGTGAGCGAATCGAAAGCTGCACAGTATCTAACTCAACATGGAAGCGTTCGCAAGGCAGTAGATGCCCTTCATAAAGAAAATAAATAAATAAAAATTGCGTTATCCATTCAAACTCTTAAATTTGACTTTCAATCTTATATTTTAATTCTTCACTATGGCGCCACTCTTCTTAATGGAAACCACCGATTACTTTTTAGAACTTAGTCGTTATATTATTCCTTCAATTGTATCGCTGGCAGCAGCATACTTCATTACCCATATGTTCCTGGATAATGAATTAAAGAAAAGAAATATCGAATTGAAACAACATGGGGAGAGCATCATTTTACCCGCACGAATGCAGGCTTATGAACGCATGACTTTGTTCTTGGAACGCATTCAACCCGATAGTATCTTAATGAGGAGTTCAGTGGCAAATCATATGGCGCTCGACTTAAAACAACTTTTGATTACCGAAATTAATACAGAGTATGCGCATAATGTAGCGATGCAAATGTACCTTTCTACTCAGGCATGGATTGTATTGAAGGATGCCAAAGAGCAAACCATCAATTTAATCAATCAATCGTTTATTCCATTGCGCCCTGATGCAACAGGAATTGATTTGAGCAAAGCCATCCTCGAAAACGTGATACAACGCAACGAGATGCCGACACATAAAGCGTTAGAATTTTTAAAGAAAGAATTTCAGTTGATGTTCTTGTAAGAAATTGAGGTAATAACTTTTTGTTATCCTTGTTTATTTCTTCAGAATTTGGTTGGCGTGGTTCTTCGATTCTACCTTCTCAATAATCTCTTCAATCTTTCCTTTCTCATCGATGATAAAAGTAGTACGAATCAAGCCCATATAGGTTTTGCCAAAGGTGGTTTTTTCACCCCATACATCATAGGCTTGAATCACTTCCTGGTCGATATCCGCCAATAAATCGAAGGGGAATCCAAATTTCTTTTTGAATCCAGCTTGCTTCGTTTCCGAATCTGGACTTACTCCCAAAACAGCGTATCCAGCCTTCTGCAAAAATTGATAGTTATCGCTTAGGTTGCAGCTTTCCACCGTGCAAGTCGGAGTATTTGCTTGCGGATAAAAGTAGAGCACAAGTTTCTTCCCTTTAAAATCTTTCAGGCTAATGGCTTTCCCGTCCTGGTTGTTCACTTTGAAATCGGGGGCCTTCCCTCCTACTTTTAATTTGGTCATGAGAATGAAATGATAAATCGAATAAAGAAAAATAAAAAAGATGCGTTACCGAAAAATTATTTCTTCAAGGTAACGTATCCAATCATTTTATAAATTAGTTTGGCCAAGGTGTATTCGCTCAGGATACTTCCTTTCATGGGTGCACATTCTACCACATCGAAACCAACCACATTTTTATTTGCAATGATTTTCTTCAATAAATTCACACCTTCCATATAAGCGAGTCCGTTGGGCTCAGCAGTACCTACTGCCGGGATAACACTTGGATCGAAGCCATCGGCATCAATGGTGATATATACATCTTTGGTGCAAGCTTTCAAAACCTCATCAATCCATTTTTCATTTTCACGAATATAGTGCGCATAAAAAGTATGGATGTTTTTCGATTTTTTAATCACTTCACTTTCTTCAATACATTGTGCACGAATTCCAACTTGAACCAAGTTCACTTTCTCATCGCGTACACGGGCCATGGCGCTTGCATGCGAGTATTTATTATCGTTATAGCTTTCACGTAAATCGCTATGAGCATCAATTTGTAATACGGTGAGGTTCTTATATTTTTTGGCGAAGGGTCTTACAAAGCCAGCGGTAACAGTATGTTCAGCACCAATGCTCACCACAAATTTGCCATCGGCTACCAGCTTTTCTGTTTCTTCGGCGATATAATCCACCGCCTTCTTATCTACTTTGTGTTTGAAATTTAAAGGAGGTAAGGTGCAGATTCCACCTTTCAAATAACTCTCTTGATCCAATTCCTCATCATACAATTCCACAAACTGAGAAGCCTTTACAATTGCTTTCGGACCTTTATCGCTACCGGCTAAATAGCTCGAAGTGTATTCATAGGGCGCTTGCTGAATTACGAATTTCGAATCTTTGTAGTTGTAATTTTTCTCGTCAGGAATACTCA
>CANLPK010000155.1 GCA_947492885.1 Bacteroidota bacterium
AATCCAAACGACTGGAGAGGATATAATAATTTGGCAGCGATTCTCATTCGTCAGGGCTTTGCGGAAGAAGCGATTACGAATTTAGAAAATGCAGATCGTCTTTCACCAAATAACGGATTCATTTATAATAATCTTGGCGTGGCATACAAGGATCTGAAGGAGTATGACAAATCGGAAATGTATTATAATAAGGCTAAAACCTTTGGAATCACTGAGAATAACAATATGGGTAATCTTTATGGCCGACGTGGATTATACAAGGAAGCTCTAAATTTTTATGGTGTCAATACCAATTCGTATAATGCAGGATTAGCCTATAATATGTTAGGCAATTACAATTCAGCCAACGCAAGTCTTGATGCTCAAGACAACGAAGACAAGGATGCTACAAGCTACTATCTTAAAGCAATTATTGGGGCACGTGCAGGAAATTCTGACGCCTTATCAACAAACCTTAGAATGGCTATTGAGAAGGATGGACGATTTAGAGAAGAAGCGAAAACAGATTTAGAGTTTCGCAACTATTGGAAATCACCTGAATTCGAAGCTGCCATACGCTAAGAATTAAATCATAAATTTACGCCCTTCTGAGGTTCTCAGAGGGGCTTTTTTATATGCGGAAATACGTTATTTTTTACTTCATTATTTTTGCCTTCGGATTGCTTTACCTTACATTACACAGTGTTGCTACCCTAGATGAAGTAATGTTACTCGATCCGTGCTTAAACTTCATACGTGGGCATTACAGCTCGAAAATATGGTATGCCCCTGGATCTGAGTTGGTCTTCATGAGTTACTTGCCTGCTAACTTCCTGTTTCGAATTTTATTTCTTTATATATTTCCACATCAGTTATTTTTTTTCCGCCTCCCTTATATTTTGCTTTTTATTGGATCATGCATTTTGCTCCATTCTATTATTCAAAAAAAATATCACCAACCATTATTGAGTATTCTTGCTGCGATCTTTTTTATTAATGATAAAGGACTTTGGGATGCCAGTCTTTCGGGAAGGACAGAGATAATTCAAGTATTTTTAATTCTGAGTTATTTTTATTTAGAGCTAAAAAATGGGGGAGTCATTGCACCCGTTATTAAGGGATTCATTATTGGTTTATTACTATTGACCCATCCACCTGCATGGATCGTTGCGGCCGTATTTATATGGTATGCCATTGATTTGAAAAACCCAAGAAGAACCATGCTTACATGGTTTCCTGCTTTTGTAATAATTCTGTTGTTCTTAAAGAGCATTCAATTTAATTTAAAAGAATTTGCTGCACAGTTATTTTTAGAGGGGAGTTTGTCATCCCCTACTCATTCATTTGGGTATCGATTAATACATAGCTGGGAAAGATTTCTTCCATACCCCTATTTGATGCAACCTTGGGTACTGTTGATCATCATGGCCTGTGTTTATTTCTGGCTGAATATTAAAATTGTCAAATCCAATTGGGAGCAAAGGATAGGGATTGTATTTTTTAGCTATCTGATTTTTTTATTACTCACTTCCGAAAACTACTCAAGGTACAACCCTCCCCTACTGGTTTGCGCTTATATGTTTCTCCCTTTTATTATAAACTTTATACAAGTAAAATTAAAACGAAGCATCCCGATATATCTTTATCTAATCGTAATTATAATCATTTCAATACCCTTTGTGCTAAGAGTTTCAAGAACTTACTCCAATAAAGAATCGAACGATGCTAGGCCGGTGGTGATGCAATTTCTTCAGGCAATACATCATCAATCGAATGAAAGCATCTTAATCATTGGAGAGCCCATAGGGTATTTTGTTGCCAAGGCAGCACCAGACATCGATTATACTACCCCTTTCACCACACATAAATTCATGGATCATGAATACGATAGGCTAATTTTACTTAGCTATCAAGAGTATACATCAAATGAGTATCACTTGATTTCAAAAATTGAGATATTAAACACTGAGAGTGGCACGTATCAGGGATTAAAATGTTATGAACGAATTAATACTTCCGTTTCAGCACCGGATAAATAAATACGCCTGCAATGATGATGCCTGCACCGATATAAAATTGCAAGTTCATTACTTCCGATTTTGAGAAGATAATAAACGCCAAAACAATTCCATAAATAGGCTCTAGATTATTAACCAATACCATAGTAAACGGATTGATATGCTTTCCAATTTTAGTGGCTTCAATAAAAGGGAATACCGTACATACAATACTCAGAACCAAAAGCCAAAAGATATCGATAGGAGTTTTAAGTAATAACCAGGGTTGCTGGCCAAGCAGGAGTGAAATTATAGAAAGGCATATAAAAGCCCCAACAAATTCGAAAAAGGTGATGCTATAGGCGTGATGACGACGAGCAAACTTGACATTGATATTTACAAAAATTGCCGCAGTAAAAGCTGCCGCCATGCCATAATAAATACCTTCCATTTGCACATCATTCTTATAGGCTATTATAAACAAGCCAATCAGTGTGCTCAACCCTAGCAAGATTTCAATTAATGAAATTCTTCGTTTAAAAAAGAGTGGTTCGAGCAGTGCTGTAAATAAAGTCATGGTGGCAAACCCACACATGGCTGTATTGATATTCGACACTTTGATTGATTGATAAAATGTGGCCCAATGCAAACCCACAACAAAGCCAGTAAGAATCATTAAAATCAATATATTGGTTGGCATTTCCAGTGTAAACTTTTTATACATGAAATAACCAATCAATACGATGGTCGACATTAATAATCGCCACCATACCAAAGGCAACGCATCGATGCTTATTAATTTACCTAAGATGGGTGTAAATCCATAAATGATAACCAATACATGAAGCATAGCGTATGGCGAAAGGCCTTTCGCTTCTTGATTGGAATTATTTTGGGGCATATTTATAAATTACAAATGCAATGATAGTATAAATAATATTGGGAGACCATACTGCAATCAATGGATTAAGATCGCTATAGGTGGCAAAGGTATTGGCCACTTGCATAATTAAGATATAGGTGAATGCCAGAGCAATGCCCAAAAACAGGTGCATACCGATGCCACCTCTAATTTTACGAGAAGCAATACTTACACCAATAAAAGTAAGAATTATTCCGGCAAATGGGAGTGCTTTTCGCTTGTATAATTCAACATAGTATTCTTTTATATTTCCAACACCCCGTTGCTTTTGAAGTGCAATAAAATCATGCAGCTCGGGGTCGGTCATGGTTGTGATATCAGTACTTTTATCATCAAAGTCTTCGGGTTTATAGTTCATCACTACAATTCTTTCATGTTCCGTAGAAAGCAACTGTTCACCATCTTTAAAATCACGAATCACCAAATGTTCCAATTTCCAGTTTTTGGCGGTATCATTCCAAATAATTCTATCCGCTTCCGTTTTTTGTATTAGTCGGGAATTCTCAAATTTCTCAAGTGCGAATTTGTATCCAATTTTATCCTCTGCATTGAAATTTTGGATATATATAAACTGACCTTGAAAAATTTGTTGATGCACATTATGGCTCCAACCATTGTGCTTATTATTAATATACTCCACCATAAATTTAAATCGCTTTTTATTCGATTTAGGCAATACATAACTACTAAGCAGGAATGACAATATTGCAATTACAGTCGCCACCAAAATATAGGGCCGGATAATTCTATTAAAGCTAACACCTCCGGCCAATGCCGCAACGAACTCGGTTTTCGATGCCATATTGGAGGTAAAGAAGATTACTGTAATGAATACAAATAATGCACTGAAAGTATTTACCAACCAGGGGATAAAATTTAAGTAATACTCAAAAAATATTTTTGAAACAGGGATATTCTTACCTAAAAAATCATCAATCTTCTCGGAGATATCAAACACAATACAGATTACAATTAGAATCAGTAAAATGAAGATAAAGGTTAATACAAACTTTCGGATTATATACCAGTCAAACTTCGTTATCAGCACTTGAAATAATTTGTATTTAGAGGCAGTTAAGGTTTATTGAATACCACGTATTAATCAATCGATTAATACGCAGGTATTGCGGTAACCCCTTCCTTACGCGATTGATCAACATCAATCATATAACAATGTTTTGAAGGGTCGCCGAAATACGCTTTGTAATCTTTGGCTTCTTGAGCACCCACTAATAATGCAGCAAGAAAAGATTTCTTTGCAAAATCGTAATCTCTTTTAGCATCATCGCTTAGCATGACATTAAACGCATCTAATAATCGATCAGAGATTTTTGATTCATCTACAGTTTTGCTTCCAATCATCGTTGTTTCAAGGAAGAATAAATTGCTCTCACGATCTTGAATTTGTTCGCCTTTGCTATTTACACGTGGGCGATCATAGAAACCTAGGAAGCAATGACCTGGAATCAAAACCATTACTGGTTCAATTCCCATTTTATAAAGAATAGATGCGAATAATGCGGTACCATCTACACAATTCGCTTGATTTGACTTCCAAGCATCATTGGTGAAACGAATGTATTGACTGAATACTTTAGCATTGGCATTGCTACCTGTGATATTGCTAT
>CANLPK010000156.1 GCA_947492885.1 Bacteroidota bacterium
GTAATTCCTGTAGATAATGATTCTTACCTGAAAAGTTTGCAAGGATGTACTGGATTGATAACGGGTGGAGGGTTTGAGGCACCTGCAGAAGCAACGCATCTGGCCAAAAAGGTGATGGTTATTCCTATGTTCAACCAATACGAACAGAAATGTAATGCCAAGGCATTTGAACATTTGGGAGGCACGATGGTCACTGAAATTAATCATAACTTTGAGCATTATTTACGCAACTGGCTTTATCAGGTGAAGCCTTTAAATATTTTTTATCAAGATCATACAGAGATGTTAATTCAAGAAATATTGTTAGAACATCAACTTTTATAATTATGAAACGAGTCCTTTTAATTTGCTTGTGTACAATGACCCTGGTGGGCAATGCACAAAAATGGCAGACCTTCGAATTAAGCGCAGGAAGCATGAAATATGCTTTTCCAGCTTCCATGTTTGCTGGATTATTTGAAGCCCCCATTCACCCGTTGGTAAAGGTTTCGGGCACTTATCAATGGAATAAAGGTGATAAGCATTTGCTCTTGCAGAAAGTATCGATCGGATATGGGTACCATCGCTTTTTGCAAAGTATCATTCCAATTAATACCGCCATTGGGTACCGATTTCAATCGGGGCATTTATTTGCCGAAGCATTCTTGGGTGCAGGTTATTTGCATAGTATCCCAACAAGTCCGCAATTTGCATTGAATAATGGTGTGTATGAAGCCACGCATAAATTAGGAAGAGCACAGATGATGTTTAATCTTAATTTAGGTATTGGATATCATCTTAAGAAAGACACTTATATCGCGGTAAGCTATGAGAATATGTTGCAATCGCCTTTTATAAAATCGTATGTGCCATTGTTGCCATATAATATTTTCAATATCAGTTATGCTTTTCCGATGGCAGCGTTTAAGAAACTTAGCAATACGGAAAAGGCCATGAAAGGAACCCCTAAATTTTAATTCTATGAAAACGAAATGGATATTTTTTATCGGAATCATTGGTATATTGGTTTTCGATGCATGTAAAAAGGCCGAGGTGCAAAATACTGTGGCATGCATTGCGGCGGCACCATCGAGTCATCCAAAGAGTGCGGCATTACAGGAATTGATGGATGAATATGTGAAGAAGGGATTGCCGGGAGTTTCATTGTTAGTTGGTGATAGCACAGGAGTTTGGTATGGTGCCGCAGGTAAATCGGACATGGAAAGAAATATTGATTATACCCCTTGCACTGTCCAAAAGCTAGGCAGCATTACCAAAATGATGATGGGCGTATTAACTATGAAACTGGTAGAAGAAGGTATTATTAACTTGAACGACCCCATCAGTAAATGGATTGATGCATCGGTACTGAAAAATATCAAGAATGCCGACAAGGTAAGCATCCGTGATTGTATGCAACATACTACTGGAATCTATGATCTGATACGTAGCTCACCTTTTTATTTGTCGGTGCTCAATAACCCTAATAAACACTGGACTCCCGAGGAGTTATTAAAGTTTGTGGAGAATCAGGAACCCGATTTTGAAGCCAATCAAGGCGTGAAGTATTCGAATACCAATACCATTTTAGTTGCCATGTGCATTGAGAAAATCACAGGCAAGGGGCATGATGTTTTATTACGAGAAAAAGTATTTGCACCCTTAGGGATGAACGATACCTATTATCACTGGCATGATGCCTTGCCTCAAACTACGGCTCAGGGATATTTTGATTTGTATAATAAACACACCTTAGTTAATGTGAGTAATATTGTACCTGGCAGTGGTAATGGATATACAGGAGTTCATAGTAATGTATTCGACTTGGATAAATTCGTAAAAGGTGTTTTTATTAATAAAACAATTTTAAAACAGGCTACCCTTGATACCATGATGCAATGGAAGTTCAGTGAAGCTGATTCGTATTTTGGATTGGGATTGTTTCGCAAGTATTCGGGTGATCTACAGAAGGTAAGGATAGGGCATACTGGAGGCGATTTAGGGTATGCCTGTGAGGTATATTATTACCCATATAATAATAACTATTATATCACTTGCATAAATTACGGAACCAATGGAGAGACCTTTCTAACTCCTATCTATGCCGAATATGTTGAGAAGCTTATAAATATAATGGCCCCTTAAACATGAAAAAGCGCTTATTCTTTTTGCTTTTTTTGTTACCGGTTTTGATACAGGCCCAACGCAATGATTTCAGAAGCGATAGTATCAGCATTTCTAAAATTAGTTTGCATATCACACCCGACTTGTCTACAAAAACAATTAGAGGAGAAGCAATACTTTTTATTCGTGCAAAGCTCAATAATGTGGTACGAATACGACTTGATTTATTGCGTATGCAAATCATGAAGCTGGAGTGCTCGAATTTAACTACCACTTATTTTTATAATGACAGTTTAATTTTTTTAAACTTCGGAACGGCGTTAATTAAGGATTCAATCTATCAACTCACCATTGTATATCAAGGTACTCCAATGCAGGACGCCAGTGCCTGGGGAGGCTGGTACTGGAACGGAAATTATGCATTCAATTTGGGTGTAGGATTTAAATCGATACCTCACAACCTAGGCAGAGCATGGTTTCCGTGCATTGATAATTTCAAAAGCAAACAAGCATTCGATATTAGTATCTCTTGTCCGCAAAATTTAAAAGCCATAAGTAATGGTGTATTAATATCGCAAATTGATACCGGAATTTACAGCACCTACTCATATCATTTACCACAGCCTATTCCAGCGTATTTGGCAAGTTGCAATATTGGTCCATATACCTTGCTGATGGATTCATTTACGAGTATCGACCAGCGCAAATTATATACTCGTATTGCTTGCGAGGCAAAGGATACACAGAAAGTAGCGCTGTCGTTTCAAAAATTAAAAGCAACCATTTCTCATTTCGAAACATTATTTGGTCCGTATCCTTTTGAAGTGGCTGGTTATAGTCTAGTGCCATTTAATAGTGGCGCCATGGAGCATGCAACCAATATTGCTTATCCAATATATGCCGCAGATGGTAGCTTCAATTATGAGACCTTATGGGCGCATGAATTATCGCATATGTGGTGGGGCGATAATATTACCTGTGCCAGTGCAGAAGAGATGTGGATTAATGAAGGCTGGGCCTCGTATTGTGAGCGATTATTTACAGAGCATTTTTATGGAGAAGCGGCCTACCATCAATCGATTGACAATAATCACCGGTATTGCCTTCAGTTTGCACACCTAAAAGATTCGGGTTATTATGCATTGGATAATGTACCACAAGCTTTTACCTATGGGGTTCATTCCTATCAAAAAGGATGTGATATGATTCATGGTCTGCGCTTTTTAGATACTGCATTGTTCTTCGCAGGATGCCGAAAGTTGCATGCAGAAAGAAGATTTACTGCGATAAGCACGGATACCTTATTGAGTTATTTTGGAAGCGCCGTATCAAGAACACCTAATTTGTATTTCAAGAACAAAGATTATGTTTCGAATAAATTAGAATCAACCAAGATCACTATTAATAATCCTACCAGTACCGATTACCATACCAAGATTGCAACGTATTCGATATATCCTTATTTAGGCTATAAATTTCCAATACGGATTGATTATTTGGATAGTTTAAATCAACGGCAACAGATAGTTAGCGACTATGCCTCACCTGGAGGTTATTATAATTTCGCCTATTTAACGCATCCCAATTTTCGGGTGTTTTTTGATATGCAGAATTTAATCCCCGATGCAAATACCTCTCAGTACTATTGGATTAAAAATTCGGGCTCTGTTAATTATGACAATGAAATATGCAATGTGGTGGTGAGTCAGGTGACTGATTCGGCCATGTTATACATCAATCGCAGTTGGGATTTTACCAATGGAAGTTCTACTAAGACGGGCATTCAGGCCAATACGAGGGGCTTCTGGACGGTGGATGGATTGCAATTGCAAAAGCTAAAAGGAAGTATTCGTTTTCATTATCAAGGCGGTGCGCCCATTAGTTTCAGTGGGTTGGAGTCGGTTGATTATGGATTTATTACGAAGAGTGAAGATAGCCTGGTATTGCTTTATCGTGAAAAATATTTGGACGATTGGCAGGTTGTGAACACCGCCGTTAAGAGTGCAGGAACCCTAACCGATAAGAAAGGAAGTTTTTTAGTGAACGAGATCAGACGAGGGCAATATTGTATTGGGCAGTATAACTATCAAAAAACAGGGTTGGCGAATACGAATACAGAGAGCACGATAAAAGTTTACCCTAATCCATCTAAAGGCTTACTCAATGTGGATTTTGAGCTAGGAGAAGGCGGGGGTATGATGGAACTTATTGATCTTCACGGACAGATTATTTTTAATCAACAGTTGAATGAAGAAAAAAACACAGTTTCTACTACATCAATTGCCAAAGGGATTTACGTTCTTCGCGTACAGAATGCCGAACAGGTATTTTACAAAAAAATTATTATTGATTAATGGCTAATAAAATATTCTGGTTGCTGATACTTTCAGCCAAT
>CANLPK010000157.1 GCA_947492885.1 Bacteroidota bacterium
TGTTTTTTGTGAATCATGATTTTAAAGGACCTTATTGGCAAAAAGAGAATGCCAATCAATACGACCAATTTTCTCCAGATAGATTTGTGAAAAATTGGGATGCTCCAATACTTATTGTTCATAATGAAAAAGATTTTAGAGTGCCTTTAGGGCAAGGTATGGAAGCCTTTACTGCAGCTCAAATCAGAGGTGTTCCATCACGCTTCTTGTATTTTCCTGATGAAGGCCACTGGGTAACCAAACCACAAAATAGTATTCTATGGCAAAGAGTTTTCTTTGAATGGTTAGATAAATACCTGAAAAATTAAAATGTAATAAGAGAACCGGGAAGTAATTTTCGGTTCTTTTTTTTAGAGATCTATTCCTGGAATATCTCTCAAATTATCGACAGCATTTTTACTCGAATTAATTCCTTTTTGAACTTTTGTAGGCAGTACGAAAAGATATTGTGCCAAGGTTCTTGTAAATTCTATTGCTTGCTTAGCGTCATCAACAGTAGGTAAACTTGAAGAGAAATCGGAAGGGCGCTGATCTTTGGCATAAAGTCGCACTTCATGAGCCCATTCTTCCATTTCCTTAGGCATCAAACCATCGGTAATAGCATAGCTGATGCGCGAGTAGATTCCTCCATCCATATAGCCCTTTTCTTTGAACATAGCATCAATGGCGCTGGCACATAACATAACGGCTCCTGCGGGAGCAAAAGTGCTATCAATAGCTTGTTGAAGAAAGGTTCTTACTTTAGGAGGCAAGGCTTCATCTACCGTTTCCAATTCCGGGTAATATTTGACCACCATTCGAATCGTTTCATTACAATAGGCTGTGACTACACCTCCACAGCGTGCACATATATAAACCCTCCAGAATCTTAAATTGGTAGCATTATCTTCTTTTGTTGTAAACTCTGGAATTAAGCCTGAAAGATTCGGATTGCTGATATGACAGTGCGGACACCTACTGATTTTTAAATGATTATCTAGATTTGGCATTCTTCTTTGTCCTACTTGGTAGCTAATTCTGCGAAGGAATTTAAATCGATTAAACACGAATTATATTCTCGCAGATTTTGTTGCAAGTTAATATTTTTTGATGCGATGCACAAAATGAAACCTCAATTATTTTACACCGTTCGGTTGTAATGCCTATTATAATTGACTTCTAAATTTAGTCTGCCTTCTCAATTATTATCCTTTTAGCCGATTTTTGGCATGATAAAAGAATACAACAACCCAATAAGCCCCTGAATATCATAGGCATAAAAAACGCACCCTGATGGAGGGTGCGTTAATTTTAATCTAAACTAACTTATCTCTAACTTAGCTACAGCCAAGACTGTTACCGCAATTGAGGCATTTATAACATACTCCACTACGAACAGTAGTATGGAAGCAAACATTACAAATAGGAGCATCGCTTTGTTGGTTTTTGTTATGTTCGTTCATTTGACTCAAACCTGAATCGTCGCTGTTTACTACTTTGCTTGCAACCATCGGTGTTACTTCACTTACCTGCTCGCTGATAGTTTTAGAAACCGGTACAGGTTTCACTTCAACATCGCTGAAGTTATTGATATTGCTTGCATCGAATGAGCGATTTGGCTTCACTTGAACCAAGTCGTCGTTACTTAAATATTCGAATCCTAAAAGGCGGAATACGAAATCTACGATTGAATTACAATTTTTGATATTATCGTGACCTTCAACAAAACCAGCAGGTTCAAAGCGGGTGAAGGCAAATTTCTCAACGTATTCTTCCAATGGAACACCATATTGTAAGCCAATAGATACTGCGATTGCAAAGCAGTTCATCAAACTACGAACGGTGGTTCCTTCTTTGTGAAGATCGATGAAGATTTCTCCCAAAGTATCATCTTCGTAGTTACCTGTACGTACGAATACTGTTTGTCCGCCAATTTTTACTTTTTGAGTAAAACCAGCACGCTTATTCGGAAGGCGTTTTTTCTCAACGATATTAGAGAGTTTGCGTTTGAAAATAGTATCAGTACTTGAGTTGATAATACGTATCGCTGCATTTAATACTTCATCTGGAGTTAATTCAGCAACTTTCTTATCAGCATTTTCAGCGAGAATTTTTTCAACCATTTCAAGACTTGGCTCCATGGTTTCTTCTTCATCTTTCACCTCGCTCTTGGTACTTAGCGGTTGTGATAATTTACATCCGTCACGATATAATGCATTCGCCTTCAATCCAAGGCTCCAGCTCATTTCGTAGCATGCAGCAATTTCGTCGATGGTTGCTTCGTTGGGCAAGTTAATGGTTTTGCTAATTGCTCCACTCATGAAAGGTTGAGCCGCTGCCATCATGCGAATATGTGAATGTGCGTGTAAGAAACGCTCACCATGATTTCCATTACGGTTGGCGGTATCGAATACAGGAAGATGTTCTTCTTTTAAGTTAGGAGCTCCTTCAATCATCATACTTCCGCATACCCATGTATTGGCTTGTTCAATTTCTTTGCGGCTGAAACCTAGTGAACGTAGCATATTGAAGTTAGGTGCTTCATATTGTTCACGGGTAAAGCCAAGACGCTCCATGGTATCTTCTCCCAAAGAGAATTTATTGAAAACAAATTCTATTTGGAATGCTGTTTTTAATTGTGCTTCTACTTTAGCAATATCTTCTTTGGTAAAACCATGCGTTTGTAATGCATAGTGGCTAACGCTTTCGCTTCCTACCAAGGTACCATGACCGATGATATATTTTTCAATGGCATCCATATCCGATTGCGCATAACCTAAGTTTTTCAATGCTGCAGGTACGGCTTGATTCACAATCTTAAAATAACCTCCACCACTTAATTTTTTGTATTTTACTAATGAGAAATCGGGCTCAATACCTGTGGTATCGCAATCCATTAATAAACCAATAGTTCCAGTAGGTGCGATAACGGTTGTTTGGGCATTTCTGTAACCAAACTTCTCTCCCATTTCTAAAGCCGCATCCCATGCATTACAAGCAGCTGTAAGCAATTCGTTTGGGCAATATTTAGGATCGATTCCCACTGGCTTCACCGATAATCCTTCGCAATTAGCAACGGTATTATAAGCAGCATAACGGTGATTACGCATTACACGTAACATGTGATTTTTATTTTCAGTATACTTAGGGAATGCACCAAGCACTTCGGCCATTTCTGCTGAAGTAGCGTAGGAACGACCTGTTAAAATAGCCGATACTGCACCACAGATTGCGGTTGCTTCTGGACTATCATAAGGAATACCTGAAACCATTAATACGGTTCCTAAGTTAGCGTATCCCAAACCTAGAGTACGGTAGTCATAACTCAATTGTGCCACTTCAGGGCTAGGGAATTGAGCCATCAATACCGAAATTTCCAATACCATCGTCCATAAACGGGTAGCATGCTCAATTGCTTTAACATTAAGTTCGCGGGTATCGGCATTATAAAACTTCATTAAGTTTAAAGAAGCCAAGTTACAAGCGGTATTATCGAGGAACATATACTCGCTGCAAGGGTTACTTGCATTGATTCGTCCTCCTTCAGGGCAAGTATGCCATTCATTGATTGTTGTGTCGAATTGAACACCTGGATCGGCACATGCCCAAGCGGCTTCGTTAATTAGATTCCACATGTCGCGTGCTTTCACCGATTCCATAATACGGCCATCAGTACGAGCAATTAAATTCCAGTCTCCATCAGCATGCAATGCTTCGAAGAATGAATTTGGAATACGAACAGAGTTATTGCTGTTTTGTCCGGCAACGGTAGCATATGCTTCACCTTCGTAACCGCTATCATAACCTGCAGCGATTAAGGCAGCTACTTTTTTCTCTTCGCCCATTTTCCATTTAATGAATTCCATTACTTCTGGATGGTCCAGGTCGAGACAAACCATTTTTGCAGCTCGTCGTGTAGTTCCACCGCTTTTGATTGCACCGGCAGCGCGGTCACCAATTTTCAAGAAGCTCATTAATCCACTTGAAGTTCCACCACCACTTAATCTTTCGCCACCACCACGAATACGGCTAAAGTTGGTACCAACACCACTACCATATTTAAAGATACGCGCTTCACGTACCCATAAATCCATGATTCCACCTTCGTTAACCAAGTCGTCATCTACGCTTAAAATAAAGCACGCATGAGGCTGTGGGCGTTCGTAAGCAGAAGTTGATTTTTCGAGTTGACCTGTTATAGGATTCACGAAATAGTGTCCTTGTGGCTTCCCTGTAATTCCATATTCGCTATGTAATCCAGTATTGAACCATTGAGGAGAGTTGGGTGCAGTATATTGACCTACAATGGTGAATGCAATTTCATCATAAAATTTTTGAGCATCGGCAGGCGTTGCGAAATATCCATACTCTTCGCCCCATTTCTTCCAGCAATTAGCCAAACGGTGAGCTACTTGTTTAATGCTACGCTCGCCTCCTGTAGTTCCGTCGGGTTGAGGAACACCTGCTCTTCTAAAATATTTCTGTGCTAAAATAT
>CANLPK010000158.1 GCA_947492885.1 Bacteroidota bacterium
CATGGGGCGGTGCAGGAGTCGTTACATGTATTTATAAAAACGGGACTGGAATTTATTTTAAGCACGGGGCATCGCCCGCTAAAAATTTTGGAAGTAGGATTTGGAACAGGGCTAAATGCCATGCTCACTGCCGATTACAACTGTATTGAACCCTTCACCTATCATACCCTTGAACCATTTTTAGTGCCGTTAGACATTATTAAGAATACCAACTACACAAGATATTTAAAGCAAAAGCATTTAAAGGATTATTTGGTTGAACAGTATAAAAAACAAACGGAGCAGGAACTCAATCCGATGACTTTATACCTGGGCAATTGTGAGGTGAAAATATTTAATACCAGCCTTGAAGAATTTCAATCTGATTTAAAATACGATCTGATTTTTTACGATGCTTTTTCACGCCATAGTCAGCAAGAAATGTGGGAAGGCGAAACGATTGCCAATGTGGTATCGCTCATGGCACCAGGAGGTGTATTTGTAACCTATAGTGTCACTGGCAATTTGAAACGTGCCATGCGCGACTTAGGATTAGAAGTAGAACGTATGGCAGGTGCACCAGGCAAAAGAGAAATGCTGCGTGCCGTCAAACCAAAAATATGATTTTTCGTTTTAAAGAATTTGAGGTTCGACATCGGGATAGTTTACTAAAAGTAAATACCGATGCGGTATTGCTGGGTGCTATTACGATGCATGATGCCAACACAAATTCTGTTTTGGATATTGGAACGGGGTGCGGAGTTATTGCCTTGATGCTAGCACAGAAATTCCCTAACGCCATCATTCATGGCATAGAACCTGATGAAGCAAGCTGTAATGAAGCGGCATTCAATTTTGAAAATGCCTCCTTTGCTTCTCGAATGAAAACTTATCATGAACCCCTTCAGAATTTTCATCCCGAAATTCATTACGACTTGATTGTAAGCAACCCTCCTTATTTTGAAGTGCCCGAATTCGAGAAGGGTAATAACACACAAAATATTTCAGAGCGGCGGAAAAAATTAGCGACTCAGTTTACACTTAATTTTGATGAATTGGCACAACATGCCTCACGCTTATTGGAAACTAAGGGAGCATTTTTTGTGATTATTCCAGCGAATGCCGGAGAAAAGTTTGAAGCAATTTGTATTTCGAATGGGTTGCATAAATTTCATACCACCCGCATTCAAAGCAAGTCCAGTAGCGCCTTTCAGAGGGTAGTGCTCGGATTTGGAAAAACAAAACGATCGGATATTGAAACTTCGCTTGTTATTTATAATGAGGATGGAACGCGCCATCCCGAATATATTTCTATCACAAAAGATTTCTATTTATGATTTTATTCCTTGAATAAAATACATATCAATCTCTCCTTTATTCTTCGCTGAAATTTTTCCTCTATACGAGCAATCGTATTTATCTTTAATTAAATCGTAGGTCGATTGCGATACATTAATCAAATTGGTTTCCCCATTCTCTTGCATACGTGCTGCCGTATTCACAGTATCGCCCCAAATATCATAAGCGAATTTCTTAATGCCCACAACACCCGCTACCACAGGGCCGGTATGAATTCCGATACGGATATCAAAAAGCACTTTGTCTTTTCTTTTAATTTTATACGCATCAATCACATCCAAAAACTTTTGTGCTACTTCCACTGCGATGAAGGCATTGGAATTATTAGCAACCGGAATTCCTGATGCGCAGATATAGGCATCGCCTACTGTTTTAATTTTCTCAATATCGAAATCCTTTATAATATTATCGAAGGCTTCGAAATAATCTTCCAATGCTTCTACCAAAACTTCCGGAGTAAGCGTTGCACTTATTTTACTAAAATCTTTGAAGTCGGCAAAAATAACAGATACCTGTTCATAGCTATAGGCGCGGGTTTTACCGGTTTCCTTTAGTTCACGCATGATCTCTTCGGGGAGAATATTCAGCAGTAATTCATCACTTCTTTTTTGCTCTCTTTCAATGACAATTTTCTGAGCATGAATGGCCGCCATGGAGCGCATCAGCGTGTCTTCAAAATATTGAATTATCATGAAGAAAGCCATGATTAATCCCAGGGTACAAATAGAGATAAACATCGGATACACCGACTTTGGAACATCTTTACTTACAGCAATATCATTATAGTTAAGAAAGGAGAAAGAAATCACAATCAATGAAATGAGAATTCCCCATCGCATGGCTTCTCGTTTCGATAATAGCACAATGGCTCCTACCGCAGCCAGGGCAAACCATGGAAGTACGGCCGAATAAATTCCTCCATCAAAAAATACACAAAGGCCAATTGATAAAACGATTGAAAATATAAAAGTATTGGCTGTTCGGTGATATCTCCATTGCTCATTTTTAAACAATAACAATAAAATAATCGAGGATAGACTTAAGGCACCTAAGATAATCGCTCCCCTTGTAACTTGGAGCACAAGGCATGCTGTAGCTGACACGCAGGAGCCTATTGCAATGAGCAGCAGTCCAAAAATGAGCAAGCCGGCTTTGCGATAATCGTCTTCGTTGATGGCACTATTGGGTGTGAAATGATTCCTTAGTTTACGTAACATGTAAGGTCAAAGTAAACCGTTTTTTTTGAATTAAAAGAAGGAATTTTTTGCAGAAGCTATTTACGATTGTGAAGTAGCATTCTGATTCAATTCCATCCAGCGGGTAATATATTTCCCGAGGATATCGAATTCAAGATTTACTTCATCGCCCATATTGATTAGATGAAATACCGTGTGCTCATAGGTATAAGGAATGATGGCAACTGAAAATGAATTACGCTGAGAATGAATCACAGTAAGGCTTACCCCGTTGATACAGATACTTCCTTTTTCTACCGTGATATTATTTTGTGTGGCATCATATTCAAAACTAAAAATCCAGCTTCCATTTTCTTCTTTCCTTTGAATGCATTTCGCTGTTTGATCTACATGTCCTTGAACCATATGCCCATCAAGCCTTTCACCCAGTTTAAGGCAGCGTTCCAAATTTATCTCTGACCCAATTTGAAGAAATTTCATATTGGTTTTTTGAAGTGTTTCATCAATGGCAGTGACCTGATGTTGATTATCATCAACAGCAATTACAGTTAAGCAAACGCCGTTATGAGCCACACTTTGATCTACTTTTAATGAATCTGAAATTCTGGAATTAATGGTATAAGTGATATTGCTTCCCGACTTCTCGATAGCGATGACCTTGCCTAAACTTTCTATGATACCCGTAAACATTTTCTATTCGTTTGATTGCTGATTACGCATTCATTACGCCACCACTAATATCCTTGTAACGCACGCGGTGCGGACCACTATAGCCTTTGCGTTTCTTCAAGCTTTCTTCATAGGCACTATAATCACCTTCGAAGAATACCACTTGTGAATCGCCTTCAAAGGCAATGATATGCGTTGCCACACGGTCGAGGAACCAGCGATCGTGACTAATAATCACGGCACAACCAGCGAAGTTTTCTATGGCTTCTTCCAGTGCACGCAAAGTATTTACGTCGATATCATTGGTAGGCTCATCGAGCAAAAGCACGTTACCACCGTCTTTCAAGGTCATGGCCAGATGCAAACGGTTGCGCTCACCACCGGAGAGTACACCTACTTTTTTCTGTTGATCTTGTCCGCCGAAATTAAACTTTCCGATATATGCTCTCGATACCAATTGCTTGCCACCTACAATCATATTTTCGGTGCCACCGCTGATGGCTTCAAAAATACTTTGCTCTGGGTTTAAGCTATCGTGGCTTTGATCCACATAAGAAACTTTTACCGTTTCACCTACCTTGAAAGTACCGCTATCTGGTGCTTCCAAGCCCATAATCATTTTGAAGAGGGTGGTTTTACCAGCACCATTGGGACCGATTACTCCCACGATACCTGCCTTTGGTAAAGTGAAACTGAAATTTTCAAATAAAATTTTATGCCCAAATGCTTTGCTTACCCCATTGGCTTCAATCACCACATCTCCCAAGCGAGGACCTGATGGAATAAATAATTCTAATTTATCTTCTTTCTCTTTCGACTCTTCACTCATCATTTTATCATAAGCACCCAAGCGCGCTTTCGATTTGGCTTGGCGCCCTTTCGCTCCTTGGCGTACCCAGTCTAATTCTCGCACCAATGCTTTCTGACGTTTGCTTTCTTGCTTCTCTTCCTGTGCCAATCGATTGCTCTTTTGCTCCAGCCAACTACTATAGTTTCCTTCCCAAGGAATACCTTCTCCACGATCCAATTCTAATATCCAGCCTGCTACATTATCCAAGAAATAACGATCATGCGTTACAGCAATAACAGTTCCTGGGAAATTTTGCAAGAAGGTTTCGAGCCATGCAACACTCTCGGCATCGAGGTGATTCGTAGGCTCATCGAGTAATAAAATATCTGGTTCGCTTAAAAGTAAACGACATAAAG
>CANLPK010000159.1 GCA_947492885.1 Bacteroidota bacterium
TGTATTCGGATTTTATAGGAGTTTTTACTCTTATGAATTTTATATCCCACACATTTAGAAAAAATTAGAATTAGAATTTGTTCTTGTATTAAGCCCTAGAAGGGCGACCTGTTAGTAGCAACAATTACACCGCACCTTGTATTAAGCACCGTAGGTGCGACCCGTTAAAAGACAAAACATTGAAATTATTTTTTTAGGCCGTTGGTGAGGCATACGCAAAGGCTCAAACGCAACACCAACTGCGGCGAACATAGAATGAAATTTATTTCTCGTGCCCTTCATTCAAACCAATGCTCACCCCAACCAAAGCTCATTCCCTTGAAAATTTCCTATTCTCATAATTTTCCCTTTCTTTGCTTTATTAGCCTCTCACCACCATCATGGAATATAAAGCACCTTTCAATAGTAAGAAACTCATCAACCGATGGGCCATGTACGATTGGGCCAACTCAGCCTTTGCCCTCGTAATTACTGCTGCCATCTTTCCTACTTTTTTTGCCAACGTATCACGCAAACTCGCAGGCTCGGCCGCCGATGCCAAAGAAGTATACGTGAATATTATGGGATTTGATATTGAAAGCAATGCTTTATATAGTTATGCATTGGCTGTTGCCTTTTGTATCCTCATGGTATTAAGTCCATTATTATCGGGTATTGCCGATGCAGAAGGTTTGAAGAAACGCATGATGAAAATCTTCTGTTACCTGGGCTCCTTCGCGAGTTTTGGATTGATGTTTTTTGATGCGGATACTTATTGGATTGGTGTTGTTGGAATTATTTTAGGAATGATTGGATACAATGGAAGTATCATCTACTATAACTCTTTTCTTCCTTTGGTAACCACTGAAGAGAATTATGATAAAGTGAGTGCACGTGGTTATGCCTATGGTTATTTAGGAAGTGTGATTTTATTGATCGTGAATTTAATGATGATTAAAAACCCCGAATGGTTTGGATTGGGAGGCTTCGAACATCCTAAAACCGTAGCTTGTCAGCTTTCCTTTTTAATGGTAGCAATATGGTGGGTAGGCTTTGCACAACTTACCTTCAATGCCTTACCCATTGAGCCCGTTGGCACCGATAAAGGGATTAATTATTTTAAAGCGGGCATGGAGAAATTGAAAATCGCTTACAATAGTATTCGTCATTTACCCAATACCCGTAGATTCTTGATGGGATTTTTCTTTTGTGCAATGGCCTTACAAACCATCATGTATATCGCAGTATTATATGCCAAAGATGTTATTCATTTGGAAGATAGTGAAACCATTATGATGGTATTGTTATTACAATTTGTAGGTACGATTGGCGCCATTTTATTTTCTCGCATTAGTATGAAAATTGGAAATATCAAAGCAATTTGTATCGCCGTAATCATCTGGATTTTTGTATGTATTGCAGCCTATATGGTGACTGACAAACTTCCGTTTTTCATTGTTGCCTCTTTTGTAGGGCTGGTGATGGGTGCATTGCAATCATTGAATCGTTCTACCTTTAGCAAGCTTATTCCCATTCAGGAAGATGAACTCTCTTCGTTTTATAGTTTCTTAGATGTAACAGAAAAAGCAGCCATCACGATTGGCACCTTGAGTACTGGGCTCATCATCACGATGACGGGTAGTTTGCGAAATGCGATTTTAGGTTACAGTGCCTGCTTTTTAATTGCATTGTATTATTATGCAAGAGTAAAAATTGAGAAGATAGAAGCGTAAATATTCTAAGATGAATTGATGTAATCTTTACCTAAAGATTCACGAATTCCTATTCCAATCCCAGACGTTTAATTTCGGCAAAGAAGTGCTCCTTATTCAATGGCACGACGCCTACTTCTTCGCATACCAATCCTCCAGCCAGGTTGCTGAGTGCTGCGATGCTTGCGGGTGCTAACTGCTGCGCCATACATAGTGCCGCGATACTTACAACAGTATCACCAGCGCCAGATACATCGGCAATCTTGCGAATATGTGCAGGGATATGATGGGTATGCTGGGCATCACAAATCATTACGCCACGGTCGCTCAACGTGACCATCACATATTTCAAATGCATTTGCTGAATGAGCTGACGTGCAGCAGCTTCAATCTCCTCCAAAGTATCGAGACGGTTGAGTTTGAGACCTTCGCGTATCTCTTTCAAATTGGGTTTGAAGAGGGTGGCATGGGAGTATGCCATGAAATTATTTTTCTTTGGGTCGACAATTACCGGCACATCGTGTGCGATACATAATTGGGTGATGGCTTGTATGAATGACTCTTGCAATAAACCCTTTTCGTAATCTTCGAAGATGAGTGCCTTTGCATCTTTGATATGTAATTTCAAAAGTGCAATCAATTCATTTTCGGTAGCTGAGAGTATACTCGAGGTCACCTCCTTATCAACGCGCAGCAATTGATGATTATTGCCAATGATACGCGTTTTAACGGTGGTGGGACGTTGCCCTTCTTCGATGATAAAGTTCGATGCAATTTTATTTTTTTCGAGTTCAGCTTTTAATATTTTGGCATCATCGTCGTTGCCTGCCACACCAAACAAAAGTGGTGTTGCTCCCATGGCTTTGATATTGAGTGCCACATTGGCGGCTCCACCAAGACGGAATTCCTGGGAGCGCTGCGCCACCACAGGCACGGGGGCTTCGGGCGATATGCGATCAACGTTTCCGAAGATATACGCATCGAGCATGACATCGCCCACGATGATGATTTTCTGATTTTTTATTTTTTCGATATCAAACATTTCCAATCGCGCGATGAAATTATTGTAGTTTGTTGAGTGCCATTTCAATTCTATCCATTGCTTTTAATAAATCGGCTTCGCTGGCGGCATAGCTAATGCGCACATACCCTTCGGCACCAAAGGCACTACCTGGAACGATGGCTACATGGGCTTCGTGAAGCAAGTAATTACAGAGCTCCTCACCGTTGCTGATGATTTTATCGCCAGCCTTTTTTCCAAAATAATAGGATACGTTGGGGAAGAAATAAAAGGCACCATGGGGTTCTCTTGTCTCAAATCCCTTAATTTTTTTGATTCTTTCGAATACCACATCGCGTCGGCCACGGAATATTTCACACATTTCCTTGGTCGATTCCATCGGGCTATTGAGGGCAGCGATGGCGGCATGCTGTGAGATGGCGTTGGTGCCACTGGTAAACTGACTTTGTAATTTATCGCAGGCAGCGGCAATCCAGGCGGGGGCTCCAATATATCCGAGGCGCCAGCCCGTCATCGCAAATGCTTTAGAAACACCATTCACTATCACCACACGATCTTTCAGTTCTTCGAATTGAGCGATGGATTGGTGGGGGCCATTGAAATTGATATGCTCATAAATTTCATCGGCTACAACATAGATCCGAGGGTATTTGGCAAGTACCTTCGCGAGTGCATGTAATTCTTCTTTGGAGTAAACACTACCCGTTGGATTGCATGGAGAAGAAAAAAGGAAGACCCTTGATTTATCTGTGATGGAATTTTCGAGTTGTTCGGGAGTGATTTTAAAGTCGTTGGCTTCAACGCCTGTAACATATACAGAAGTGCCCTCTGCCAGTTTCACCATTTCGCTATAGCTTACCCAGTATGGTGTTGGGATAATCACCTCATCTCCTTCTTCTACCAATACCAAAATGAGGTTCATGAGAGAGTGCTTGGCTCCTGTGGAGACTACAATTTGTTCGGGAAGGATGGTGAGGTTATTCTCGCGCTGGAACTTTTCGCTGATGGCTTTTCGTAGTTCCGGGATACCGGCTACAGGAGTATAATATACGTAGCCTCCATCGAGGAATTTCTTGGCGGCGTCGCGTATATGTTCGGGAGTTTTAAAGTCGGGTTCACCGAAACTGAGGTTAACCACATCGAAGCCTTGCGCTTTTAATTGCCTGGAGGCCTTAGCCATAGCAATAGTTTGTGATTCTTCAAGTACCTCAATTCGTTTGGCTGGTTTGTCCATTAATATAATTTGGCTATTGAAACGCAGCAAATGTAAGGAAAATGAACTGTAATTAGGGAAAGAGTAAAAGTGTGGAATAATGAGGTTAAATGTGAATAGAATCGGACTATTTCATCAATTTCAACGCATCCTTGCGAACCAATACGCGGAGCACTTAATCTTTCGAAATCTAAGAAGGCAAAAACATCCTCTTCCATTGTAACTTTCCACTCTATAATTCTCGACCTGCCAACACACTGTCCGCCGAGAAAGTGTTGGTGATATCAACCAAGAATACATTGAAGGTCGGGTAGTAATGAGGTCGTTGGTCGGAGACGCAACGACGGACGCTTGGTTAATAGGTCGAAGTGGTGCTAGTGGATGAGGTGTTGGTGACTTCAATCTG
>CANLPK010000160.1 GCA_947492885.1 Bacteroidota bacterium
TTTGAAAACAAGCCCGATTGCATAATGTATTTTTGCAAAGCACGAAAATTTTAACCGCTGTAAATTATTCGATTCGGTATTACAAAAATATGTTTTTTTTAATGACGTACCAATTTCACTAAAAAACAATACTATTCAACAAATACGGCGCTTTCAATCTTCATAGCAACTGATATTCATGAGTTTAAATTACCAATTAGATGATACCATTGTAGCCCTCGCCACCCCACAAGGGATAGGCGCTATTGGGGTGATACGACTTTCGGGCGCAGAGGCCATTTCCATCATTGAGAGCGCTTTTAAAGGTAAAAATTTGGACCAGGCCCTCAGCCATACCTTGCATTTTGGCAAAATTATAAGTGCCGAAAATGAGATTATTGATGAGGTGCTTGTCTCACTTTTTAAAGCCCCACATAGTTATACTGGAGAAAATGTGGTGGAAATTTCTTGCCACGGCTCTCAATTTATTTTGCAAAGAGTGATGGAACTCATGGTTGCTAAAGGCGCCCGTGGTGCCGAACCTGGTGAGTTTACTTTACGTGCTTTTTTAAATAAGAAACTCGATTTATCACAGGCAGAGGCGGTGGCCGATTTGATTGCCTCCGATACCAAATCATCGCATCAATTGGCCATGCATCAAATGCGGGGAGGTTTTGCAAAAGTTATTGGCGACCTGCGTTCGGAGCTGATTAATTTTGCAGCACTCATTGAGCTGGAACTAGATTTTAGTGAAGAAGATGTGGAGTTTGCCAATCGCACTCACCTTATTGCGCTGATTGATAAAATACAAGCCGTCATACACCCACTCACCGCTTCGTTTCAGTTAGGCAACGTGATAAAAAACGGGGTAAGTACTGTCATTGCTGGTCGTCCCAATGCTGGCAAATCAACATTACTCAATGCATTATTGCAAGAAGAGCGCGCCATTGTAAGTGATATTGCTGGCACTACACGCGATACCATCGAAGAAATTTTAGTGATTGATGGCATTGCCTTCCGACTCATCGATACTGCAGGAATAAGAGAAGCAACCAATACCATCGAACATTTAGGTATTGAAAAAACATTTGAAAAAATAAAACAATCGTCCATCATCGTTTATGTATTCGATACCAACGAACTCAATGAAAGCGAAGTATTGAAAGATATTGCTGACTTACACGCTGGTGAAATTCCAGTGCTCATCATTGGCAATAAGATGGATACTTTAAAGGAAGAAGCCGCCTTGAAGTTTCCCAATTTGAAGGCACATTATATGGCTGCAAGAACGGGCACACAACTCAACGAATTTAAAACCCTTTTGCACGATATTGTTTTATTAAATAAAAGCACAGGAGCCAATAATACCATCGTATCGAACCTCCGTCATTACGAGGCATTAACCAAGGCCAGTCAAGCTTTAGAATCGGTAAAACAAGGCATTCAAAGTAGCATAAGCGGCGAACTCCTCTCTATGGATTTGAAAGCAGTACTCCATGCCCTCGGCACCATCACTGGTGAGATTGATATCGATAAAGATATCTTAGGAACCATATTTGGAAAGTTCTGTATCGGAAAGTAATTCGATTTTATTAATAGTTAAAGCTATTCGAAAATCGCATAGCAACTCTGAATTACAAATTCATTTTTAGCCGCTTCTTTTGAATATACGCTACCACAGAAATTATCACGAAGCTTGTGATGGCAATATATACCCAACCTGGTACTGGTATTGGATCGCCAGCAGCATAAGAATGCAGTCCGGAGAGATAATAGTTAACTCCGAAATAGGTCATGATTACTGATGATAAACCAAATAATGTGGCTACATTATAAATATAAAACCCTTTCATTTTTGGAATGATGCGCATGTGCAAGATGAAAGCATAGACTAAAATGGAAACCAATGCCCAGGTTTCTTTTGCATCCCATCCCCAATATCTTCCCCACGACTCATTGGCCCAAACACCTCCAAGATAGGTTCCTACACTAAGCATCATAATTCCGCCTATCAAGGTCATTTCACTGATATATGACATCTCCGTAATTATCTCCGACATTCTTTCTTTGTTCTTCTCCGTCATAAACATCATCAATAATAAATTGATCAATCCAATGATAGCACCCAACATTAAAAACCCATAACTGCCCGCCTCTAAAGATACATGGATGGTAAGCCAATAAGAATTAAGTACGGGAACAAGTGGAGTAATTTCCGGATCTAGATAACTCAATTTCGCAATAAGTAAAACGGTGGACGCCAATACCATGGTAGCAGTAATACCTCCAATTGATTTACGAGTGAAAATTAATCCGGCTAAAGTAGTCGTCCAGGCAATATAAATTAATGATTCATAACCATTACTCCATGGCGCTCTGCCCGAAATATACCAACGTAACCCTAGGCCTAGTGTATGAAATGTAAATCCGAAAATTACCAACGCAAATAAAATATAGAATACCTTATTAAGTGAAGCATTGGGTTTAAATACAGATAGAAACAAAAGAACCAATAAAGCCAATCCCAGAAAAAGATAAAACAATGAAAGTCGGCCGAAAACATCCAGATTATTTAAAATTATTTCAGCGCTCATTTGAGATGCATTGGGTATTACGGAAACACTATTTCTCAATTGATACGCGCTTAACTCAATAAGTAATTTATCAGCTAAAGTATAGTCATTGGAGTGAATTGCCTCATGTAAAGCTGATTCATAATGAGTGAAAAAACTTTCGGCAAGCTTACTTGCAGGCGAAGCATCTGCGTTTTCATGTTGATGCTCTCCGCCAGCTGCCCAGGTATTATTTGGATCGTTCGCTATCGGAATGATTCGGAATATACTTCCGGTAAAAATCATCCCAACGATATTTACTCTTTCATCAACTTTTAGTAACTCTTTTTCTAAGGTACCTCTGTCAACTGGCTTGGCGTCATTGGCCTTACTTACTTCTTCTATTATTCGATAACTACCCGCATCATCAAAGAAATCCTTGTATGAAACAAGCTTCGCCTCGGTATGTAAAAGCTTTTGCGTGTGCGGACCAATTTTTATGATTGGCATGGCAATCCAATCTTCTTTCATACTAAACATAGTAAGAATTACTTGATCAGCATTCATTCCATTATAGGATTCAGAGCCTGAAATTTTTCGCATCAGCTCACGATCCATGGTATGCATCGGTTTCATTCGACCATTGATATCCTGCACCACCACACGGCTAAAGAGCTTTGCATGTTCGGCCGTAACCGAACTAGTACTTGCACCAATCTCAGTTTGTGCATTTGCAGCGCTGAAACCAAATAGAAACAAAATCATCATGATGCCAGAACGTTTGGCTCGCAATGCCTTTATTTGTTGTGATAGCTGGTAGAATCGAGTTTTTTTGCTCAGAAGTGTTATCATCATTCCCAAAGTAAGTAAAGCATAACCAATATATGAAATCCAGGTCCCCCAAAAATCATGATTCACACTGAGATAGGTGCCACCCTCATCCTGGTCATACGACGATTGGAAAAACCGATACCCATCATAATCTAAAATATTATTCATAAAGATTCTATAATCAAGCTTTTCATTGTTTCTTGGATCAATTAATTTCACTTCACTAGCATACGAGGCGGCACTATTGGTTCCAGGATATCTTTCCATAATGAAATCTTTGAGGGCAATTTTAAATGGCAATCGAATAGGTTTCGACCCATAAGATATCGCCACTTGAAAATCTCCTTCTTGCCTAACTATTGGGTTGCCTTGCACCCCTTTTTGTCCATATAAATATTGTTCACTCGATTTGCCATTTATTGTAACTGTAAGGGCAAGAGCCATCACACTTTCGCTTTCCATCTTCGGTTTCTCACTTACAATTTTCATCTCACCTCCCATAAAATAATCGCCTATCACGAAATTATTTTGCCCATCCGAATAAAGCGATCGCAGCTTTAATGGGAATGGCTCACCCGTAGGAACCAGTGTATCGAGCTGTTTGGTTGCCATCGTCATTTGAGTAAAAACGTTGCCACTCATAAATAAGAGTGAATCATTTTTAATCATAATATTAAATGCATCAGGAAATATTTCTTTAGTAAAATTAAAATTCAAACCATTGATGAAATTCTTCTCCCCTTGCTTTAAATAATATTCCTGACGACCTCCTTCCCCACCAATTACTATTTTAATGGTAGGTATTCCCGTTTCCAATTTTTCGACTTGTTGCTTAGGATTTGGTATTGCCTTGTTAAGTTTTACATTGATTAGGTTATTCCCAATTTTGTAGGATTCATCGAATTTATTTCTCCCAAGAGCAGCGAATAGTACAGGCTCATCAAACTCATAATATTTACCATC
>CANLPK010000161.1 GCA_947492885.1 Bacteroidota bacterium
TCTTTTTTATAAGCTATTTGAGCTTCTTATTTAGCCAAATCAAAACGATCTAAGTTCATTACTTTAGTCCAAGCAGCAACAAAATCGTGAACGAATTTTTCTTGAGAATCAGCACAGCCATAGACTTCGGCCAAGGCTCTCAATTCTGAGTTCGATCCAAAAATCAAATCTACTCTTGATCCTGTCCATGCAACTTTACCTGTATTGCGGTTACGTCCTTCAAACATATCTTGTGCATCAGTGGTGGAATTCCAAGTGGTATTATAATCTAGTAAATTAATGAAGTAATCATTGCTTAGTTTTTCCGATTTATTCGTAAACACACCCAGGCTCGACCCATCATAATTGGTATTCAAGGTACGCATCCCTCCTACCAAAACAGTCATCTCAGGTGCTGTTAGATTTAATAGCTGCGCCTTATCAATCAGCATTTCTTCTGCCGATGTTTTATGTTTTGGTTTGAAATAATTACGGAATCCATCAGCTGCAGGCTCCAGCACGGCGAACGATTCAATATCTGTTTGCTCTTGGCTAGCATCTGCACGACCCGCAGTAAATGGTACTTCAACTATATGTCCTGCATTTTTTGCTGCCTTTTCAATACCTACACTTCCTGCCAATACAATAAGGTCGGCCATAGCTACTTGCTTGCCAGCTCCATTGGCATTGAATTCTTTTTGAATGCCTTCAAGTGCCGATAATACTTTAGAAAGTTGGGTTGGATTATTAATCTCCCAATCTTTTTGAGGTGCCAAACGAATACGTGCACCATTAGCTCCACCTCTTTTATCTGAACCACGGAATGTGGCAGCCGATGCCCAGGCGGTAGAAGCCATTTCTGAAATACTCAATCCTGAATTTCCGATTTTTTCTTTCAATGATTTAATATCACTAGCATCAATTGATTTATATGTAACCGCAGGAATTGGGTCTTGCCATATCAACTCTTCTTTAGGAACTTCTGCGCCTAAATAACGAGAGATTGGCCCCATATCCCGATGTGTTAGCTTGAACCAAGCACGTGCGAATGCATCAGCAAATTCTTTCGGGTTTTCAAAAAATCTTCTTGAAATTTTCTCGTATGCAGGATCCATTCTTAATGCCAAGTCGGTAGTAAGCATGAATGGTGCATGACTCTTTTTAGGGTCGTGCGCATCAGGTACTAATCCAGCACCAGCGCCTCCTTTGGGCTGCCATTGTTGGGCTCCGGCTGGGCTCTTGGTAAGCTCCCATTCATATCCAAATAAATTTTCGAAGAAGTTATTACTCCATTTTGTAGGGGTGGTTGTCCAGGCACCTTCCAATCCGCTGGTGATAGTATCACCTGCATTTCCAGTACCGTAAGTATTTTTCCAACCCATACCCTGTTGGTCAATGCTTGCAGCTGCAGGCTCCGAACCCACATATTTGCCTGGGTCGGCAGCACCGTGTGTTTTTCCGAAGGTATGTCCACCAGCAATCAATGCAACAGTTTCTTCATCATTCATGGCCATACGACCAAAGGTTTCGCGTATATCGCGAGCAGAAGCAATAGGATCAGGGTTTCCGTTAGGGCCTTCAGGATTCACATAAATCAATCCCATTTGTACTGCACCTAATGGATTTTCTAATTCACGATCACCAGTATAGCGCTTGTCGTCGAGCCACTTGCTTTCCGATCCCCAATAAACATCTTCAGCGGGTTCCCATACATCGGCGCGACCACCAGCGAATCCAAAAGTTTCGAAGCCCATCGATTCTAATGCACAGTTGCCTGCCAAAATCATCAAATCGGCCCACGAAATTTTCTTGCCATATTTTTGTTTGATAGGCCATAATAATAAACGTGCCTTATCTAAATTAGTATTGTCGGGCCAGCTGTTCAAGGGCGCGAAACGTTGCATTCCTGCACCACCGCCACCGCGACCATCGCTGATACGATAGGTGCCTGCACTATGCCAGGCCATACGAATAAAGAAGGGGCCATAGTGACCGTAATCGGCAGGCCACCACGATTGAGAAGTGGTCATCACTGCATTGATATCCTTTTTCAATGCAGCTAAATCTAATGATTTGAATTCTTTAGCGTAATCAAAATCATCGTCCATAGGGTTCGATAAATTTGAATACTGACGCAGGATATTCAATTTTAATTGATTTGGCCACCAGTCGCGATTGCGGGTTCCATTTCCTGCACTTTGTTTTAATGCTCCTCCATGAAAAGGGCATTTGCTTTCTTCGTTATTGTTGGATGTATTGTGTTCCATTTTTTAGTTGAATAATAAATTGTTTGTGATAGTTGATTGAATTATAAAAGTGATTGATAAAATCAGTTTCTTCAATCGAGGTACAAAGATAGATAAATTGAAAGAGCAAAAAAGTAAACGATATGATCAAATAATCCACTTTTTAACCGAATTCGATGTAAATAAAAATTTCCTATTTTCACCCTCCGAATGTATTCCAAGTATTTCCAATTTAAATCGCCCACCTTGAAGCCATGGCTATGGGGATGCTTTATTGCATTGTTGCTTCAGATGTATTTAAATACTGGCACGCTGAGTGGTTATGCTGCCACCATGACACGCCCAACGGTATATGGAGGTTATTATGTGAACTACGATTGGCCACAATATGTAGCCAATTACAAGTTTATTAAAGGTGCCGATCATACTGAATGGGAAAAGGGAGTCGTATTGCGCCGTCAGCTAATGTACGTTGTTGGCTATCCTTTTTTTTTGGTTTCCGGATTTTTCATTGGATCGATGCTAACCATTTTGGCCAGCATTTTCTTTGCCTTATTTTTCTTCTTCCGATTTATAGAAAAGGAATTTGGTGAAGTGGCAGCCAAAGTATCCATGGTATTACTTTGTACATACACCGGTATCATGTACTGGATTGGTTCACCTTTCGTTCAAAATATGATAGTACCCCTATGCTTGGGAGTTTATGCGTTGATGTACAAAATGCAGAAAGGAACCTTTAAAGAAAACATCATTTATTTATTTTTGATTGGGATTTTATTTACTGGTTACGATTTGCTTCCACTTCTTGGGCCTGGTGTCATGCTCTTTGTGTTTTTCAATAAAAATTTCCCATTTCGAAAACGAATTGGCCTTATCGCCATCGCTGGGGTGGCATTCATAATTCCACCTTTACTTATTCACTTTTGGTTAATAGCTCGGGGTGCCAATCTTAATTTGGGCAACGACGATACCTATAAGATTATCATTAATGCCTACTTAAATATATTCAATCAAATTCCTACCTGGTGGATGCGCGTGAAATTGGTTCCCGAAACATTATTCAATTGTTTCTTCTATAGTAATTTCTTCGCACTCCCAATTTTATTTCTAGCCTGCTGGATTCCTGGCAGATGGATTTTAAAATTTAAGTTGAACCTCATCGAACGTAGCTTATTGGTAAGTATATTGATTTTGTTTCTTTTTAATAATATGGCACCACCTTATCAAGGCGAATGGCAGATGTGGGGCGACTGGATAGCACGAATTTATCAAGCAGTTTTTATAGTATTTTTAATGTATATCGTTCGTTTTTCGGCCTTTGTTTTTGAAAATAAAAGGTATTCATGGGCCTTTAGCATTCTTTTATTTTTAACTCTGATATTCAATCTTGTTGTTAATACTGGCGGACTTTATGCTAGCCCACTTAGCTCATTTATTTATGGCAATTTCTACAGCCATGGAGCACTTAACCGATACACCCTCAATATTAAATATTATGGTGCTCGCCCATTAGGATTCCCTGAACATTACGAAACGGAAACAAAATAACTCACCCGATGAATCAAAACACGAAAGCCATAGGATTGAACCTACTTACCCTGATAATAGGGAGTTTCATTGGCATTTTATTCGCATTGATCAATCGGTTCCCATTGGTTTACCCCGATACAGGAACCTATATTTTTAGCGGCTGTAAATTTGAATTACCTTTCGACCGTCCCATCTTTTACGGATTATTCCTTCGATTCAGCAGCTTGAAATTATCGCTTTGGCTTACCATTTTAGTACAATCATTTTTAGGAGCCTTTTTAATTCAGGAATTGATACATCGCGTTTTCTCAGAATCACGTAACAAGCATTGGATTACTTTAGGAGCGATAACGCTGCTTGCTTTGGGGAGCTCTTATTCCTATACCGTATCCGAATTAATCGCAGATGTTTTTACAAGCTATCTTTTATTAGGAATGATACTTTGGTTCTATAAACCCACCCAAAATTTCAAACAAGTATTCATCGTACTCCTATTTTGTTATAGCATCCTTACCCATAATTCTCATCTATTAATTGTTTT
>CANLPK010000162.1 GCA_947492885.1 Bacteroidota bacterium
AAATTGACAGTATCCTCCGTGCCACATAAATCATTTAGGATGATGGAGTAGGAGGTGGTTGAGTCGTTAAAGAAAGTAAACTTACCTTGATGGTTGCTTTGAAGCAATAGTCCCGACTTATACAATCTAAAATTGTAAGAAGTACTATCACCCCCAAGGCCCAATGCTTGCATGCTTATGCTTCCAGGTTTGCATAACACGCTATCATTTACCTTAAGTAGTTTTAATGGAGGGCGAATGGTAACAGTTAATTTTATGGTATCATTCACCGAGCAGCCATCCGATAATACAAGCGCGTAATTTGTAGTAGTATCGGTGCTAAAAACAAAAACTCCAGTAGAGTTACTTTGTAATATTTGCCCTAACTTTAATAAAGTGAAATTGTAATTTGTTGAATCACCACCAGAGGCAGTGGTTCTTAAAGTATCGGTGGCACCTTTGCATAAGGTGGTATCATGGGCAGTAAGCGCTAAGGCGGATCTCACGGTTACATTTATTTGTTTCCATATCGTATCCATTGCACATGCATTTATGGCGCCAATAAAATAGCTGGTACTAATGCTTGGGGCAGGTAAAAACAAACCAGAATTATTTTGAAAAAGTATGTTTCCACCTTTTAAAATATAGGTAAAGGTGCTATCTGCACCGGAGGCTACAATCCAGAGATTTGCAAATCTTCCTTTACAAATTGTGGTGTCGCTGGAAGTTTTAATTTGTAAAGGTGGCCTAACCAGATGTATCAACGAATCTAGTGAAGCGCAATAGCGGTTATTACTAGCAGCTTTAATAAAATAGGAACCCGCGCTTGTATAATGATGCGTTATGGTATCTGCCGTGGCTGAATTTAACGCCCCGAACAAGTAATCACTTTTTCCGTCACCCCAGTAAATAATTATGCTATCATTAAAGGATGAAATTATTTTCAGCCTTAGGTAATCCTGAATGCAGGTTTTGAAAGTTGAATCTACTTGTATTTTAATAGTTGGCTTTGGTGCAACGTACGCTGCATTTTTCACTACGAAGCTGTCGATGCACCCATCTTTTGTGGAGGTGTATTGAACAATATCGAACCAGCCCGTATCTTGAAGTTGAAAATTGAAAGTGGAGAATTGAAAATTGGCTCCACTTGAATTCTTAGCAATATACCAAGTACTATCGGCATTTTTGCTACTATCGATAAGGTTTATTTGGAGGATGCTACAACCTTTAATTGGGAAGGTTTTACTTATATTATTTGAATAGAATTTTGCTTTGGGCTTTGGTTGAAGTTTTACGCTATCTGATATTGTTATTCCAATATTGCAATTTATGTTCTTTACATTTATTTTTATTGGGTAGACAAAAGAGCTGTCATAATAGTTATGGGTTAAATAACCTGCTGTATCTGCTTTTACCCAAACACTTGTAATACCATCATTCCAGTTTACCTGTATGCTATCTGCCTCTGCATGGTATTTTATTCTTACAAAATGTCGGGAGCAGGATGTTGCTTCGCTATCTATGTTTGCTATTACTTTTGGATTGCGATGTACATAAATATTATCCGTCCACCAGGTATAGTTATAGCATTCCGGGTTTTTAGCACGTAGTTTTATTTTATATATTCCATTGGCAAGCCAAAGTACAGGGTTCTTTATATCTGTGCTGTCAATAATACTATCGTTGCTGTTATAAATATACCAGCGGTAATTTAAAAAGGTTGTGTCTCCTTGAACTAAGAGATAAACACTATCGCTAATGCAACTCGATGGAACAAAGGCATTGGATGTAAATTTTAGACGGCGTAATTTGAAGTAAACACTTGGAAAACTCCCTCTTGTTGTATCGGGTGAAATATCAATATAGTTATATACAAAATTACATGCATAACCGTATTCATCAGGGCGGGTTATACAGGAAATAATAGTATTACTATTGGAGAGATATATTTTACCATTAGGAGCCAAGCGCATCCCGGGCATATTATTACTAATATAAGCGAGTTCAATTGGTGAACTTCCAGGATTGTTTAAATATCTTTTAAATTGGGTTATTCTAGCATTATTGGAAGGAACTACGGATGTGTTTATATAAACAAATGAATCATTTGGCGAAAATTCTGCGTTTTCTAATGCAACATTCGGATTAACAAAATCGTTCCGGTTAAATAATGTTTTAATACTTGTTATGCTCCCAGTCGACCGATTAAAATCACAGCAATAAACGGAACTAAAAGCTCCACTATTAGTTTTGTCACTATATAGCAGGTAATTGCCGCTTAATGACGCTCTTAAAGGTGCTCTGTTGCTAAATATACCAGTAGCGGTACTTATTACAGGGGTTAAGGATACACCCGCTGACGTGATTAAATACGAAAACATCTGGGTCTCATTCGGCTTACACACGAGCCAAAAATTACTGTCGTTGGTATGCTTAATTAATTCTGGTGGAAAAATATCTGTATAGTTATTTATGAAATTATGTGTGCTTAAAATGGTCCCTCTTCCGCTATCAGCATTCATATTTACAATTGCAAATCGTAATCCGGCTCCTGTCGCCTCATAGAAGATATAGTATAAACTATCATTATTGAGAACTTTTAATATTTTTGTACCAGTATGCGAGCCATTGCTAGCGGTATCATTAAAGCAATAATTTGGCATTAATACGTTGTTTTTATTCCAGGCACATCCCCCATTAATATAAAATAATAAGTTTCCATCACAATCGGAAATAGAATTCGAATAGAATGCGGGGTAAGTATCAAGAAATGAACTACCCAGACACAATTTAGCGCTTATGGCACTTTGAAAAAACGTTGGATTACCAGAACTGAAATTAAAACCGCATTTATAGCCAAACACCCAGTTGTCGGCTATTTGGCTATAAGCGGTTGGAATACTTATTATAAAAGATATTATTATTAATACCCTTTTCATTATTGCAATTTATAGAATTTCAAAGGTACGTTATTAATCGAGATAAAGTAAACCCCGGCTGCAAGGTCTTTTGTATTGAATTTATATATTCCATTCTCAAAAGATATTAATTCTAAATCGTATATTCTTCCCAATGCATCATAACAAACTATGTTAGTAGCGGTAGAATTCGTATTAATGGAATTTATTTTTATCTCATTGCTGACTATGTTATTTGAAATCTTTGGTTCATTCGTATACGGTTTAATATTCCTATCTGGATTGGCAATTAAAAAATTGGAAAAACAAGCCGGATTATTTTTAAAAGGGGCAGGTACGAAATTAACCGTTGCATATGAAATTGAGCTTGCATTTATAGTGAAATTTGGATGACTAACCGTTGCGTTTGGTTCAGAGCCAGTCGAAGCAGAGTGATACCAACTAAACCAACTTGGATACGAATCAAAATCCATCCAACAAAGATCCCAAGATGAATTCCCATCAAATTTGTTACCATTAGTATACGATCCATTTCCTTGGGTGTTTATATCACCGCTGCCAATAATTCCGTAAGCATTATTTTGAAAAAGATTACACGTGATGTCAATGCTCATCGCTGTGGAATTATCATTTGATGAACTTCCCGTTCCAATCGGGTCCTGCTCAGGACTTATAATTAACCCATATCCACTTGTCGCATTTAAAAATAGATTCCCATCAATATAACTTTTTGTTCCTCCAAGCCCATAATATTGCATTGCATAATTTGAAGTCCCGTCAAATGTATTTCCTTGAATAGTTATATCATCACAATCTTTAAAATGAAATCCATTATTAGCGCCATATATTTTGTTAGTGTGAATATAACCACCAGAGTTGCAATCCTGGAAATAACCTCCAATATCAATATCTGCCATCCAAGTCCCTGTAACTTCAAGATTATCACAATTATTATAATACATCGCGGTACCTATGGTGCTGCCAACACCAGTTGTTGAAGCTACTGAGCCAACATTGAATATGTTTTCATATTGAAACATATTGTCGCTATTTGTTACATAATTCCCATAATTCATAATTCCTAAAAATTGGTTTGCATCCCATGGGCTAGCTTGTATATAACCTAAATATATTTTATTACAGTTATCTAATACAATTGCCTTATCTAAAACCGTACTCGCATCAAAAAAATATCTATCAAACATATAATTACTATTATGAGCATAGTACGGTGTGCCAGCAACCATCCCATAATTTGAAACATAATTACCATATATGCCAGAATTAAAAAAACCAGTG
>CANLPK010000163.1 GCA_947492885.1 Bacteroidota bacterium
CCATTCAAAGGGCCCGAAAGGGTAGTTGGTACCCAGTTTCATGCCGGTATCGATAGCGTCCTTTGTGGCAGTTCCTTCTTGTAATGTATAGTATGCCTCATTGATGATCATGAATAAAATTCGAGGAGTCACCATACCCACCCTATCTTTTACTGGCACAATTTCCCATGCAAGCTGTTGACCTAATGAAATAAGCAAGGGCAATTGTTCCTCGTTGTGATAACTCAATTCTTTCACTATTCTAATTATAAAGGTAGGTAAACAATTCATCCCAAAAATTTTAGGTGATAATTGGTGTTGAATGGCGAGCAATTCTATAAATGCAGAAGAAAGAATCAATGCTGTCTTGGGTAGCTCATTGCCTGACAATTCAATATGATAAGGATGGTTATCAAAATTAAGATCAAAGATAAAGTCATAATTACTCCAAGGCTCGGGTAAGAGTTTTTCATTATGAGTGATATCAGCATTTGCTGGTAAGGTTTGTTTTAGTTCTTCAAACCTTGTTAATTCGCCTAGTATTCCTACTTTCATTATAAACGCAAAGCAACATAAAATTTCACATCATGCCAAAGCAAATTATTTTCACCGATCATGCACCAGCTCCAATAGGTCCATACTCTCAAGCAGTATTGGTTAATAACACCCTATATTGCAGTGGTCAAATTGCCTTAGACGCCCAGTCGGGGGACATGGTACAAGAGAATATTAGTCTTGAAACCGAAAAGGTAATGCATAATATTGATGCTATTTTACATGCGGCAAAGATGTCGTTTGAAAATGTAGTTAAGGTGAGCATCTTCATTACCGACATGAATAACTTCGCAGCCATTAATCAAGTGTATAGCACTTATTTCAGTGCCGAACCCCCAGCTCGTGAAACGGTTCAAGTATCAAAATTACCCAAGAACGCGAACGTTGAGATCAGTGTGATTGCGGTTGTATAGGAAATTTTATAATTCCAGGTTATTTTTCAATGACAAGCTTACCTGTAAACGTTTTACCGTAAGCAGATTCTAATTTGTAAAAATAGATTCCTGAGGCATTATTGATTAAATCAATTTGATCTTCGTTCGATTTGATGATTCCATTATAAATGCAATTTGAGTAAACGTCATAAATTGCAATTTTATACGTTTGGGAATTGGCTTCTGAAAGTTTAAATATTCCACTTGATGGGTTTGGGCTAATTAGAACTGTAGTTAATAAATCCTCTTTAATTATACCGGTAAATCGTGTTACACAGCGTGATTGCGTTAAAACTAGTGTGTTTCGAGATAATAGTAACATGCTGGTATCTTTTCCGCCATCAATTTTTGTAAAGGATAAAATATTACTTGTTAATGCTGTAGTGTCGGTTGTTGGGGTTCCACTAGCTATGCAAGAGGCAGCCAGACCTAGAGAATCTGCTTTAATTAAGCCAATTTGAGGAGCGTAATAACCCGTTGTTTTTAATCCAAACATCGGCCCATTGCCAATGATAGCGAGGTTCTTTGATTTTGTTTCCCAGATTTCAAATGAGTTTAACTGAAGATAGTTTATGAATTTAATATTTCCATTGGTATCAATTTTTCTGATTGAACCTTGATAAAAGCTCCCTGAAGGAATGATAAAACTTCCATCTTGAAGCAGATGAAATCTAGGTATAATGTTTCTATTATCTGAGAGCTTGTTTCCATATTCCTTAGACCATAAAATATTCCCATTGTAATCAGTTTTTAATAGCTCAATTTTAGATGTTATGAAATAGCAGAATAAATTGTTATTAGTAAATATGACATCAAATCCAAGGCAATTAGGTTGATTGTATTTTTTAGACCAATCAATTGTACCATTTTGAAATAATTTAAGAAGCAGAAATGAACTCCCTAGGCCTTTAGTCGGTTCGACACCGCCTATAACTATATATCCACTGTCAGGCATTTGTTTTACAGATGCGCCGACATTATTGTTATTATTATCAAATATTTCAAGCCATTTTAATACACCATTGGAATTAGTTTTAGCAACAAATATTCGATAATTATTGCCGTTTATTTCCGCAGATCCTGTGAGTATGAAACCAGAATCCATCGTTTGTTGAATAGAATAGATAGCTAAAGAATAACCAGTTTTAGAAATAGTCCTTGTCCAGATAATATCACCTTGTCCATTAATTTTAGTTAGTAAGGCATTGGATGTGCCTAGGCTTGTGAATGTTTTACCTGCTATTACATAACAGGAATCGTTTGAGGAAGCTATCGAATTAAAATTAATTTGAGGATACAGTATAGATGATGAATTGAATTGTTTATTCCAAAGTAAGATTCCATCTGAATCGACTTTTAATACATGACCAGCGTTTGATGAGTAGTTGCCACCAATTATATAACCATCCTCTGGAGTTGGAATTGAAAATTGCGCACGAAAACCTATTTCTGTTGAATCATAATACACTTTGGAATAGGTATTTAGCTGGGCTCTAAGGCCGATTAGATTGGTAAGTAATAAGAAGATTAGTAGAATTGATTTAATTTTTTTCATTTTAAGGCTGTTTATTAATAGTTACTTAAGCAAAGTTAATAAATAGTCTGGGTTATAAATGGAAGTTTTCCATTTAAAATTTAGTTTTAGCGTACTCCGAAGGATTCAAATAAAAAAATCGTCTAATGCTTAATTGCCATAGCTTTGGCATCTATTTACTATAGATTGTATATTATTTTTTAATTATTATTGTATAATTAAAAGGTTAATAATCAAGCAACGAGAAACACTTTTCACGACCAATTATTAAGCACAAAATTAAGTAGCATGACCATATCAAATTTCAAGTTTTTTTTAATCTCCACGTTAATTCTACAATTCGGTAATTTGTTTTCCCAGCAATGGGGGGAGTATACTTTTTACAGTTTAAAAGGAACCAATACGGCAGTTTTGTTAGATACTAATGGAACATTATTTAAAGCCTGGACTTTTCCTACCACCGATAAAACTGGATATTCATCCTATGTATTGCAAGGTGGCACTGTGTTGCGCACTGTTGCACGAACTGGTAATTCATTTAATGGGGGTCCTATTTGCGGTCAGGTTCAAAAGGTAGACTGGAATAATAACGTGCTTTGGAATTTTGTGTATTCCACTACTACTTATTGTTCGCATCATGATATCTGCCCGATGCCCAATGGGAATGTTTTATTAATTGCCTATGAGAGTAAAACAGCCGCCGAAGTTACCGCGGCGGGTTCTACCTCTAATATTATTATGTGGCCAGATAAAATTGTTGAAGTAAAACCAACAGGATTGAATACTGCTGATGTAGTGTGGGAATGGCATGCCTGGGATCATTTATCACAAAATGTTGATGCAGCAAAAAGCAACTATCAATCATCCATCGTAAATCATCCAGAGCTCCTGAATATAAATTATAAAACTACCAAAGACTGGATGCATGTGAATGGTGTAAGTTATAATGCCGAATTGGATCAGATTGCCATTAGTTCACATAATATGAATGAAATATATATCATCGATCATAGCACAACAACAGCGCAAGCTGCAAGTCATAGTGGGGGTAATTCGGGGAAAGGGGGTGATATATTATATCGCTGGGGCAATCCAGCAGCATACGGAGCAAGTGGTACAGCCGTTTTTAATGTAGTTCATGATGCTCACTGGATACCTAAAGGGTGTCCAAGAGAAGGGTATTTGGTTGGGTTTAATAATAACGGAGTTTCTACCACAAAGTCGGCCGTAGATTTTGTTAACCCACCAAGATATGGATATAACTATGATATTACATTGGGTTCAGCATACCTGCCAAGCACGTATTCGAAACGCTACCCTTGTAATGGATATACCAGTAATGAAGGGGGCTCTCAACAGATGCCCAATGGAAATGTATTAATAACCATAGCATTGTCGGGTAATGTATATGAAATAGATTCGAATGGCAATACCTTGTGGTCGAAAACACTCACAGGCAGTACAGCGAAGGCTTTTCGTTATACCGGTTGCTATATATTAGGAACTCCTGCGATACCTACAATAACTCAAAATGGGAATATACTTACCTCATCAAACACCGTAGGAAATCAGTGGTATTTTAATGGCTCGGCAATAACAGGTGCCACAGCTCAAACGTATACGGCCACTCAAAATGGGAATTATCAAGTGAAAGGTATTCACGGAGCGAATTGTGAA
>CANLPK010000164.1 GCA_947492885.1 Bacteroidota bacterium
TCCTTTGTCCTTAGTACTTAGTATTTAGTATTTAGTACTTAGTAAATACATTCCAGGTCAAAATGTTATTTCTTATTTCTGAATTTTAATCTTCATTAATATTCCCCTTCTCACTTCTTAATACTATATACTTAATACTTAATACTATATACTCAATACTCCCTTCCGCCCCCGCCCCACATGACCTTCCTCATTTTGCGTGCTAAATAAAATTGAATGAAGTAAATTTGCTGTATTAATTTATTCATCTAATGGTGAATAGCAACGAAGCAAATTCAAATACGTACAAGCCATGAGCACGCAAGCAAAATCACTATCCGATTTAGAAATCGCCACCAAAGCTGGAGATTCCGATGTAATTGACCACCCATTTTCGTTTTTCATTGACCACCCATTTTCGATTTAAACTGACCACCCCTATTCGGTCCAAATTGACCACCCTTATTCGGTCTAAATTGACCACCTGTTATTCGTTATAAAAAAGATTGTTTTTAGTCACTATTAAAGTTGAAGTTGGAGATTCATTTAACCAACCAATTTTAATGGCTAACAAAGCAATCATCATGACAAAAGTAAGACAAATTTTGCGTTTTTATACGCAAGGCAAAAGTAAACTGCAAATTAGCAGTTTAACCAACACGGCACGTAATACTGTAAAGCGTTACATCAATAAATATGAGGATGCAAAGCTCAGCCCGGAGGAAATAAGCAAAATGACCGACCATGAGTTGGAACAGTGTTTTGCGGAACCTATTCAGCATCAGCAAAACAATCGATTAACAGATTTACTGAAGTTAATGCCTGACATTGAAAAGCAGTTAAAACGTAAGGGGAATACAATCCTAAAGGTATGGCAAGGTTATAAACTTACCCATGCTGATGGATATGAACTTAGCCAGTTCTATGCCTATTACACACAGTACTGCAAAGGATCCAACTCTACTTTGCATATTGATCACAAAGCAGGTGATAAAATGTATATCGATTATGCAGGTGATAAGCTTCAAATAGTTGATATCACTACTGGTGAGGTCACCAAGGTCGAGGTCTTTGCTGCGATACTTGGATGCAGTCAACTTCTTTATGTGGAGGCTGTTCGTAGCCAAAAGAAAGAGGACTTTATCATGGCCTGTGAAAATGCGCTTCATTATTTTGGTGGTGTTCCATCCGCTATTGTACCTGATAATTTAAAGGCTGCTGTAACTAAAAGTAGTCGTTATGAGCCAATAGTTAATGAAACATTTGCTGATTTTGCAGAACACTATGGCACTGTGGTTTTGCCCACTAGAGCCTACCGGCCCAAGGACAAAGCATTGGTAGAAGGTGCAGTAAAAATTATTTATAGACGAATCTATGAACCCCTACTTGATAAGGTGTTTAATAGCTTAACCACCCTAAATATTGCCGTTAGAGTAGCATTAGAAAATCATAACAACGCACCATTCAAAGGACGAAACTATAGTCGCAGACAACAATTTAATGAGGTAGAGAAAAGTACGTTAAAGCCATTACCCAACTACCGATACGAATTAAAACAGCAATTTCTTTCTACCGTTATGAAAAACGGGCATGTGTGCTTAGGTCTCGACAAGCATTATTACTCGGTACCTTTCCAATATATCGGCAAAAAAACGAAAACACTTTACACCGCTACTGAAGTAGAAATCTTCTACCGTTATGAGAGCATTGCCAAACACCCGCGTTCAAAAGTCCGATATAAATATTCCACATTACTCGAACATCTGGCATCTGCAAACCGCGTCCTTACTGAATGGACAGCCGAGAAGTTTATCCGTGACGGTGCAAAAATACATGCTGATGTTGCCTCCTTTATTGAGTTAGTATTTGAACACAAACAACATCCTGAACAAGCATATAAAAGTTGTTCAGGAATTATTCACCTGCATCGAAAAGTAGGTAGCGAACGCCTGGCTAACGCTTGCCGCCGCGCCAAACATTTTGGTATTTTTAACTTTCCTATAATCGTTCAAATATTAGAAAAGAATCTGGATTTACTGTCGATTGAAGAGCAAAATCAAGCAGTAGAATCTATTATAATGCCCGACCATACCAATATCCGAGGCAATACCTATTACGAGTAAACTTAAAAACCTAAACCTAATTTTTTAACAAACAAACCCAAATTATTTTGAACACCACAACCTTAGACAAACTACGAAACATGCGCTTGTTGGGCATGTATGGGGCTCTCAAGACGAGCCTTGAAGCCAACACGACCGAAGGACTCACTGCTGATGAAATGGCCGCCTTTCTCACTAATAGTGAATGGGATGACCGACAGAACAGATCTATTGACAGATGTATGAGGAATGCTCGATTCCGCTACAAAGCTTCAATTGAGCAACTCGACTTCAGTACAAAGAGAGGAATGGACAAAAACACCATACATCGATTAGCTGACGCTGGATTTATTAAAAGACGCGAAAACATACTTATTACCGGGCCAACAGGCACCGGTAAAAGTTTTCTTGCGTCGGCGCTTGGACACCAGGCTTGTCAGTTAGGCTTCAAGGTATTATACATCAATACCACAAAGCTTTTTACACAATTAAAAATGGCAAAGGTTGACGGAACAGCTGTTAGAGAGCTAGCCCGAATAGAAAGAATGGACTTACTTATACTTGATGATTTTGGCTTACAACCTTTTGAAGCAGCAAGCAGAGCCGCATTAATGGAAGTGATGGAAGATCGACATGGAAAACGCTCCACGATTATAACGTCTCAACTTCCAGTTAAGCAATGGTATGACATTATCGGCGAAAAAACTGTGGCCGATGCCATTCTGGATCGATTGGTTCACGATACACAGAGGATTGAATTAACAGGAGAATCCTTGCGAAAAAAGACCACAAAAAATGAACTTGAATTAACACAAGAAATTATCTAATTTTACAATCACTAAAAGCAGTCTTTTTTTATAACAATTAATAGATGAATTTTGGATGGTCAATTTGCACCGAATACAGGTGGTCAGTTAGGACCGAAAAAAGGTGGTCAGTTTGCTCGGAATTTCCAAAGTGAGTGCCGATGGGCATAACTGGAGTATGGGTGCGTATGCTACAGATTATTTGGAAAAAACATGGCCAACAAGTTATGGAGGTCGAGGAGGTTCGTACGATGCCGAAGGAGGGAAGGATGCTGCGAGTAATAAAAATTTCATCTGGGATATGTGTTCCGTATCAAATATTTCATATAGAACTTATGGAGAATTTGCGGATGATTACAAACCTAATATCCCTGTTTTGAAAAATCATTTTTGTCCGTTTTATACCAGCTGGGATGAGTCGATACGTGATACTACCAGATTTGCGCAATGGAAACGCGATTTCGATTCTTTGCTACTTATCAATCAGGTGCCACAATTAAATACCTTGCGATTTATTAATGATCATACCCAAGGACTACAAAATGGCAAGCCTTCACCCAATGCGCATGTGGCTGACAATGATTTGGCAACTGGTCTTTTTATTGAATATTTAAGTCATAGTAAAATTTGGAATGAATCGGTTGTTTTCATTTTGGAAGATGATGCCCAAAACGGTCCCGATCATGTGGATGCACATCGTAGTCCGCTCTATGTTGCAGGAGGATTTGTAAAAAGAAATTATATTGACCATACGATGTATTCGACCAGCTCTGTGTTGAAGACCATCGAATTGATTTTGGGATTACAACCCATGAGTCAGTATGATGCAGGTGCTGAATCGCTTTGGAGATGTTTTACAGATAGTGCCAACTCCAAACCATTTAAAGCAGTGCCAGCGCAAATCGATTTAAATGAAGTGAATATTGCATTTAATAAATGGCAAAAGATGAGCGAGAGCTTCGACTTTGGCATGGAAGACCGAGTGCCCGACGCGCCATTTAATGAAGTATTGTGGTGGTATGCTAAAGGCGATCATGCCCCTTGTCCAGCACCAGTGCATAGTGCATTCTTGAAATTAAATAGTGAGAAGGAGGAGGATTAGAAGAGACGTTTTTAAAGTAGTGATGTTTTTAAATTTCATACTTCTTCAATTACTTAATAAATAAAATAAAAAAGCCGAGCATTTATGCTCGGCTTTCAATTCTTGTAGCGGGGAGCAGTCTCGAACTGCCGACCTCGGGGTTATGAATCCCGTGCTCTAACCAACTGAGCT
>CANLPK010000165.1 GCA_947492885.1 Bacteroidota bacterium
GGAAGGTGGGGTCTTTCGCCAAGGCCTGGGGTTTTGGGGCTGATATTGGAGTGCAATATCAAAGAAAGAACTGGATGTTTGGTATGATGTTAAAGGATATCACCACCACCTATAATACATGGAATATTACGCTTACCGAATCCGAGAAAGATGTGTTTTATCAAACTGGGAATGAAATTCCAGTGCATAGCACCGAGCTTACCTTGCCTAAAGTGATTCCAGGTGTGGCATACAAATTCAATATTGCTAAAAAAACAACCTTATTAGCAGAAACCAATCTGGACTTCACTTTCGATGGGCAACGCAATGTATTAATCTCCTCGAAGAGTATCAATATCGACCCGCATTTAGGATTGGAATTAGGTTATAAGGAGATGATTTATATCCGTGGAGGACTTACCAATATTCAAAATATTTTAGATGTAACCGATACTATATCCACTAAAAAAACATGGGTGATGCAACCCAATTTTGGAATAGGAATACATCTTAAAAACCTAACCCTCGATTATGCCATTACAGCTTTGGGAAGCAATGCCGTTTCACTCAATTCAAATATCTTTTCAATAAAGATTGCATTGAATAGAAAAGCGAAAACAGAAGTAAAATAAAACTTGTTTGATTAAAAGCAGGAAAACTAAAACAATAGCATTCGAATTTTATGTAATAGTGTATGGCGATCTACGGGTTTATTCATGTAGTCGTTCATCCCAATTTCAAGCACTCTTTCCTTTGTTCCTTCTTGATCTTCGGTGGTGACAGCGATGATTGGTATGCGAGTATTTTTTGGTCCAGCCTCATGATTTCTAATTGCGATGGTTGCTTCGTACCCATTCATAACAGGCATTTGTAAATCCATAAGCACCAAATCAACTTGTTGGTTGCGCAGTACCTCTATTCCTTCAGCGCCGTTATTCGCGAAACTTGTTTTCGTATTACTCCAATCGTTAATGATGGCTTTAAATACCATCCGATTCACTGGGCTATCATCTACCACTAATATATGTTTATTCATATTTCTCAAGGTGCTAAATCCTGATATTAAAGAGCAGGAAATGCAACGAACAAAAATATCAACCTGGCAGTGAGGAGACAATGAAGTTATCAATAAAAAACAAGCCTGGATTGGGGATGTGTATATTTTATGCCCCACAAAAAAGCCCCGATTCAGGATAGAAACGGGGCTTTTGATTTTATGATTGAAATGAATTACTTCACGTCGTTATAATTAATTGTACTTGGAGGAGCTACTACTGTTGGAACAGGAGCAGTAATGTTTTTCTCTTCAACATGTACTTTTACAGTACCACCATGCATTTTATAAATACTTGGAGCAATAACCAATGAAACGATACTCATTAATTTAATGAGTATATTCATTGATGGGCCTGAAGTATCTTTGAATGGATCACCAACGGTATCACCAACTACCGCAGCTTTATGTGGCTCCGATTTCTTGAAGTACATTTGACCGTTAATATTCACACCTTTTTCGAATGATTTTTTAGCATTATCCCAAGCACCACCAGCATTCGATTGGAAGATAGCCATCAACACCCCAGAAACAGTTACACCTGCTAATAAACCTCCCAATACTTCAGCTCCGAAAGCGAAGCCTACGATTACAGGAACAGTTAAAGCCATTAAGCCAGGAAGAATCATTTCACGGATAGCAGCTTTCGTAGAGATCGCTACACATTTTTCATATTCAGGACGTGCCTTGTATTCCATGATACCTGGAATTTCGCGGAACTGACGACGAACTTCTTGAACCATATCCATGGCCGCTTTTCCTACTGCACTCATAGCCAAGGCTGAGAATACGAATGGAATCATACCACCGACAAATAAACCAGCTAATACGTGGGCATTAGAGATATCAATTTTATCAATTTTAGCCGCACCCATGAACGCTGCAAAGAGCGCCAATGATGTTAATGCAGCAGATGCGATAGCGAATCCTTTACCAGTTGCAGCGGTTGTATTACCAACAGCATCAAGGATATCAGTTTTTTCACGAACTTCTTTTGGAAGGTTACACATTTCGGCGATACCACCAGCATTATCAGCGATAGGTCCGAAGGCGTCGATTGCCAATTGCATGGCCGTTGTTGCCATCATACCGGCCGCAGCGATAGCCACTCCATATAATCCAGCCAGCTCGAAACTAAATACGATACCTGCAGCCAATACCAAAATTGGGAATAAGGTACTCATCATACCTACTGATAAACCAGCGATAATATTGGTAGCCGCACCGGTAGATGATTGATTGATAATTTTATTAACGGGACCGCGGTTCATTGAAGTATAGTACTCGGTAATTAAACTAATTAATGCACCTACAACTAAGCCTACCACAATAGCATAGAATACGTCCATAGAGGTAAATTTAGCACCACCACGAATGCTCATTTCACCAGCTGGCAACATCCAGTTTACAACAAAGTAAGAAGCGATACCAGTAAGGACGATAGATGACCAATTGCCTAAGTTTAAAGCACCTTGTACATTTCCACCTTCTTTAACACGAACGAAGAATGTTCCAATGATTGAGAAGATGATACCCATTCCACCAATCAATAGCGGAGCCAAGATCATACTCATACCACCGAAATTATCGGTTACATTGAATTCGCGACCAATAACCATGGTAGCAAGGATGGTTGCAACATAGCTGCCGAATAAGTCGGCACCCATACCAGCAACGTCACCTACGTTATCGCCTACGTTATCAGCAATCGTTGCTGGGTTACGAGGATCATCTTCAGGAATTCCTGCTTCTACTTTACCTACTAAGTCGGCACCTACATCGGCTGCTTTAGTATAGATACCTCCACCTACACGAGCGAAGAGGGCAATACTTTCGGCACCTAATGAGAAGCCTGTTAATACTTCAAGGGCACGTTCCATATCCAAACCACTTGCAGTGCCATTATGGGCTACCACAAAAATTTGATAGAAAACCAGGAATAAACTTCCCAGTCCCAATATCGCCAAACCGGCAACACCCATACCCATTACGCTACCACCAGTAAACGATACTTGTAAGGCTTTTGATAAACTTGTTTTGGCAGCTTGAGCGGTACGCACGTTGGCTTTGGTTGCGATACGCATACCGATGAAACCAGCCATGGCCGAAAAGAAAGCACCAATAATAAAGGCAACTGCGATGAGTGGTGAAGAACCCTCATTGGTCATGCCCATGTAGCCAAGCAAGAGAGCGATAACAACGACGAATGCGCCTAATACCTTGTACTCTTGTTTTAGAAATGCCATAGCACCATCAGCAATGGCTTTGCTGATTTCTTCCATTTTGCTGTCGCCAGCATCCTGGCTAACAACCCATTTTGAACGTACGTAAGTGAATAGCAAGCTAAACACACCACATCCGAGAATTACGTAAATAAGATTATCCATACTTTGATTGAAAAAAATTTAACTATTTGGTTAGTTTTTTAGGAGCGCGAAAATAGGAAAAAAAGGTGAAAGGGAAAGAGAAAATGGTAAATACTAGGGCTAAAAACTGAATTAGAATGCCTTTATTGATGGCAAATTTGGGAAAACATCTATTATTATGATGCTTTAATGCTTCCAAAACTCGTATAGGGTCAAATTCATAAACATGGGTATATTTGCCCTAATGTTGCGAAAGATTTATCTCTGGATGGGCTTATGCCTCCTAATACTGCCTTTAATTTCCTTTACCCCGGCATCTTTTCAGATTGCCAAGCTTAAGTATAATGGGGGGGGCGACTGGTATGCCAATAAGACCTCCTTACCCAATTTGATTAAATTCTGCAATCAAAACCTGAATATGCATATTGCACCTGATGAGGCGATAGTTGATGCAGGCGGCAACGAGATTTTCAACTATCCTTTTATACATATGACCGGCCATGGCAATGTGGTATTCTCTACTCAAGAGGCCGAAAACTTGCGTAAATACTTAATTGGAGGCGGTTTTTTACATATCGACGATAATTATGGGATGGATAAATTCATTCGTCCGGAGTTAAAGAAGATCTTCCCCGAACTGCAATTGGTGGAGATTCCTTTCAATCATCCAGTGTATCATCAGAAATATCAGTTTAACAATGGATTGCCTAAAGTGCATGAGCATGAGGGAA
>CANLPK010000166.1 GCA_947492885.1 Bacteroidota bacterium
ACCAATGCATCAGATAAGCCTGCGGTACTCACATTAAGTGGCGATATTAAATCACTCAGCGCTTCACCTCAGGAATGTTATTCGTTTGTACTTGATAATGCTAGCCAAATTAAACGCCCTATGTGTGAAGGGACGGTGATTAATAAGGAAACTAAACTTCCAATTGCTGTTGCTAAAGTTTATATTTATTCATCCAATCAGCTAGTTGGAAAAACCTCCACCCTTAATGGCGATTTTGCCTTAGCACTCAATTTAGGACTTTACGATTTTATAGCAACAGCCGAAGGATATGACACTGCTTATCGGTATGAAACCTATTTCAATAAAAATACAGCACGATTAATTTTCGAATTAACACCTCGCAAAACCAGACAAGATACCCCTATTACAGTTAAGGTAACCCCTCCAAAGAAAGACACAGCAGTAGTTGTCGTAACTCCAACCCCTGTTGATACACCCGTGGTTCCCAGAAACAAACCAGGATTGCTTTCATATGATGAGTACAAACCGAATAATATTGTGTTCCTTATCGACGTATCAAGCTCTATGCAAGGGAAAGAGCGACTTCCACTCTTAAAAATCTCCATTGAAAAGATGATTTCACAATTGCGAGATATTGATAAAATAACGGTAATCATCTATTCCGATAAGCCACGTGTATTAATCCCAACGACTACTGCTGATAACAAGGCTGCCATTTATCTTGGGATTGATACTTTAAAGGCCTATGGAATGACTTCCGGTTCAAAAGGCTTAGACATGGCCTATAAGCTAGGCGTACAAAGCTATATTGATAATGCCAATAATCAAATCATTTTAGCTACTGATGGTTCATTTACCTTGAAAAGCAAAGACCGTAGAACCGTTTCTAAGTATGCAAGTGGCATCACTAAAAAGATCACACTTACTACCATTGGTTTCGGATCAAGCCGTACCGATTTGAAAAACTTGGAGGACTTGGCTGCAAAAGGAAAAGGCAATTATATTTATATCAATTCAGCAGAGTTGGCAGAGCGGGCTATCTTGGATGAAATTAAAAATAATAGCAAGCGATAATGCATTTAAGCTTCTTTGCTCTTAGGCATTTCTCCTATGCATTGAATACCTTGCTAAAGGAGAGCACCTTCATTAATACTTTTAGTTTTAGTAAGGAAGAAATCATCTTTAGCTTTTTGAGTCCCAACAATCTAGAGATCTTTTTATCAGCACATCTGGTTAATAAATCATGTTATTTCCAGGTGCATGATCAATACAATAGACCCAAAAGAAATTTCCTTTATCAATTTGAAGCTGCCAATGGAGGCATTGTTGAGTCGGTGATTCAGAGCAATTTCGATCGAAGCTTTTATATCCAGTTAAAAACTGGCATGAAGCTACTCTTCAAGATGCATGGGGGTTTCAGCAATGTATTGTTAATAGATAATGAAGAAGATGTACTGGAAATATTTAGAAAAGAATTCACGCTTGATTCGGATTTAAAGCTTGGTAGTTTAAGCAAGCAATTCGATTGGGAATTGGTTGCACAAGCCACCGTTTCGAGCTACAAGGAGTTACGATCACTCATGCCATTATTTGATGAGCACTGTCTGCGATTCATGGAAAGCAGTAGTTTCTTGCAAATGAATCCCGCAGATCGCAAATCATTTATTTCAAAATACTTTATTGAATCGCCCAACCCACTTTATTTAAAAACGGATTCGGCTAAGAGCTACTTAAGTATTTTTCCAGAAGCCGGGCTTACCAGGTATGAGGCTATCACAGAAGCTTATACACGACTGGCACGACTGGTACTTCCTTCTTATCAAATGGAAGTTCAGAAACGTGATATCCGTGGACAGCTCGATGAAAAATTAAAAAAAACAAAGAAGCAATTATTTAGTGCGCAAAAACATTTAGAGAATGCCGAAAGTTTTATTGGTTATGAAAATACCGGGCATATTATTATGGCGAATATGCATGCGATACCTAAATTGATTAGTTCCATTGAACTTCTCGATTTTTATACTGAGAAGATGACCCCAATAAAATTGGATAAAAACCTTTCACCTCAAGAGAATGCAGAGAAGTACTATAGGAAGTCGAAAGCCTTGAAGCAAGATATTCCAAACTTGAAGAACCAGGTAATTCAACTCATAAATGAACAATCGAAATTGGAAAATATGATTGCGCAGTTTAGTATCATTGAACAAATTAAGGAATTGAAAGCATTTGCTGTTCAAAATGGGTTGCAAAAACTTAAGGAAGATGAACCCATTTTTCCATTCCGTAAAATGATGGTAGATGATTTCGAAGTGTGGATTGGTAAGAATGCATCGAATAACGATTTGCTCACCTTTGGTTACGCTCACAAAAATGATATATGGATGCATGCCAAGGATGTATCAGGCTCGCATTTAATAATCAAGAACCAATCGGGTAAAATTATCATGAAGCCTACCATTGAGAAAGCTGGCAGCATTGCCGCTTTCTATTCAAAATCGAAAAGCCAAACCTTGGCTGCTGTGACCTATACCCAGCGCAAATTTGTGGTTAAAGCCAAAGGAAGAAACCCTGGAGCGGTGCATCTCTTAAGCGAGCAAACGATTTTAGTAACACCCAAATTACCTTCTTAATTTTACTCTCAGCGCCCCCAATCGAAACCCACGGCTGGCGATATTCCTAACCGCTGCTGATAGCTCATGGAAAGTTGTAATTCCATAGATTTTAATTTGATTCGAACACCGAAATTCAAAAGGTCGTTGAAAGTGCTGCAGCCCATATACCAAAGCAGCATTGGCTGGGAGCTATAACTCATACCGAGCATTAAGTTATTGGCTTCGTGCAAACCCAATCGATAGGAAATATAGCATTTCAATTGTTTCGATACTTCGTAACTGAGTCCCGAAATCATATTGGTAGGGATACGTTCAGAGGTTAACAAGGTAAGCTTGGTGGCAAACGGATTGAAAATGGAGAGCCCGAAGGCTACCTTTTTACTGGATTGAAAATACAATCCTGCTTTTCCTGTGATGAGATTTTTATTCCCAATAGTTTGTTCGAATAGATTAAGATAGTACAAACTCACCCCTAGAAACACTCGATTATTAATTCGTTTGGCATAAGCCATGACGAAGGTATTTCTTTTTAGGTTAGAGGTTCCTTCATATTGAAGATTAAAACCAATACCATCCGTTTTATTGATACATACACTGACCCCTGCCCCTCCGTTTTTTAATGTATTCATTAGGAATTGATTCCTGACCATGATACCAAATCGGAATTTTGGAGCACTTTTATCATCATATATCGCGCAGCGTGCCGGATTGCCCGATGCGCTGAAAGCATCGCTAATAAAAAGCTGCTGACCTCCAATGGCAAGGGCTGTCACCGATAGTGGTGCATCATAATTTTGTGAATAAGCTGGAATGGTGGCAACGAGAGCTATTGCCACCCAAAGGGTGAATCTGAATTTTTTCATATTTATTTATTACTGTTTTTATTTTTTTAAATTAATTACCTGCAAGCCAGATAATGGCATTCATCAATAATTTCTTATGGTCACCTTGCACTTCACCAATATAGCCTGCATATAATTTATCGTTGGTATCGCCTGTTCCATCGTCGGCGGGGCTACTATCGCTTAATGCGACCACACGTCCTTTTCCGTAGGTACATACTGCCACCAGTACGCCATGATTCTTGTCCTTACTTTGTTTCGAAACACATAAAGCATCGGCTCCTTTTGCCAAATGCATTTGCGTTCCTGCGGAGATCTGAATCCATTTAGGCCGGCCATATTTACCATCCAAAACGGGATGCTGGTCCATAGCAAAATGATCTGATTTCTGTGTGGTCTTAATTAAATCGAATTCAATTGGGAAAGTTTTTCCTGTATTCAAATCATTCCAAATACTAGGGCTGTCCCATGAGTCACTATTACGATCACTTTGATCATGATCGGCAATCATAAATAGCCCTCCCCCATTTTCAACAAATTTAAGGATAGCTTCTTTCTCTTCTTTTGTGAAACGAATATTGGGCTCATCAACCACA
>CANLPK010000167.1 GCA_947492885.1 Bacteroidota bacterium
TGGGCATACCAAATTCAACCAAGTACTGTATGCATATGGATTTTCATTTTCACATTGGCCTATTGCCTTATCCCATCGAGCAATATCGATATCCCTATGAGCAAAAAACCGCAAACGCATTAATCTTTTAGTTTGTTATTTTCCTGATGCCTGAGTGTATCGCGTGAAGTTTTCTTAGCGAAATTATTTTCAAGAGCACTTGTTAAATCAACTCCCGTTTGATTCGCCAAGCATAAGAGCACCCATAGCACATCCGCCATTTCATCAGCCAGATCAGCGTCCGATTCATTGCCTTTGAAGGATTGGTCGCCGTACTTACGAGCCATGATACGCGCTACCTCCCCCACCTCCTCCGTGAGTAAGGCGGTATTGGTGAGCTCGCTAAAATAACGTACGCCAACACTTTTAATCCATTCATCAACCTTTAGTTGTGCTTCACTTATTGTCATTGGGGTATTATTGAGGAATCAATATCATTTTAAATTCAGCCATTTCTGTATCGATATAATGCATCGACTTTGATTCGATAAAATGAAGGAATTTTTTGTCATTCCACACCCAATCAAAGGTGGTAGGCGATTTGAATACTTTATTTTCGGCATCCCCAAATTCTTTCTTGGCTTGCTTGTATAACTTTTTGGTTTGCCTAGCATTATTGGTAACAATCGTTACTTCAACACATACACTATCCGATTTTCTGATTTTTGCTTCTATTTTTGATATGTTAACTTTTTTTATTTTTACATCCTTAAAAGAGGCATAAAAATATTCTTCGGTTGCAGAGGTAAACATTACTTTTACCAACGCATCGTTTTTTGAGCCCACTTTCAAACTTGCTAAATTTTTAAACTTCGGTTTTTGCGCATTCATGGTTTCAGGCAAAAAACAAAATATACTACACACAATAATTAGGAGGAGCATGCCCTTCTTTGTATTACGAAAAATGTTCATGGTGCAAATCTGCGTATTTTTTTGCACAATTACCATCCCAATTAAAACCAAAGCGCAGCTCTATCATGTATGGGATAGCATTGTTTATTATATGCAGTTTAAACCCTCACTCACTGCCGATTTCGATAGTAAGAATACTTTTGTAACAGGGCATGGTATACCGATGAAAGGTTTAGAATTGGGCATTAGCTTTAAAAACAAGATAAGTTATATGCTCGGAGTTTACTTTTTACGTGAACCTATTTATAACAGGGCCACGCTTTACAAAGGAACAACAAAGGAGGCGACCTATAATACACAGGTATATATTAACTACTGGAGTTTCATTGCAGAGTACAGTATCTATCGAAGTAGAAAATGGAATATTTATATGCCACTTCAAATAGGGACTGGCATGGCAAAAAAATACTACTATGACAGCACCTCCTTGAAGTTGTCGCGCAGAAGCAGGATTGTGCCAGTTGAGCTTTCAATTACCGGAAATTACCGTATTTGGAAGTTTATTGGACTCAGTGGTGGTCTTGGATATCGAAGAGCGTTTAGTTCCAATATTATTAAGGATGAAGACTTTAATGGAATCACTTATTCATTCGGTATCAAGATTTGGTTTGGTGATTTATGCTATTTGTTAGCGCCAAAGTGTAAGTATTGCAAATATCTTTAACCAGCATTATTTTATGTCAATAAGAAGAAAAAAAAAGCATTCTAGAAATTTAGGCAATAATGCATCTGCGATGCCTTCTTCTGTATCAATCAGAGTTTTTTCTTATAATATCACACAAATATTTGAAAACACCTTTACTGATTTTGCATCTCTCAAGAACTACTTACAAAAAGAAAATGACTTAGAGCATTGGATTGATATTGTAGGTAAATCGGATCGTAAGTTCTTTTCTGAATTTGCACAATACTTCAAATTACATGAATTGGTGCTTGAAGATATTTTGGGACTGGATCAGCGAAGCAAGGTGGATGAACTAGAAGATTGTTTACTGATTATTTCAAGAATGATCTATTTTGACAGGGCAGAACAACTTATAAATGAACAAGTGAGTTTTTTAGTTTACCCAAAGATTTTAATTACTGTTCAGGATGAATGGGACGACTGCTTTGAGAAAACCAGAGAGATGCTTCGTAAAAACCGAATGAATGTGCGCCAGGAGGCCAGTTTTTATTTGGCACAACTACTTCTTGGTGGCATCATTGATCATTATTTTCCAATGCTGGATGTCATAGCCGACCGTTTGGATTTATTAGAAGAAGACTTGATACAAAATCCAGATAAAGAAACAAGCAATCGAATACAGGAGTTGAAACGTACTTTGATTTTTTTAAGAAAATATATTCGCCCTGAGCGGGATGTAGTGAATCATTTATTGAACTTAAACCATCCTCTGATTCGTGATCAAAACAAAATGTATTTGAGAGATATTTACGACCATTGTGTTCAGGTAAATGATACCGTAGATAGTTATCGAGAAATTGCCTATTCGTTGATGGATGTTTACTTAAGTAGTATTGGCAATCGTACCAACGATGTAATGAAGGTGTTAACGGTAATTTCTGCCATTTTTATTCCCTTAACTTTTATAGCAGGGGTATATGGAATGAACTTCGATACCATGCCTGAATTACATTCAGAAAATGGATATTATGTAATTATGGGATTTATGACCTTGGTAGGATTATTCGAGGTAGCCTATTTCAGAAAAAAGGGTTGGTTATAAGCTGCTCTAAATACTGAAAGTTTTATTGCTTACTCAATCCATCTTATATTAATTTCTACTAAATAAAGCCTTCCTATTTTACCTCTTCAAAGTCAATATATTCATCGTCAGCAGCAGTATTTTTTTTAGGTGCGACGGGCTCCCGCGAATTGCCTGAAAAAGGATTTTGATCTTGTTGCATGGTATTAAAATCCTGGCCGTATTTTTTTAAAAATCTTTTAAGGAAAAACGGCAATAATCGTGGTAATAGAAAGCGAAGTATTATTTGCAGACTAAGAATTGTAATTAGGATCCAGAATAGGATATTCATAGCTGCAAAGATAAGGCGTTTTTAATCAAATTATATATCTCAAAATCTAATCTATTGCCATTGGAAAGGCTGGAGAATATTAATTCTCAATGTATTGATTTTCAAACATCTTATAATATCCTAAATACTTGACCGAAGCTCCACTTCGAGTTACGATTGCTGTATACACCTCAATTCAAGCAATTGTTATCATTAAAAGTTTTACTCTCAAACACAATGTTCAGTTTTTCAAAGAGCGCACTTGTATCCAATTCTAGACAAAAAGTCGTGTAAAATGACCTGATTGAAATTAAAAAGCACTTGAAACCCAATATGTAGTTTTTTTTTATACAAACGCCCTACTATTGGCAGCCTTTATTTTATTGACTTTCATGACATTCTACTGATATAATTAAAATATTACAAAATTTCAATAACATATACTACATATGGCATTATTCTTGAAGAGGGTGGGCGACAGGACTATTTTAATGAAAAATATTTTAATCAATTCAAAACTAATTCAATCGACTATTGGCAAATTCCTAAGGAGTTTTTCTTCAATGAAAATCCAAATTTCGAAAATCAACAAATCTATTATGCCCCTTTTTAATAAATCAAACATGAACGCAATTTTTACAAAATCGAGAGTATTATTTATAGTTCTCATCTTCTCCGTGATCTCATCCTTTTCTCAAGCGACTGGGGACTATCGTTCAGCAGGAAGTGGGAATTGGGGGACCCTAGCAACCTGGCAGCGATTTAATGGCACTTCATGGGCAACACCTACCGCTGGAGAGGGGACTCCAATCAATACTTCAGGAGTAATTACAATCCAAAGCCCACACATTGTTACCGTTGCGGCCAATGTTTCAACAGATCAAACAACTATTAATTTAGGAGGTCAAATTACAGTAAATACAGGTTTCACATTAACAATAGCTAATGGCACTGGAACTGATTTAACAGTTGACGGTATTATCAGTAATGCTGGAACCATCACCACTACAGGAGCTATGGCAGTTAACTCAGGTGGGGTATACAAGC
>CANLPK010000168.1 GCA_947492885.1 Bacteroidota bacterium
AATGAATTTCACCCGAGAGGGAAACATAAAAAATAGGGATGCAAAATCCGCTTAATTCTAGAATCTTTTCCCAACTCCAATCACCACTTGCATTTGCCAAGGGTATTCACGGAGCCATCGATCATTTTTAGATAGACTGGTTAAGGCAATTTTAAATTGTGGAGCCAGGGTATATTCTACATTTCTGCGAGCCTTATACATGAAACCTCCTCCAGCTATTAAATTGAAAGCATCTTTATAATTCAAATAATTAAAAGAACTGCTGCTGCGACTCACCTCTGCTACCACAAACCCAACATTATCGGCATCAACCAACTTCACATTGGCGCCACTTAAATACATATATGATAATCCGATATTCATCACATAGCTTAAGTTATTGTACTTAAGGGTAGGACGATTGAATTCAAAAATCAAAGGAATCTCTCTCAAACTATATTTATTGGTATATGAATTCGCATTCCCTGAAACTATGGTATCAGCTCGTTCAGAAACATTGGCATCAGAAATATTAGGATCAAGTTGAGATAAGGCAATATCCTTTCCGCAATTACATGGAGATTGCTCTGGGGTTGCGTTATAGTATAGTGTTTGATTTACCTGAGTGAAATAATATCCTGTTTTGATACGAATATCCTGGGTAATATTCATTTTCAATCCGAAACCAGTGGTATAACTAAATCCAACATGACTAATACTATTGCGCAGGTTACGATTGTTATTTGCAGTTTTGCTTCCCAAGAAACTGGAGAGCGGGCTTTTAAGAATTATATTACTGAACCCCGGTGCATACAAAATTTCCAACACATATTTATTTTCTAAAGTAGTGGCCGGTTTTAATGGTGTTTGTGTATCCAATAATTTTGCTGCATCAAGCGGTAATACTTTGGTTTTGGTATAGAAGAGTTTTAGGTCGGGTAGATGCAGAAGTGAAGCAAAATCCGCCTTTCTTGTAGGCTTAACTAATGGTTCAGCAGGTTTTGAAACGGCAGGAACTACAGGTGTCGGAGTTATTGGAGAAGCAACAATGGCTTGAGAAGCAACAGGAGGTTGTGAAACTACAGACCCTGAAGGAACAGTATTAGATGTTGTTGCTTCTGACGATGTAGCTAATGGCATAGCTACCGTATTAGAAACCTTTGAATTATTAGCATTGCTGGCAGGTGCTTCAATGCCTGGAATAACCACCACAGGAGTGGTAGTTGCCTGATGTTCGAATAACCACCACGCGGCAGTAGTGCCAGTGATAAAAAGAGGCAAGAGCCAAAGAAGATAACGACGTTTCTTCTTGACGGGCATCTCGGCGTTCAATCGTCCCAGTAGCTGCTGCCATGTAGCATGCTGAGGCGTTTCGCGGTAGTCTTCAAATTTTTCTTTTAAGGAGCTCATGATTAATTTTTAGTAACAAAAAATGTTTTTTCAATTAATTTCTTCAAATATGTCTTACTTCGATTAAGTTGCGATTTACTGGTGCCCTCACTAATTCCCATGGCCTCAGAGATTTCTTTATGGGTATACCCTTCGATGGCATGCATGTTTAAAATCATCCTATACCCTTCTGGCATGCCTTCCATTAGTTTTAAAATATCACGAGCACTGATGGAGTCAATTACATAATCATCCACACCACTATCTTGTGAATCAAATTCATCGAAAGGCATTTTGCTTAGTTTGCGATAATGTTCAATTGCAGTATATACCATGATTCGTTTCATCCATCCTTCAAAAGAACCACTTGCGGTATAACCAGAGATGAGTTTATATATTTTCATAAACCCTTCCATCATTACGTCTTCGGCTTCGGCACGATGCTTCACATAGCGCAAACAAATTCCCAGCATCAAGCCTGCGTACTTTTTGTAAAGTCGCTCCTGGCTTTTGCGGTTGTTTTGCCTGCACCCTTCTATCAGTTCAGCTTCGCTTTCGTGCATAATGCGTTAGTGAATTTACACAATAATCGTAATAACCATCCATATCGTTGCATCTAACGCAAGAAAATCGCGATTATTTGCGATTTTATTTGTTTTTTCGTGGAGCAGATTTTTTTATTCCACCATGCCTAAAATTCAAACCGTGCTTTCGCCGATGCTCCTCCAGCTTACCAATCTTACTGGTAAAACGGTGGTAGTAATCGATATTTTAAGAGCTACAAGTAGCATGTGTGTTGCGTTTGCGCACGGTGCACAAAGAATTAAACCCGTTTCTACACCTCCGGAGTGCATCACCTATGCACCTCAGGGTTTCATCTGCGCCGCCGAGCGTGACGGAAAACCAGTAGAAGGGTTTGCCATTGGAAATTCACCGTTTAGTTATATGGAGCCAGCCATCAAAGGTGCCTCCATCGCCATCACCACCACCAATGGAACCCAGGCCATCGAAATGTCGAAATCGGCATCCCGTATTATGATTGGCAGTTTCCTGAATAAAAAGGCGCTTTGCAAAGAGCTCATCAGGCAACAACAGGATGTAATTTTATTATGCAGTGGATGGAAGAACAATTATAACCTGGAAGATACGCTCTTTGCTGGTGCTGTAGCCAAGGAACTTCAGGATGAATTTAGTATTGCAGATGATGCCACCATTGGTGCCATCGACTTATACGAAGTGGCAAGCCGCGATTTGAATTCGTATATCAAGAAATCGAGCCATGCACATCGATTTGTTACGCTTGGTATCGAAAAGGATATAGCCTTCTGTTTACAACAAGATATTTATGATTTGGTTCCTATTCTTGAAAATGATTTCTTAATTTTACCAGAATCAAATTTAATTGCATCCATTACATGAAGAAATTGCTTTTTATTTTCATCTGCTTTTTAGCCATTGCCTCCAATTGTAAGAAGAAGACCGCCAAAGACAATCTGGTAGGGAGCTGGGGAATACTTAACTATATCGAAAATGGGGTAGAGAAAACAAGTGATTTCAACCTGATTTATCAAGGATATAAGATAACTTTCGATGCCAAAGGAAATTACAAGGAATACTATCGAAATGTTTTTGGTATAGAAACAAATATCTCAGGAACATGGACGCTCGAATCAAACAACCTTCAGTTAATATTGGTTGATAACGATCCTAATAGTGTAAATAAATTGCGCACTTTCAATGTTCTTACTCCGATTACCGATTCTGAACTAAATGTAGGTGAAACAAATAAGGAGTATGATTTACGACGGAATTAACCGATTGCAATTTAAAATTTCCTAAGTTTGCCTTTTACTTTACACGCATCTAATGACTACATTCAAACGTATATTAATATATATCATCGCAGCGGTGGTATTTTTTAGTATTGGCTATTTTGCCTTTGCCAGCTTCACTTATAGCCAAGGCAGTCGCACCGGATTGCTTATGAAATTCTCCAACAAAGGATATGTATTCAAAACCTGGGAAGGAGAATTAAACCTCGGAGGAATGACCCAAGAAGGTGGTGCATTACTAAATAATATCTGGCAGTTTTCGGTTCTCGACGATGAGAAAGAAACCATCGATGGTCTCAATAAATACGAAGGGAAACGCATTCGTCTTTCCTATAAAGAGAAAATGCGACACTTTCCTTGGCAAGGCGAAACGAATTACTTTGTTTACAAGGTGGAAGTAGTCGAATAAAATTAATTCATTACATGAATTCTATTTGCGAATTATTCAAAATTAAATATCCTGTTATTCAGGCGGGAATGATATGGAACAGTGGCTGGCGCCTGGCTTCCGCTGCCTCTAATGCTGGTGGACTTGGACTCCTTGGAGCAGGTAGCATGTATCCAGAAGTGCTTAGAACGCATATTCAAAAGTGTAAAGCGGCTACCAGTTTGCCTTTTGGCGTTAATGTGCCATTACTCTATCCCGATATCGATAAAATCATTCAAATAATTATTGAAGAAGGGGTAAAAATTGTATTCACCTCGGCGGGGAATCCTGCCACCTGGACGAAAATTTTGAAGGATCAAAATATCAC
>CANLPK010000169.1 GCA_947492885.1 Bacteroidota bacterium
ATAACCTTTCCTACACCAATTCAACCTAATGTTGTTCCAGACATTCCAATTGCTTGTATGCCTGGTACGTTTACATTTATGAATACCTCTGTGAATGGAAATGAAATAGCCTCTACACAATATGATTTTTCGAATGGAGACAGTTTTACTGTACCAGACTTACAAGATGTGACGAATACATTTCCCATGCCAGGACTTTATAGCGTTACTATGACCACCACCTCAATTTATGGCTGTGTTTATACCGGTGCCGTTTCAAATATTGTGGAAGTAACCCCATTACCGACGGCAGATTTCATGCTTTCAAAAAATCCAGCAACATGGTTTGAAACAGAGATACAAGTAAACGATAATTCACTAGGAAATATCGCAACTTGGGAGTGGGAAAGTTTAGGTTCTACCTCCATTATTTCAAGCGGTCCAAATGCAATAATTACTTATCCGGAAGGTGTTGTTGGAGAGTATGATATCATGCTAACAGTAACTACCGCCCAAGGGTGTTCTGATTCCATTATCCTAGAATTAGAAATAATTCCTGACATCGTATTTTATGCCCCAAATACATTTACACCAGATGACGATGAGCACAACCAAACATGGAAAATATATGTTGAGGGAATCGATCAGCAAAGTTTCGAATTGATGATTTATAATCGATGGGGAGAGGTTGTTTGGGAAACCCATGATACCAAAGGAGAATGGGATGGCACCTATGGAGGGAAAGCGATACTACCTGGCGTATATAATTGGGTTGCCATGTACAAATTACGTGACACCGACGGGAGGAAAACCCTAAATGGATTCGTTCAAGTTTTACGATAATACTAAATAACATTCTATAATGAAATTCTTCCTTCTTTTCACATGTGCCTTACTTATGTACTCTTGTGACGCTCTTTCTCAGATGCCAAAATTACCAAAAGTATCAGTTAACTTGCCGGGTAACTCACCGGTCACCAATAGCTTAACAAACGACGAAGTTATTTCAGGATTAAAAGAAGCGTTGAGTGTTGGAATAAAAAACTCAGTATCGTTAACATCAGTTCTAGATGGTTTTTTAGGTAATCCTACCATACGCTTACCTTTTCCACCAGATGCGATAAAAGTAAAAGAAAAAGCATTAAATCTTGGATTAAGTGGTCAAGTGGAAAAATTTGAAACCACCTTAAACCGTGCAGCGGAAGAAGCAACAAAAGAGGCAATGCCCATTTTTATAGATGCTATAAAAAATATGAGTGTTCAGGATGGCTTCGCTATTTTAAAAGGAGGTAATGGCGCTGCGACAAAATTCCTTAAAGATCAAACGATTTCGAAATTAGTAATTGCCTTTACACCAAAGGTGAAAGAAGCAACTTCCAAGGTAAAACTTACGGAATATTGGAATCCAATCATTACTAAATACAACGCCATTACAATGGGTGAAGATCTAAATCCTGATTTAGATGCCTATATCACACAAAAAGCGATAGAAGGATTATTCATCATGGTTGCAAAAGAAGAGGATAAAATTAGACTGGATCCTGCTGCAAGAGTTTCCGATCTTTTATCTAAAGTATTTGGCAGTTTAAAATAACATTGTGAAATACTTTCCGCCCACAGAATTAGCTTTAAATGCAAAAGGAGAAGTTTATCATTTAGGCTTACTACCCGAGCAGCTTGCTGAAAAAATCATTTTAGTGGGAGATCAAGATCGCGTTGCGATGGTTTCTTCTTTCTTCGATAATATCGAATTCACAAGTAAACATAGAGAATTTGTTTGTCAAAGTGGTACATACAAAGGGAAAAGAATCACCGCCTTATCAACAGGCATTGGCACAGACAACATCGACATAACCATCAATGAATTAGATGCCTTAGTAAATATTGATTTAAAAACACGTACAGAAAAATCAAACAAGGTTCAATTAGAGCTTGTTCGCATTGGCACCTGTGGAATTTTACAACCAAGTATTCCATTACATTCTCATATCATCAGTGATTATGCATTCGGATTAGATAACGTAGCTCATTTTTACGAAATTGAATTCAGCGAAAAGGAACGCTTTTTAGCCTCCGAGTTAAGTAATTTTATTGGCTTACCAACTACCATCCAACCCTATGCAGTGGCTGCAGATGAAACACTAAGTTTTCGCCTACAAACAGCCGATACATTTTCTGGAATTACCGTAACCAGTTCCGGTTTTTATGGTCCACAGGGTCGCGAATTAAGAATTCCAACGAGAACCGCAGACATTCAATTAAAACTGGGTGAATTTAACATGAATGGTTTATTGGTTTGCAATTTTGAAATGGAGAGTTCGGCCTTATTTTCATTAGGAAAAGCCTTAGGTCATCGTTGTGCCACCATATGCTTAGGCATAGCGAACCGACCAAAACAGGTATTTTCAGAAGGATATTCTAAGGAAATGTTTACTTTAATTGAGAATGTACTAAATCAAATTTAGTAATCAATTTTTCACGTACTTATCAATAGTCACATGGAGGTTTAGGCCTCGAAGATCTTGGCCTTTAGCAACAATATTACCTTCACCATCGATTAAGAAAGCGGAAGGAATAGAATTTACGCCATAACTTTCAGAAGCAACGCCTTCCATATCAATACCGTGAGAATTCCAGCTTAAATGATCCGCATTTATAGCATTTACCCAAGCTTTGGAATCTTTATCTAAGGAAACACTAAAAACTTCAAATCCTTTGCCGTTTGTAAACTTTCTCTTATGATATTTTGCGTACGCTTCCACCACATTCGGACTTTCCTTTCGACAAGGTCCACACCAAGATGCCCAGAAGTCAATCAATACCAATTTACCTTTAAAATCGGACAACTTAATACGTTTTCCTTTCGGAGATAGCAATGAAATTTCGGGTGCTTTAGCAAGAGGAGTAGTTGTTTTTTCCTCTTCAAAGCAAAAGGCCACACAAAACAAGGCTACAAGTAAAGCCACTAAAAAAAGTTTATTGAATTTCATCATCCTATCCTTGTTATATCAGCGCCAATATTTCGAAGTCTAATTTCAATATCTTGGTATCCGCGGTCTATTTGTTCTATATTATGAATGATACTTTTTCCTTCAGCAGATAGCGCCGCAATTAATAAAGAAACACCGGCACGAATATCTGGTGAAGTCATGCTTATTCCTTTTAGCGAATGCGCTCTATTCATTCCAATAACAGTTGCTCTATGTGGATCACAAAGAATAATTTGCGCTCCCATATCGATTAATTTATCTACAAAAAATAATCTTGATTCAAACATTTTTTGATGAATCAGCACCGAACCTTTTGCTTGCGTTGCCACGACTAAAATAATAGATAATAAATCGGGTGTAAATCCAGGCCAAGGGGCATCATAAATAGTTAAAATAGAGCCATCAATAAACGTATCAATTTCGTAATTTTCTTGAGCTGGCACGAAGATATCATCTCCTCGACGTTCCAATTTAATACCTAATCTTCTAAATACATTTGGTATGACACCTAAATTATCCCAACTAACATCTTTGATAGTAATTTCAGATTTAGTCATTGCCGCCAAACCAATAAAACTACCAATTTCAATCATATCCGGCAAGACCCTATGAAAACAACCATTTAATTCTTTTACCCCTTCGATATGAAGCATATTTGAGGCGATTCCCTCTATTTTTGCCCCCATTGAATTCAACATTTTACATAATTGTTGAATATAAGGCTCACAAGCTGCATTGTAAAAAGTTGTTTTTCCTTCCGCAAGAACCGCCGCCATCAAGATATTAGCTGTGCCAGTTACGGATGCTTCATCCAAGTGAATAAAAGTCCCTTTTAATTTTTTTGCTTCTACTGAATAAAAATGTTCCCCGGCATCATAATTAAACTTAGCACCAAGTAAGGTAAATCCTTCGAAGTGCGTATCTAATCTTCTACGTCCAATTTTATCACCCCCAGGTTTTGG
>CANLPK010000170.1 GCA_947492885.1 Bacteroidota bacterium
TGAAACCTTCGTTCATCAGGTTTAGTTCGGTGGTATCTTCTTCTAAAAATCGGTAATTGTAAAAAGATTTTCGCATCGTTAAGTAGGTATTGCCATCATTACCCATGCTAATGAAGTTTTCATCGAAACGGGTATCATCATTTATAACACTTAACTGAATTGGTTTTGATGGGAAGAGTACATTGTAAGAATGTTGTGAATCATAAACGGCAGGTGTTGGTTTTAAAGGTTGGGTAGGATTGTTAAATTTAATCGACTTGAAAAACTTGTTTGCTTCCTCTTGATAGATGAAATTCCCATTGCCGCCCATTTTGAAAATAACAATTTCAAGTGGGGTAATTAAAATTTGATAACGATTAAGATCTCCTCTGTTAGTTCTGGTAATGATATCATAACCTATATAGCCATCTTTTTTGATAGGTTTTTTTTGAATTACTTTTCCGCTAATATTCTCATATAGGGTACTATCCAATTGTGATAAAATATAAGCTTCATTTTTGCCGAACAATGCCGCATTCGATTTTACACGAGTAACAAGGTAGTAGGCACCATTTATCATGTCGGCGAATTGATGCTGATCAAATCCGTCGTAGTCGGGGAAGTAATATAGTTTCCCTGGCAAATCCATTTCAATTAGACTGTCGCTTGTATATTGTTTCGAAAAATTGAGATGAATAATGGTGGAGTCAACTTTGGCTTTTTCAAGACTATTCCTTTCTCCCATGGATACTGCTCTTAGGTTATAGCCTTTTTCTCTTAATTGCCTTATCACTCCTCTATTACCGGGCAGATGAGCGCACCCTACCCCAACGAAAAGTCGGCTTCTTTTCATGATACTGTCCATACTCAGTACCATATTATTATTTCTGATATAAAGGAATTTTTCTAGGAAAGCATCACTCAAAAACTCCATTTTCGTAATTGAGTCCATCATATCTAAATCGCCCCTTCTATATGCATCATTACTTGCGGTACCTAAATCTTTATCCAATTCATTATTGAATTTTCTCTTGTGCTTATCCATCGCCATATCTTCATAAGCTTCTTGCACTAATTTTTCGGTACCATCAAAGTCTTCAACGCCCGTTAATACTTTACCGTATTTTTTTCCTGTTTGGAAAATATACATATCCAAAAATGTATTTTCCTCAAAATCCACACTTCTTGAATAAGCCCGATAAAGCATTCCATTTATCATTTGAGGGTCTTTATTCAACGCAATTTTGAGGCTATTTTGAAAGTTGTGAATCCGAAAATCATCGGCATATAGTGGTGCGTTGGAAGTGCTTTGATATTGATTTTCGGAGCGATAGAAATTACTTCTGCTAAAATCATCTTGCCAATTTTCGGGATTGGATTCTAGGGCAACCACATCAACACTTTGAAGAGCCAAATAGAAGGAGTCACCTAAATGAAATGCTACTTTATCACTTACATGCATAGTGCCATAGAGGTAGGATGGCTGCGTGAGACCATTACCTGTAATTTCCCATAAGAGCCCCTGATATTTTGTTTGCGCATGGATTGTGCTTATGAATACCAATGCGAAAAGGGTGGTGAAGATTTTCAAGGTAGCGAGGTTCTTTTATCTAAGGGTAAATAAAACTAAAATAAAGCAATAAAAAAATCAAATTTATATACCTAAAGGTAAAGCACGCTGATTCATAACATAGGAAATATCCGTAAATTTGCATTTTAGATTCAATCTTTAATGAAAAGGTATTTCGTAATTTATTTAGTGAGTTTAATAACTGTATCTTGTGGCGACGTATCTACGAATAGTGCGCAAGTAAGTAATGAAGATGATATGGCGAACTATGGTAGGAACTTATATGAAACACAATGTATTCTTTGTCATGGAGAGAAAGGCAATGCCAAAATAGCCCAAGCGGCCGACTTAAGTATATCTAAACTTGATGAAACAGTTGTAGGCGATCGAATTTATCACGGTAAGGGTACAATGCCTGCCTACAAGGACAAATTGGGTGAGCCAGAAATCAATGCGCTTTCGAAATATGTTATTAGCTTAAGAAATTCAAAATAGTTTCATTTGTGAGGAGTGCTTCTCTGGACGCTCACGGATATTGAAATTACTGATTGTAATCCCCAATAATCGAACAGGTTTGTAAGGTAATTCAGGATTTATAAGCAGCTGTTTAATAAAATGAACTATTGCCTCAATACTATCTATATCTTCTTTCATGGTTAGGCTGCGTGTTCGAACTTCAAAATCGTGATATTTAATTTTCAGTGTTATTGTTTTCCCCTTTTTCCCTTTCTTATTACATCGTTCCATCACCTTCTCTGCAATGTCTAATAGTTCAATAAGCATTTCGTCTTCGGTCGATAAGTCAACACTAAAGGTATTTTCGGCTCCAATAGATTTTAATTCTTGATTCGGTTTTACTGCTCTTTCATCAATGCCACGAGCAATATGATAAAAATGTTTGCCCGCTTTGCCGAAATGTTGAATGAGAAATTTCTCTTCGAAAGTTAAGAGGTCGCAGCCATTAAAAACACCCAGCTCCTTTAATCGTTGGGCAGTTTTTTCGCCGATACCATGGAATTTTTCAATTTTCAATTGACTAATAAAATCAGGTGCATGTTCGGGAAGAATTACAAAAAGGCCATTTGGCTTTTTCACATCACTAGCCATCTTCGCCAAAAATTTATTGTATGAAACCCCTGCGGATGCCGTGAGTTCGGTTTCTTTAAAAATCTTCTCTTTTATTTCTTTTGCAATTTTTACTGCATATTTCTCATGTGAGCTAACATCTAAATAGGCTTCATCGAAGCTTATGGGCTCTACTAAATCTGTATAAGAATAAAATATTTCACGTATTTGATGTGAGACGCGACCGTATTCAGGAAAATTTGGTTTTACAAATAGGAGTTCAGGGCAAAGTCGCTTGGCTGTAACTCCAGGCAAGGCACTTCGCACTCCGAACTTGCGTGCTTCGTAGCTAGCGGCCGCTACCACACTGCGTTCACCACTTCCACCTACTGCTACTGGTTTGCCTTTGAGTTCGGGGTTGTTGCGTTGTTCCACCGAGGCGAAAAACGCATCCATATCGATATGTATGATCTTTCGATTCATGTTTTCCTCCAACGAAGTTAGTAAACGATTTGGAATTTGAGTCTTGATTTTTTATTTATCTCAAGAACAATATGTTTATTGAAACTTTAGTAGTCAATGCTCTTGAAATACATTAAAATATGTTGTTTCAAGAATAATTCTTGTTCGTTAAGTTCCATGATAGGATACTGTTTTAAGATTTTAAAGTGAGGCCAACCATCATCATCGGTGCGCTCTAACTCGTAGTATCCGCTGAGTGCAAAAACCGTACAATGGGCAACATGCAAGAGGTTCATCTTCTCTTCTCTATCATAAGTAACATTCCCTTTTCCGAGGGCATTCATTCCAATGATATATAGTATTGCATCGAGACTGGGCTGGCGTTTAAACTGCTGCTTCAATTTTGTTTGGAGATCTTTAAAACTAGCCTCAATTGCTTCGGAGTTCATCATTTGTTATAATCGGGAGGTATTAGTAATTTCTTTTTTTCTGAACCTGTTGAACCATATTATATACTGCATCGCGAAGCTCATCGGTATTTGTTTTATTCAGGGCACTCATAAATACTACCGGCATATTTTCTTTTGCCATATAGGTATTATGAAGGTTATAACGTTGTTCTTCGGTCATGGCATCAATTTTATTGAACACCGTAAGGATGGGTTTGGTATTGGCACCAAGCTCTTCAATTGTTTCTTTCACCGTTTGCAT
>CANLPK010000171.1 GCA_947492885.1 Bacteroidota bacterium
GGAAAGTATATAAAACAAAAAAGAGGGAACCAGTCCCTCTTTAATGAATAAAAACTTATGAAAAAAACAGTGTTAAGCTTGCGCTTAACGCAACAAAAATAATAATAAAATTGGAATACAAAATATTTTTTGAAAAAAATTACAATCCAGAAATAACGAGTTTCTGAACCTCATAATTCTCCGCCCCACTTATCTTTACGAAGTAAATGCCCTTGGCAAGGTGGGAAGTATTAAATTTGATAATTTTGGCTTCCTTAAACTCAATAACTTGCACCGCTCTCCCGCCAGCATCAAGCAAATGAACCATTCCACTGGTGGTTTGAGGGAACTCTAAAATACATTCGTTAACTGTGGGATTGGGAAACATGAAGAACTTATCGGGTACGGCTTTGCGGGCATGAAATAAGCAAGCGATATCGATGGCCGACAGGGTGTCTTTATAAATTTCTATATTGGTTAGTTCACCATCAAAAGGTTTCCAAAAAGTATCCAAGCTACAGCCCAAGCGAATTGGATTTTTGCTAAACAAAAAATAAGGTGGCTTGCCTTCTTTTCTTAAAACCCCATCGATATATAGTTTCACTGAGACATTATTTTCGAAGGTCACGCTAATAAAATGGGTGCCAGTTCCAGCAATTGCATCCGCCTTGAGTGTAAGTGTTTGGCTATTGGTGTAATTTTTAATTTGAAGGGCAATTCTACCACTATCCTCGAAAATATGCAACCCAGCATAGGAACCCAAGGCTTCGGTTTTGCTTATGATACTTTGTCCAGCACCCGTAGTGGCATGATTAATATTCACAGTAAAACACCAGGTGCCTGATGAATTATTAAAGTCCTTTTTATCAGGTAATTCTCCATAACTGTCAATAGATCCTTCAAAAGAAATATTGCCGTTTTTCATCACAATATTATGCGTAGTTAAATCGGTAGGGGTAAATACGCCCGAATTATTTACGGTGGCTTGTGCACTTAAAATAAGTGGTGCAACTATTAAAACAAAAATGAAAAATTGTTTCATTGCTTTATAAATTTACCGGCAAAGTAGCCGTTTATTTTCAGATAATACATTCCACTAGAAAGTCCTGTAATTTGAATCTCGTTACTATTTGGCACCTTACATTGCATCACTTGTGCTCCTGAGACATTAAATATTTGGGCATCAAACGCTTCACTTACAGGCAGCAATAGTTTTAAAGAACCATCATCGACAATACTGTTTTTAATAATTGATTCGAATGAATTCGTATTTATATAAATACCTCTCCCTTTCGATAAATTGGCCAGGATGGTGTCGGCAATGAGTGCGTTTGGGATACCGTATCCGTAGAAAGTATCTGGTGTAGAATACCTGTCGGCACTGCGTTTCACTGCATTGATAAGTTCTATATTTGTTACGTATTTATACTTCTGCATCAGGCAGGCACAGAATCCTGCGATGATTGGTGAAGCAAACGAGGTACCTGTTCCAAAGGCAATGGTATTGGTATTATTATAATACGCGGTACCACCTCCAACGGCCATCACATCGGGTTTAATGCGCCCGTCGGCCGAGGGGCCCTGGCCACTATTACTCACCCGATTTTGAGCGGTATTTACAGAGCCCACACATAAGATGCTATCGGCATCGCTTGGTGCTGTAATTTTACGAAACGGTTTATCACCTTCATTTCCGGCACTATTTACAATTACAATTCCTTTGCGTGTGGCAATCACAGCACCTTGCGTAATAATTGCAATGCGCCCATTCATATCCGACTGGGCATAATTTATACCTGCATCAAAATCGTTATAACCCAAGGAGGATTGAATAATACGAGCACCCATGCTATCCGCCCATTCGGATGCACGCACCCAATTATACTCTTCTGCATGGGTTTCGCTGTTTACATTTTCAGTACGTGCCAATAAGAAATTGGCATCGAAACCACTTCCAATAATACCCCCATCTACTTTTGCGGCAAGAATAGAAAATACTTCTTCTCCGTGCATATCATCGGCATAAACATCTCCATCGTCAGTAACAAAATCGCGTGTGGCCTTGATTCTATTATTACTGCGCACATATTGAAAACATCCCAGTGTATTCACATTATTAAATCCACCATCACATACAGAAATTAAAATATTATTTCCAGTAAAACCCTGATCATGAATCTTATCTAAATTAAGCATGGTAGTTTGTGCTGTCGCACTTCCATAATTATATACCGATTGGGTAGCTGTGATATGCTTCACAGGTATTTGGTATTCATCCCAACCTTGAATACCCGCCACAAATGGCAAGGAAAGTAGTGTATGAATATTGTCGAAGGAAGTGCTTATCAATGCAGCGTTCAACCATTTAGAAGTACTTAGAACGATGCACTGACTTGATTGTAAGGATGCAATATAATCTTTAGATACGGGCACATCGAGCAAGTCGAAAGCAGTGTTACATATTAACCTCCGTTCGATACTCGCTTGAGAAAGAAAATTTTCGGGATGCTGCAATTGCGTGATGGCATCGTTACCTTTATCTGTAAAGTATACAAGCATCTTTTGTTGGGCATGAGCCATGCTCCAAAAAATGCAAGAAAGAATTATTAACGAAATGCGCATTATTAAGTATAGCAAATTACTGAATAAATATGGAATATTGTATTCCCACTAATGTAAAATTAAAATTACTGGTTTGACTATAGTCCATGCAACGCGAACATCTTGAAAATGCCATTAAACGATTTATCCCGGAAGCGTCGGTACCTCTAATTGCTTCTTGGATTCAGGAGCATAATGTTCATTTGCATATCAGTGAAAAAAGGAATACCAAGCTGGGTGATTATCGGGCTCCTTACAAGGGAAGCACGCATCGTATCAGTATCAACCATGATTTGAATCCATTCGATTTTTTAATCACCTTGGTGCATGAATTTGCGCATTTGAGTACGTGGATTAAGCATCGCCATCAAGTGTCACCGCATGGCAATGAGTGGAAGAACGAATACAAGCAACTCATTCAGCCATTCATGCAACTACCTATATTTCCAGAAGAAGTGAAGATGGCTCTTAGAAAACATTTTGTGAATCCAAGTGCGAGTTGCAGCGATATTCATTTACAACGTGTATTGAATCAATACAATAAGAAGAAGGATGAAACCATTACTACCGTGGAACGAATACCTATGGGAGCATATTTCAAATTACGCAACGACAGTATATTTAAAAAAGGTCCTTTGCGTCGTACCCGGTTTGAATGCATTGACACTGCCAATGGCAGATTGTATTTGGTGAGCGCCTTGGCGGAATGTAAGCGGGTGATTGATGAGTAGTGAGTATTTAGTATCTAGTATTTAGTATTTAGTACAAATACATCGAAATTTTCATGAACTCCTAAGACATTGTATTCCCTGTATTTACTAAGTACTCAAGACTAAAGACATAAGACATTGTATTCCCTGTATTTACTAAGTACTAAAGACATAAGACATTGTATTCCCTGTATTTACTAATTACTCAAGACTAAATACATAAGACATTGTATTCCCTGTATTTACTAAGTACTCAAGACTAAAGACATAAGACCGCCACCTCATGAATTATCTCCGCTCCCATTTTCTTCTCGAGCTTCCTTCGTGTCG
>CANLPK010000172.1 GCA_947492885.1 Bacteroidota bacterium
CAGCCGTGGCGCATATTCCAGGGGCTATCATGAAGGCGGTTCCATTCCCAAAATTCACCTGGTTATTTCCTACAGGCGACTGGCATAATACCCCATAAATGGCGTTGCGTATGGTTTTATTGGCTTTTCTAAACATGATGAATTAGTATAATTCGAATATAACAAATAGTAGTTAGAAGACAGTTACAATCAGAATATTATCCTGAAATATATTTCCCCCAACGCTGGCGATGAATCAGTGAAACTACCATCCCTGAAAATAACAAACAAAGCAATGTGGTGACAATAATTCCAAATGCAGGATGAATTAATTGCCAGGTGATGCCTGCGAAACTCAATAACCACAAGATGATTAGGTGCACCATGCTTATACCATAACTGTACTTCGATAAAAAATGTAAAGCACTTAAAACATAAGTATTATTTATTGTGAATCGTTGCACTAATAAAAAAATGGAGAGCGACATCAGAACGATATTCGGACTCAAATAACTATAATATTGATCGAAGAATTCACCATCAACGGTAGTTGAACTATAGGTGCGAAAGGCTGTATAGAAAAGCATTCCAAGCCATAAAACTAATAGCACCGGAGTTGATTTCACCGTATGATTCATCAAATAAAATCCTAGCACCGGATAACCCAGGAAATGAATAAAGTATAAGGTTTTTTTAATCCAATAGTTATCGCTGATATAGGGAATTTGAAGCACCAATAATAAATACCAGATGGCTAAAAAAATTAAGAGATTCCGATTGCTTTGCTTTTGAATCCAGGCACGAAAGAAGGGCATGATTAAATACATTAGTATCACCATGTACACATACCAAAAATGAACACTGACGCCTATTTCCAGCTTTGAATAAAGCCATTCGAAGAAAGAATTTAGCGTGTAATGTTCTTTATGATAAATACTTAATGCGAAATAAAACACCAGATATATCGCACCCCAAAAGAGAAGTGGTGGCAATAAACGAAGCATGCGTTTCTGATAAAAGAGTTGCATACTTTCTTTAGATTGAAGCAAGGTAGCTCCGATAAGCATTCCAAAAATGGGTAAGGCAAAACGAGAAGCGCTATCGAAAATATTTCCTATCCACCAGTCTGCCAATCCAGCGCTATTGTATTGATACAGCACAATGCCGGCCACATGAATACATACCACGCCCGATACTGCCAAAGCCCTCAAGTGATCAATCCAGAGATACCGTCGGATCGACTCCATGATTTATTTAAACATCGTCAAAAGAAAAGCAATCAGTGCAATAGCAATGAAGATGGTGGAGACGATTTGTTTGACAGAAATTTTATTTTTCATACGCTGTGATTAGGTTAAAACTTCACTACTTTCTCGGTATGAATGATATCATTTCCGCTAACAATTTTCAAAAGATAAACTCCAGGTGCTAGGTTAGAAATATCAATTTGTTTCATGGTTGAATTATTAATCCATGATGTATTCAATACTTGTTTACCATTGATATCAAAGCAAGCCACCTCATACGAGGCGCCATTTCCAAACTCATAACTTAAATTAATTAGGTTATTGGCTGGATTCGGATATAATTTAAATCCATCTTGCATATTCGCTGCGATACCCGTCTTATAAAATGCTGTAATGGTATCCATCACACCAATACTATTATTGATATAAGTACCACTCGAAGTTGTTTCAGGTTTAATTGCTTTTACCATCACATAGTTCAAACCATTGAACGGTGCGTTTTGCGTGTAGGTAAAAACATTGGCTGCTACTGTTCCAGTCAATACAAATGGGTCATTTTTCGATGATGAACTATAAATAGCATATCCTGTTACATCCGGGTCGTTTGACTTAGTCCATGAAACGGTAATTTTTAATTTATCGGTACTGCGTGTAAGCACCACATTTGAAACAGGTAATACAGGATTCATTCGCAAACTTGGGTCGCCCATGAGTGCGTTATAAATAAAGGTTGGATAAATATTATAAGTGTATGTTGGATAATTATTTTGTGATTTGAGCATGCAATATCCCAAGTTTTCACCCATAGCCATTGGGTGGTAGAAATGATATGGACGACCACTCCATGAGCAACTTAATGCCCAGCCTTTAGAGGCTAATGGGGCGCGTAAGAAATTATCCTGATTGTCCCAATCGCCGAAATAACTTCCAAACATCATACTAAAGTTGTAGAGGGTACTATCGCTAACAAAGTTTGAAGTAGCTCCAATGCCACCGCATGAATTATAAGAACCACCACCGCAGCCATAAACAAATTGCGCCGATTTAGTTTTAAGCGTTGAGAAAAAAGTATTCGATGCTAGGCTGGTAATTGAATCCCCAAACATGGGCGTCATAGATCTCCAACCGCTGCTGGCGAAGGCTTCTCCTGCCATGAATCCAAAATTATCAGCTACAAATCCACGTTTCGCACCTACATTAACTCCCATTTTAAAGGCATGTGCTTTGGCGAGATAACGTTTAATCAAGAAGGTATCCGTTGTAATAAATGCAGGCATATTAAATAAATCAACACGTCCTACTTGTAAGGTAACGCTATCAGGATATAAATATGCTGGGTCGAATTTTCCATCTCCGGGTTTATTTCTATTCTGAACTCGTGAGCCAGTGGTATCCGTGAAATCAGCATCTGTCCATATCGATTCCTTCATTGTACCATAATACAAATCACATGGCCAAGCCCCAACATGATCTGGATGTCCATCGGGCGGATAAACTGGAGCATTTGTAGTTGTAAAGAAACCACCTGAATAAGGAACGGGTACATGACCTAAAATATAAACGGCCTTTACATTTTGCTTATCGGCATTATAATCGTTTAAAATCAGCTGTTTCACGCTGGTCACTGCATCGGTACGGTTCACATCATGGCGAATCACCACCCATCCATCACCTCTCAAATCATTCTCTAATTGGGCGATATCGGTGCTTAATGGAGTTGAATAATTCTTGTCGACCAGCAGGATTAATTTACCACGATTCGAAGGCAAACTATAGTTGATACCCGACAATATATAACCTACCGCCTCCACTCCTGTGGTGCGTTTGATCACCATATATTCATAGGTTTTACCTACAGCAACCGATAAATCCTCATAACTTGTAATCGTATTGGCCACTTTAGTTACCGAATCCCAAAGGATGGCAGCAGGTGTTTTTTTGTATACTGCAAAGTATTTCGAAGCGGCATCCGCAGGCCATTTCAAGGTAATTGATGGCTTGGAACTATTGGCAACAGCCGTTAGCAATAAAGCAGGATCTTTGGATGTTTGTGAGAAAATCTCAGTGACGCTGAGGGCAATAAATAGTAGTGTAAAATATAATTTCATGGGGTAAATGCTTTGTTCGAATTAAAGAGTTTCAAACTCAAAATCCAATAGTTTGACGCAAGATACGCGAAAAGTGCATAAGAAAGAAAAATCCAGTATTTTGTACTGATGGTTATTGGGATTTATTGGGCAACAAAAAAAGCCCTTCCGCTAAGCAGAAGGGCTCTTGTATTTTGAAGAATCCGAAATTAAGCTTCTAAGAAAGTAACTTCGTTTGGTG
>CANLPK010000173.1 GCA_947492885.1 Bacteroidota bacterium
ATGCCCGAAAATGAATATCAAAATCATTTGAACGAGAGTGATGTTTACAAGAAGTATAAAGTATCGGTCGACCCCGAAAGTGCTTTCGAAATGTTGGAAGAAAGACTCAAAAATAAGACGGAGGAACAGCCCGAGGAGCCTTCCAAAAACAATACGGATACAGAGGATAAACCCAAAGGCCGACAAGAGAAAAGCATGATAGAAAAAGTAATCAATGCGCCCATCGTTCGTAGCATTGGTACACAATTAATACGCAGCACCTTCAGTATGTTATTCGGTGGAAGGTCGAGCTCCACCCGCAAGAAAAATGGATTCTTCTAGTTTTAAGATTCCTATTAAAAGTTACCCCGTTATTGAAATGGTATCTTTACATCGTATTATCTTTTTAGTGCAATATAACCATGAAATCAGTATTGATAATAGGTGCCACCGGATTGGTTGGCCATCAGGTTTTTCTTCAGTGCTTGCAAAACCCCGAAATAAACGAAGTAAGAATTATTGTAAGAAAAGAAACGGGAATCATTCACGAGAAGCTTAAAGAACTGGTGATTGATTTTGAGATGATGAAACCATTGAAAGCTTTCATGCAGTGCGATGTATTGATTAATTGCATGGGAAGCACCATGAAGAAAGCGGGTAGCAAGGAGAAATTCGAACGATACGATTTTTATTACCCATATAATATTGCAACCTATTGCAAAGAGAATGGCACGAAACGAATGATTTTGCTAAGTGCCATGGGTGCCAATTTAAAATCGATGTTCTTTTATAATCGAATAAAAGGCAAATTGGAGGAAGCATGCGAACAATTAGCGTTTGAAGAATTGGTTATCGTACAACCTTCATTACTGCTAGGCAATAGGAAGGAATCAAGGTTTGGAGAAAAATTATTTCAGAAACTGATGCCTGCAATAAGTCGATTCTTACCTTCGGATACGCGTCCAATAGAAGCAAGTCAACTCGCACAAGCAATTGTTTATCATGCTATTAATTCTCTAAATCAAAAGGTGAGTCGAATTCGTTATAAAAATTTTTTTTAAGTAGTTCAAATTTCTATATTTGCTTTAAATCAATATTTAAAACCTCTAAACACACACATTATGGGAATTATTTCCGAATTCAAAGCATTTGCTATGAAAGGCAATGTATTAGACCTGGCAGTCGGCGTTATCATTGGTGCCGCCTTTGGGAAAATCGTTGACTCTTTGGTAGGCGACGTTATCATGCCAATCATTGGTATTTTAGTTGGTGGTCACGACTTCACTAAACTTAGCCTAGAAGTAGGAGAAGCAAAGTTGATGTATGGTAATGCCATTCAAGCAACTATTAACTTCATCATTATTGCATTTGTACTGTTCTTAATCTTAAAGGCAGCCAATAAAGGCAAAATGAGTTCAGGAAATCCTGCTTAATCTTTTACACATCTCAATAAAAAGCCATTCGAATAATCGAGTGGCTTTTTTATTTATCAGGCTTTTAATGCTAAATTTGCCACAACATTCAATTAATCAATTCATGAATAATTCTCAAACCATGTCAAAAGTCCACAATTTCTCAGCAGGCCCAGGTATTTTACCACAAATTGCCATCGACAATTCAATCAAAGCGATTCAAAATTTCGCAGGAATGGATTTAAGTATTTTGGAAATTTCTCACCGCAGCAAGCAATACGAAGCAGTGGTAGCTGAAGCCTCTCAAATTGTAAAAGACTTATTGAATGTTCCTGCTGGTTATAGCATACTCTTTTTGCAAGGTGGAGCGAGTACTCAATTTTGCATGGTGCCGATGAACCTTCTCGATGAAAATGATACCGCAGCCTACCTAAAAACTGGTGAATGGGCCATGCGTGCTACCAAAGAAGCTGGATTGTTTGGAAAAGTAAATGTATTAGCCACCAGCGAAAACGAAAATTACAATTGGATTCCTAAAGACTATACCATCCCTGCCGATTGCAAATATTTTCATTGCACAAGCAATAATACCATTTTTGGAACGGAGATGTTCTCCTTCCCAGAAAGTCCAATCCCCGTGGTATGCGATATGAGTAGCGATATTTTCAGTCGCCCTGTTGATGTGAGTAAATTTGATTTAATATACGCTGGTGCTCAAAAAAATATGGGTCCAGCTGGTGTTACATTGGTTATAATAAAAGATGAAATTCTTGGAAAAGTAACCCACAAAATCCCAACCATGCTCGATTATAGAGTTCATATTAAAAATGGTAGCATGTATAATACACCACCGGTATTTGCCATCTATGTATGTTTGGAAACCTTGAAATGGGTGAAAGGATTAGGTGGCGTTACCGCAATGGAAACCCGCAATAAAGCAAAAGCTGAATTGCTCTATGCCGAAATCGATCGCAATCCATTATTCAAAGGAACTTGCGCTGTGGAAGATCGTAGCCGCATGAATGTTTGTTTTGTTCTTAACAAACCTGAATTGGAAGAGGCATTTCTTACGTTAGCCAAGGAAAGAAAACTCGACGGAATCAAAGGACATCGCAGCGTTGGAGGTTTCCGTGCTTCTTTATACAATGCCTTACCAATAGAAAGTGTACAAGCTTTGGTTAATGCCATGCAAGAATTCGAAAAAGCAAATAGCTAATTATTGCTTTTTTAATTATAAGTGAATGCCTAATTATTCTCCTCTTTGATCTCAATCACCATTATTATCATCGTCATTACTTGCATCGCAAGTTTTGCTGCATTTTATAATCACAAACTACTCAACGAATGGATTTTGAATCCTTATCAAGTAGTGCATCATAACCAATGGTGGCGTTTGCTTACCAGCGGATTGCTTCATGCAGATATCCCACATCTCCTCATCAATATGCTAGTATTGTATATGTTTGGTCAAAACTTAGAGATGTACTTCCAATATTTCCATGGATCAAATGGTATTTATTATTTCTTGGGACTCTATTTTATTGGGATTATTGTAGCCAATATATCTTCAGTAATTAAACATCGAGACAATAGTGAATACAATGCATTGGGTGCTTCAGGAGCTACGTCGGCTTTGGTATTTGCCTTTGTGGTGCTCGATCCTTGGGGTATGACGATTGGCTTCTTTTTTATCCCTCCAGGTTTTTTACCAAATATTATTTTTGGAGGTATTTATCTAGCTTACTGTGTTTATATGTCGCGAAAAGGGCAAGATAATATTGGGCATGAAGCTCATTTCTATGGAGCCCTTTGGGGTGCATTTTTCATGTTCGCTACTCAACCTAATTTGATTTATCAGTTCTTAGAAAAATTACTATAATAGAATTCCTTATGAATGTTGAAGCGAAAATAAAAACAACGATTAGGGATATTGTTGATTTCCCAAAGCCTGGTATCGTATTTAAGGATATCACCCCTTTACTGCAAGACGCAGAACTTTGCAAAGAAATTACAGATGAGTTCGCGAATAGAGTTTCACATTTGAAAATTGAAGGAGTGGCTGCAGTTGAAAGT
>CANLPK010000174.1 GCA_947492885.1 Bacteroidota bacterium
ATTTTGTTGCCAATCAAAACTAAAATGAACACACTATTCGGGATAAAATAAGGCGCCTCTAGAAGCGTTAGCTTGTTTATTCCGTAAGTAACCGGTGGGTTTCTTGCAACTGCTCAAGCGATAATTTCAATTTTGGACGCGTAAAATTGAGGTCGTCCGCTGAACAAATAGGCACCAAATGAATATGCACATGTGGAACTTCAAGACCGATAATACTGAGGCCAATTTTCTCACAATCAATTTTAGATTTCATTAGTGACGCTACCTTTTTAGAAAAGAGGATCATTCGTGCTAACACCTCATCATCCAAGTCAAAAACATAGTCGACTTCAATTTTATAGATAACTAAAACGTGCCCAATTACTAAGGGGTTAATGTCTAATATAGCGAGGAATTCTTCGTCTTCACAAACACGAAAACATGGTATTTCTCCATTAATAATTTTAGAAAAAATACTAGGCATTAACGAGAAATGCTAATTATTTCAAATTGAAGGGACCCTCCAGGAGTCTGGATTTCGGCAATTTGACCCACCTTTTTCCCTAATAAACCTTTACCAATTGGAGAATCAACGGAAATTTTTCTCAATTTAATATCCGCTTCATTTTCGGCAACTAAGGTATATATCATTTCCATACCATTAGAGATGTTTTTAATGGTTACGATAGATAGGATGAAGACTTTAGAGTTATCAATTCTCGTGTCGTCAATTAATCTGGCATGCGCTACGATATTCTCCATTTTAGAGATTTTCATTTCTAAAATCCCTTGCGCTTCTTTTGCAGCATCGTATTCAGCATTTTCAGATAAATCACCTTTATCTCTTGCCTCGCCAATTTGTTCTGAAATAGATGGTCGCTGAACTGTTTTAAGTTCGTTTAACTCATCCTTAAGTTTCTTAAGGCCTTCTGCTGTATAATAATTGATTTGAGACATGATAAAACTCCTTTAATATAAATAAACAAGAAAGCCGAACAGCCCACTTACAAATTAATAAAATAAATTATGTTATTTAAGACTAATCGTCAATCCCATTGTGTGAATTATTCCAAATACACCTGCAAATCTAGCGCAGTATTCTAAGCCCAGTGCACTTTTAGACTTGCCAACTAAGGCATCTAAAGAAAATCCAGCTGTTGGTCCGATAAGTGCATTAGAACGATTTTCATCAGATAAAAGGTCTTTTTCGTAAACGTATCCAGCACGGAGATTGAAAGCCATTTTTTCACTTATCATACCATAATCTAAGCCTAAACGAAATTGATCCTTAGAAAAAGAATTAGCGGTAAAACCTAAGGCTAAATTCAACTTGTTTTCTGGCGTAAAGATAAAATCATATGAACCACCGATAGACAATAACGAAGGTAACTCATAAGTTGCTGATCGCTGTTCTAAAGACCCAATGAAACCGGTAGAAACATACGATACTTGTTGCGACAAACCATCACCTTTATAACGCATAACAGGACCAACATTTTTCAATGCAATTCCAAATTTAATTTGTTCTTTATCCCCTGTTACATATCGAATTCCTGCATCGATAGCAATACCACTGGATTTTAAATTTGAAATGTTTTCCGAAATAACTTTAAAATTAATTCCACCAGATATTGTTGATGAAAACTTCTTCGCATAACCAATATTAAAAATATTTGCTCGAGGAGAGAAGTAACCAATATTTCCCTCAGGATTAGCAACAGTAGTAATCGCAATATCACCATAACTCAGTGATTGCACACTAACAGAAATAACGTCTGATTCGGACAGCCTCTGTGCAAATCCCGCAGAATTTAATGCGATTCCGGCAGAACCCATCCAATTTGAATAATTAAATTTTATTTGAGTTTTGTCTGTAAATGCTAATCCTGCAATGTTCGTGAAGGTCGCTTCTAAGCCATTCATATTAGCAATACCTGCATCACCAATAGCTGAGCCTCTTGCCCAAGGATTGATTAATAAATGAGAAGCTCCTGCCGACCCTACACGATCTTCATTACCAGCAAAAGAACATACACTAATACCTGTCATCAGGATTAGGAAGTAATTTGATAATTTCATTATTGATTTTTTCATATCTCTACTTCTAACAATTATATACCTTGTAAATCCACTTGGCGTAATCCACCAAAGAATTTAAGAACTACTTCTCCTATTCCAGGAACCTCCACATGAATCAAATACACCCCTCCAGCGACTGGTATAGACTTAAAGTTGGTTAAATCCCAATCTAATGAGGTTACAGGACTATCTTTTTTAAACGTTCGAATAAGTTTACCATTAACCGTATAAATTTTTACCGTACATTCTTCTGGCAAATTAGTAATCTTCACTTTGGTCTCTAATCTACTTCGCTCGTATTCTGAAAAAGCATAATATGGATTAGGAACGATATTTATCATTTTCAAGGCATCCTTCAACATATCTTGTGAAGAAGTAACCGTTGCAATGTCATCCATTGACCAAGAATACATTGGTCTTCCATTGTTCTCACCAGTTGCCACATAATTCTTATATTCTTTATTGATCCTCAATTTAATGGTAACATCACTGGCCATTAAATTTTGTCCTTGTGCAACGATTGGATAAGAGATCCAAGTTAAACTTCCGTATAATTCACGTTTTGCTTGTGTGCTATTGGTCTCTACCTCTAGCCATTTTGTACGTAAGGCATTATTCGCATTATTTTCTCCATCCGCAGGTATGTAAGCTGGGAAATCAAAGCCTGAGCTATAGCCATTTATGGTGGCTTGTTTGTAGCTAAATACATATACTGGATGCATGCCGCCCATTAATGGGGTCCCCACATTACTCACAATGCGATTGGTTGGATTCCAAACCATATCCGCCCCATTTTCTGCTCCTAAGAATGAATTCTCCCCAAAAGCTAAGTACAAGCGTGCACCAGACTCTAAGTCGACCGCATAGCCTGGGAACCATCCCATTCCTGTACCCGTTCCATCGGGATTGCCATTTTTATCTACACTTGGGCTCTTTCGCATCGCGCCGGGGGCACATGCACCAACATTCAAGGCCGTATTTCTTCCCAATTCAATCACTGGACAACGCGTCCATAAGCTTTTATCATTGGTCATGACAATGTTCACACTCGGCAAGAAACTAATCGAAGCGTTCGTTTTAGAAGAGCCACTAAACGTTCCATAATAAGCCAAGGGCATATAATCTGCTTGATAACCCACTAAACGATGTGGCGCAATGGTTCCTTCTAGAATGGATTCATACACCTGATCGGGATCTGCCCCCACTTCGTCGCGGTAATTACATGGATTCAAATAGCTTGGCCCATCGGGCAAGCATTCGTAACCTGCCGCATTAACATCGGTTTCAGGGGAATAATCTCCCGAACGAATCCAATTGCTTGGGTAATAAGCGTCATTGTCAGGAACACCTGCTAGCCATCTTTTGGATGAA
>CANLPK010000175.1 GCA_947492885.1 Bacteroidota bacterium
TGGAAAAAACAATGCAGTTACTTGGCTTCGACCCGTTCGATTTTATTACAGTGAATAAAAAAATTCAGCAATTCAGGAAAATGGGATGGGTGAAACTCTCGCGAGAGAAATACCCGGAAGTGATGGAACGTTGTGAGATCTCAAACGAAATTATTCTTGCCATAATGCAAAATGACCGATCGAAATTGACCATTTCTGTGCCTGGCAACTTAACCGATACGCTTCTTTTAATTCGCAATATCATAAGGGAAATCACGAATTACCAAGCCGATGAAAAAACAGTACATGTGGTGATGAGTTCAATCGAAAGGTTTCATCAATACCCTTTTATTGGCAAAATCTTGAATAATGAAAGGCTTGAGGATATAGAAAAAGCTGCCTTAGTTTGGCTAAGTACAGAGCTGCTTTTTGGAGTACACGAGTTTAACCTCAATGATGTTCTGCAGCTATTTAATCTGGATTCAGCAGATGTGTATTATGCACTGCAGCGTATTCGAGATGGAAAAAGCATCATGATGAAGGATGGCTTTATTCGATTTGTTAATCCCAACTTAGCCGATTTTAATACGATGTCGTTGGGCGAGGAATTTGCTCAGGAGGTAGATGATTCCTGTGCGAGATTTGTGCCTGATAATTTTGTTACCAAATATTGCCAGAAGATGGAACCCGATGAAATTCAGGAGCAGTTTTTATTTTTTAACCCTTCCAATAAAATTGCGATTGATAGCATTTTCGAATTTACCTCACCGGAAAAATACGAGGATTTGGAATATGAATTCGAATTGGCAGGCTTTAAACCTGGGTTAACGATGCTCTTTTACGGTCCACCGGGAACCGGAAAAACAGAACTGGTAAAGCAGATTGCAAAAATGCATGGCCGAATCGTTCTTCAGGTGGATATAGCCTCTATTAAGAATATGTGGGTTGGAGAGTCGGAGAAGAATTTAAAAGGAGTGTTTAAGGAATACGCCAAAGCCATTAAGTTTTACCAAAACACACCGATACTTCTTTTTAATGAGGCCGATGCCTTATTGGGTGAACGCCATTCTGTGCAGAACGCGGTAGACCAGATGCTTAACTCAATGCAAAACATATTGCTTCAGGAGCTGGAAGATTTCAAAGGGATATTTATCGCTACAACCAATCTGATCAAAAATATCGACCGAGCTTTCGATCGTAGGATGCTGTATAAACTCAAATTTGAAAATCCGGATGAAGAAACCCGTTATCGAATTTTAAGACATCAATTCCCGGAGTTAACACCAAAGTTGCTGAAAAACATAAGCCGTGACCATGTTTTGAGTGGTGGACAAATACAGAACATCAAAAAGAAATATTTGGTTGACAATATATTAGGAATTGGTTCTACAAAAGGGGAGAAGAAAATTCTGAATCATATTCAGGAGGAAACTCAGTTCAGGTCGGAAGGGGTAGGTAGGGTAGGGTTTGGGGTGACTGGCTAAAGATACGAAATTAACTTATTTTAATCATCCCATGAATACGATTCAATCTGAAACACCAAAGGCCAGCCAAAGTAAGCTTGCGATTATTCCATTGACATTGATTATCTCAACGTCAAAAAACAAACAAGTTCATTTTGTTGGTTTAGGAGAATTTGGCAGCAAGGCTTTGTCGTATTGCATAAACAAAGAAAAAGATGCTGCATTTACTGCCATCACTGATATCTGGGGTAGCAAAGATATTCCTGGTATCAATTTCGTGGAATTGAAGCGGCCGATTCAAAAACAGATAAATCCTATCAATCGTGAATTGAGTGCCCTGTTTGCTGAATCGGAAAAGCAGTCAATTATTACAGCTGAAATCAAGCGTGTTTTCGAAGCAGAATGCTGGTATATTATTTTCGTCGGGGTGGAACATCACATCAGTAATACGCTAACAGAAGTATTATTTGAATGGTTGACAACCAACAAAAAAGATTTCTTTTTCGTCGGTTTAGCTACCATGCAGTTTTTTGAATCCGTTAAGTGGGATTTAGCTCCCGAAATAATTGAGAAGAAACTCGAGCGACTTGATTTAGGTAAGTTTATTGACTTGAAATCTCGCGTCACAAAACATGAGGAAATATCGATGGATGAATTATCTGAAATAGCAAGTGAAGAACTCTACAAAGCATATAAAAGTAAATTCAATTGATATAATTTAAACCTAAAATAATAAATGAGAATTGCAAAGAATTATAGGAGCAAAAAGCACCATGAACTAAGGGCTGCTGGCAACAGGTTAAATGTTGAAACCAAGCTATTCGCAGATAACCTCCCCATATTCTATGGTGAGTTGATTTACTACAGGAAAGGAGAATTCGATTATCGTTTAAACAGTATTCAGTATGTTGAATTTTTTCTACGACAACTTTCTAAAGAGGAAACGGAAAAATGTGACCTTGATATTAATATGTTTGTGGTTGGAGCGCATTTGGGAGAAATTCTCAAAAATGAAATAGGAGGACGTTGGGTTAGAGCCATCAAACCCACAATTACACCATCGGATATCGATTTTCTAATTGAATACCAGTTGCCCAATGGCAGGAGGCTTGATTTAACCGCAAAAGCTTGGAATTGCTTTTATTCACGCAATAGAGGTGCTATGAGTCGCTATATTGAAGCGATTATACAACAAGTTCAAGATAAAAATACAGCACCATTAAATCTGAGAATAGAAGAAGATACCGAAGAAACAATAATTAAAAGCCCGGAGCACTTCGAAGTATTTCAAAATTGCAACGTCGCTGCTACATCACCAAATTAAAGTTAAGTAATTTAGGGTTACGCCTAATTAATAATTCAACATCTAATAACAATTAAAAAATATGTGGTACAAAGGTCAGGATATCGTTTCAGTAATTAACCAGCCGGATGGCGCCTTCAAAGAAGGAGAACTGTTTGTGGTTCAGAAAGTGAGGAAATGCCCATGCGGGTGCAAAACCAACCAAATATATGTTGGCCTAAGCAGTGACATACAGTATAAATTATGCGTTCACTCCAACAAAGGATACTCGGAAAAGAGAGGCTCTATTTTTTGGCATAATGAGGTTTTTTTTAGACCGCTAGATGAGATGGTCGATATTTCGGAATTGGTGGAGATGATTAATAAACCGAGAGAACTATTAAAATGATTCTCATCCCAAAAAGTTACCTTTACATGTTTCAATCTACGCAATCAAAATGAAAAAGTATCTTATCGCCCTTATCGCACTCACAGCCCTATCCACATCATGTAAGAAACAAGATATGAAATTCTGGGTTCGTCATTCAGAAACTTATGATAGTTGGTATGGTACACCATTAGCATGGCATACTAAAACTGAAGCTGGAGCCGACACACCTTGGCCAATGGATCATGAAA
>CANLPK010000176.1 GCA_947492885.1 Bacteroidota bacterium
ATAAACCTAATAGTGAAGCACGTGCAGTAGGTAGTATCAAGATTGATAAGATTCCTGAAATTTTATTGGATAATACCGATCGTAATCGTACGTCGCCATTTGCCTTTACAGGTAACAAATTTGAATTCCGTGCTGTAGGTTCGAGTGCCAACTCAGCCAATGCCATGACCGTTTTGAATACCATTGTTGCCGAAACTTTAAAGCAATTTAAAGCAGAGGTTGATGGTATCATTAAGAAAGGCAAATCGAAAGAGGAAGCCATCATGGAAACCCTTCGCAACTATGTGAAGAAATCGAAAAACATCATTTTCGAAGGTAACGGTTATAGTGATGAGTGGGTGAGAGAAGCAGCGAAGAGAGGATTGAGCAATATCAAGACCACACCGCGTGCTTTAGATGCGTATGTGACACCGAAGTCGGAGAAGATGTTCATCGAGAACAAGGTGTTCAATAAGCGTGAATTGCATGCTCGTCATGAAATCATGCTCGAGACATATATTAAGAAGGTGCAAATTGAAGCCCGTGTCATGGGAGAGATGGCTTATAGCAATATCATACCTGCTGCCTTACAATATCAAAAAGTTTTGATTGATAGTGTGGTGGGTATGAAAACCATTGGCATTGCTAAAATAAAAATGACTTCTCAATTGGATATCATCAATGAAATCAACGATCGTGTTACTGTCATTAAAACCCAAGTGGATAAGATGATTGGTGAGCGTATGAAAGCCAATCGTATGGCAGATACCCACAAGAAAGCCATTGCCTATTGTGATAAAGTAAAACCACATTTCGATCTTATTCGTGATGAAGTCGACAAATTAGAATTTATCGTTGCTGATAATTACTGGCACCTTCCGAAATACCGCGAAATGCTATTTATTAGATAATATATTTAAATTAAATGGCTTGGTTTTCAAGGTCATATATCGTCATTTGAAATTCCAATTCCGAATAAAATATTTTATTTGGTCGTTTAAATTTATTCCTTACTTTTGTGGTGTTAAGCGCAAGCTTAACACTGTTTTTTTCATAAGTTTTTATTCATTAAAGAGGGACTGGTTCCCTCTTTTTTGTTGCCCTAAATTTTCAAATTCCACACTAATTCCCTATTGTATTATTTCCCCATAGGGACATCTGGTGGGTAGAAAGGTTATCGTGCTGCACTGACGTTCCATAGGAACGTTTGAATATGATTTTCGAATAGTAGAATACAATAGCGAATTATAATTCAAACACGATTTTATTATTCAATTTATCATTTGTTTTTCCTGTTTTTTTCGCATACCAACCCCTTTGCCGCCGTTGTTGCGTGTTGTGTAATGGGCTAAGCGGCAGGTCACCAACAACTGGGCGTAATTTGTAACTTCTTAGAAAACAACCGTTCTTAGCATTCATGACAAATTCATGATTATAAAAATCCCCCTTTAACTAACCCTTTGCTTATTTTTGTCGTCTATACCTACTAAATAACTTCAATTGAATTATTTTCGTAATTGGTTTAATAATCAAAAAATGAATTTTAGAAAAATATTATGCTTCCTGCTCACTATGGTTGCGGCTTTTAGCTCCAAAGCCGATTATACCGTGAATGGGTTTGTAACGGATGCGAAAACAGGAGAGGCACTTATTGGCGTGAGTGTGTATTCGTTTGATAAGAAAGTTGGAGGAGTTACCAATAACTACGGCCATTATACACTTACCTTCCCGAGCAAGCGCGATAGCGTCGATTTGTATTTCTCCTATATCGGTTATAAAACCATCGCATTTAAAATTAAGCTGATCCCCTCAATAACACTCAATGTTCAGCTGGAAATAAATAATGAAATAAAACAAGTGGAAATTGTGGGTGAACGCAAAAATGAAACACTCGACAATCCGCAAGTGAGCCGCATCGAAATTAGTGCCTCTCGTATCAAACGTATCCCTGCCATCTTGGGTGAGCCCGATGTAATCAAGGTAATTCAACTGCAACCAGGAGTGCAAAAAGGAAGTGAAGCCGGTACCGGCCTCTATGTACGTGGCGGGGGCAATGATCAGAACCTGATTTTATTAGATGGTGCGCCATTATATAATGTTTCGCATACGTTTAATTTCTTCTCCGTATTTAATACCGATGCGATTAATTATGTATCGTTTTATAAAGGTGGATTTCCTTCTCGCTTTGGCGAACGGCTCTCCAGTGTGCTCGATATCACTATGAAAGAAGGGAATTCAAAACGCTTCTCTGGCTCTTTCTCACTGGGTACTGTTTCTGCTCGCATGATGCTCGAAGGGCCATTGAGCAAAACAGGTAATACCACCTTCATGGTCTCGGTGCGCCGCACTTACCTTGATAAATTGATTCAGCCTATTTTTAAAATTCTTAATAACGATTCGTCTCAAAGTAGCTTGGGCTATTATTTCTACGATGTGAACTTTAAATTAAGTCATCGTATTTCTCAAAACGATCGGGTGTTTTTTAGCTTTTATAAAGGGATGGATAACCTATATAGCTCTTTCAAAGAAACCATCAATACCGCCAACTCAAAGGAAGAATCAACGCTGACTGCAGGCATGAAATGGGGCAATACCCTGGCTACCATGCGCTGGAGCCATATCTTCAATAAAAAAACTTTCGCCAATTTCATGGTAGATTATACTGGTTACAAAACAAAAATTTATCTCACCATGGAGGATATCTTTACTTACTCCAACAACCAACAAGAAGGAATAGGGCTCGATTTCTTGATGTATAATGGGATACGTGACTTTGGAGCGAAAGCCGATTTTGATTATGTGCCGAATGCAAAACATACGATTAAATTTGGGGGTAACTACGTGAATCATCAATTTACACCAAGTACCATCTCCATTAAATTTTATCAAACAGGATTTCTTCCTTTCGATACTACATTAAATCCATCACGTCAAATTACCAGCAACGAGTTGGCATTTTATATTGAAGATGAGACCTTAGTTAAGAAGAATTTCAAAGTGAATTATGGATTGCGACTCACCTCATTATTCGTTGATAAGCGCGTTTATGCCTTCCCTGAGCCACGCATTTCTGGGCGCTATGTAGTGAGCAAGAAATGGACTTTGAAAGCATCCTATGCCATGGTGCACCAGTATCTCCAACGTATTCTCATTTCAAATTCAGGATTGCCTCTCGACTATTGGGCACCATCCACCAAATACATCAAACCTCAAGCATCACAACAAGTGGTATTCTCTACGAATCATAGTTTAAAAAATGGCTTTGAACTCATCGCCGAAGCATATTATAAATTCTCCAATAATATCAATGTATTAAAATCTGCATCCGATATTTTCAATGTGAGCTTGAACAACT
>CANLPK010000177.1 GCA_947492885.1 Bacteroidota bacterium
TTTTTTTATAGTGAAGAAAAGAATCGTCAGAAACAAATTGTAGCCGTTAAGGATTTCAATTCCGAATTGCTCAAACCGTCGCCTCACCGACAAGCGAAGTATATTGATAAAATTTATAATCAATGTAAGCTTATTGCAGAAGCAACCGAAAAATGCTTGCGCGATAAAAAGTTTCCTCTTATTATTTCGGGCGACCATAGCAATGCCATTGGCACCATCGCCGGGATAAAGAATTTTTATCACGATGCACGTATTGGTGTTATTTGGGTTGATGCTCATGCCGATTTACATTCGCCTTATTCTTCTCCAAGTGGCAATATGCATGGCATGCCTATGGGGGCTAGCTTGGCATTCGATGGTATTAAAGAGTATAAAGTTACCAAACGTGAAACGGAATTTTGGAACAAACTAAAATACTTAGGTAGCCGCGAAATAGAACCGAAAATCATGCCCGAAGATGTGGTATTCATTGGTTTGCGTGATACAGAAATTGAAGAAGATGAACTCATTGAACGCAATAATATAAAAGTAATCGACCCCATCGATTTTCGTAGCATGAGTATTAAGGAGGTTGCCGAAGAAGCAAAGAAACATTTATCGCATTGCGATTACCTCTACGTAAGTTTCGATATTGATAGTTTGGATAAGAGCCTTGTTCCCGGAACAGGAACACCCGTTGATAGCGGCTTGAGCGAATTGGAAGCGAAGAAATTATTGCAGCTTCTATTAAAAGATGAACGCCTCTGCTGTTTTGAACTTACAGAAGTGAATCCTTTGCTCGATGTAGAAAATAAAACAGCGAAGATGGCCCTCGAGATTATCGATTCGTTATTCTAAAGCATTACGCTTTCACTAAATTATTTATCACTTTCTGAAACACTGCCGGTAGTGGTGCTTCAAACATACACTCCTCCTGGGTTGTAGGATGTATAAAACGCAATTGCTTTGCATGCAATAGCTGGTGGCTTACATTCAATTCTTCCAATATTGTTTTTATTTCTTTAAAGCCAAATGCTCCTGGATATCGTGGGTCGCCCAATAATGCGTGCCCAAAATATTGCATGTGAATTCTAATCTGATGGGTTCTGCCAGTTTCCAGAGTACATTCCACCAATGTGGCCAGCGAATATCTTTCCACCACACGATAATGGGTGATGGCTTCCTTCCCTTCATCACGCAATGGGAATGCCTGAATAATCATAGGGTTCTCGGGGTTCCGGCCAATGGGTACATCAATAACCCCACTTTCATTGGCCATAATTCCATAAACCAAAGCCTGATATACACGATGGACTTGCTGGTTTTTCATCTGCTGCTCTAAATGCTGCTTCGCTATTCTGGTTTTAGCATAAACAATGAGTCCCGAAGTGCCACTATCCAAACGATGCACCGAACCTTCTTCAATAGGAATGCTCAGGCCTGAATTTAAAAAATGAAATGCTAAAGCATTGATTAAAGTGCCGCGAAAGTTTCCAAGACCTTTATGAACAGGCATTCCTGGGGACTTATTAATAACAATAATGGCATCGTCTTCAAAAATGATTTCAAGCGGAATATCTTCAGGGGTTACCTTTTCATTGAATTGTTGATAGGCAGCAAATACCTCGATATGATCGAGTGCATTTATTTTATAATCTGCTTTGGTACTTTTTCCATTCACCAAAACTGCATTCTTCTCGATGAGATTTTGAATTTTATTTCTGGAATATTTTCGAAGTTTGGTAGAGAGAAATACATCGATGCGCTGCGAGGGTGCAGGCGATGGAACCGTTAATTCATGCAGCAGTTGCAATGGATTTATTTGCTAAAAATGGTATCATACTTCATCGAGTTCGTGATATCAATCTGTTTCAGCATCTCAATGATTTTTGTCTTCTCGGTATTGTCGGCTTTCTTATAAATTTCTACAATCTCATTCACCTTGGCATCGAAAAATATTTTAATGGCTAAGGTATTTGGATTTTGCTTCGCCAAGTTAAAGAAGGAAGTAATAACTTCTGTAATCACCGCCCTGCTTGCTGTTGCATCTTTAGTCATCGCATCCATCCCAAGGCGATGGTATTTATAAATATTTTCATGAATGATTTTAAAACGCGAGTTCATAAAATCATTAATCATCGAATAACGATTTCGGCTGCGCGTCCCCATCACTTGTTTCCAGCCGCCTTCAGGAGCACTCTGCGCTACGTTCACAATGGTTTGTGCCTTGCTATAATAATTGGTGCCACCATCGGGTCCAAATGAATCGTATTCGATACCAAGCACAATATTAGCGTAGAATCCAAGAAAAGAAGTGAGGTTATTATATTGATTCTCATTAAAATCCATACTCTGCATTTCGGCATATCGAAAACTAAATTCTTTATCAATAAAATTAAGAACAGGGGTGGTATAGTTTGTTCCAAATACTGGGCGCACCGCCTGCACTACGAAGGTGGCCACAAACTGATCAATACCTAGTTTTTGATCGATATTGATGGTGATGTTGATGTCAATCTTTTCGTTTTGAGTTAAATTATCTGTACTCCATTTACGGTTATTGTAAAATTCTAAAACAGAAGTTTGTAAGGCACCGAATAGTTGCTTGAATGCCGCATCATTATTAGGGTCAACTACCTGAACACGGCAATTGAAATCCTGAGCACGCCCGAGCATTACAGTAAACAACAAAACTAAGAGCAACGTTTTTTTAATCATGGCAATAATTTTTCTATTTCATTAAGGATATCCTCAGCAACTTTTGCTTTACTTTTAAGTTCAAAATTGCTGCGACTTCCATCACGGTGTATCACACTTATTTTATTTGTATCGGTGCCAAATCCAGCACCAGCATCATTGAGCGAGTTCAGCACTACAAAATCCAAGTTCTTCTTTACAATCTTTTGTGCTGCATGGGCTTCTTCGTTTTCCGTTTCTAATGCAAACCCAACTAAAAGCTGCGATGTTTTTTTTCTTTTACCTAACTCACTCGCAATATCTATGTTTTTCTTTAATTCTAATGTAATATGCTCGTCCGATTTCTTTATTTTTTGTGAAGCTACGTTCACTGGTGCATAATCGGCAACCGCAGCAGTAAGAATCGCCACGGCGCTCTCCGAAAAATGATCAAAACATACCTGAGCCATCTCGTTGGCTGTTGTAACGTGCTTTACTGTAATATTAGGATGCGTTGTGGATAATTGCGTCTTTCCTGACACTAAGATGACCATGGCGCCGCGCTTTGCAGCCGCTTCGGCAATGGCATATCCCATTTTTCCAGTTGAATGATTGCTTATATAACGAACGGGATCAATGGGCTCGATCGTAGCC
>CANLPK010000178.1 GCA_947492885.1 Bacteroidota bacterium
GCCAATTTTAGCGAATGGGTACCTCCATTTGTTGCCTTCCTTGAGCCGCTAGCTAATTTGCCTGGAGAAGGAATAGGACACTTTGTGGGTGCCATTAAAATAGATGCCTTTCGCCCCGCAAGCGAATTCAAAGCGAATATGGATCAATGGATTCGCTCATTCAAAGAAGCTGATCGTATCAACCCCGACCAACCGGTTATTATTCCAGGTGCTCCCGAGTTTGAGGAAGAAATCATACGACGCAAGGAAGGAATTCCTTTGCACGAAAGTGTGGTGCTCGACCTAAAACAAGTAGCCGAAAAATTTGGATTACACTTTAATTAACTTATTATTGAATATATTTTTACCTGATGAACGTTAACAAACTCGAACGCCGAGGGGCACAAAAGAAAAAAGAACTTAAGAAGTTTTTAAAACGCGTAGAGAAAAACCCTCCTCGTGGCTTAATAAAAATCAATGCCGAACTTGGCGCCGAAACTTGGTCGGAAGTGGATTGCCTTGATTGCGCCAACTGCTGCAAGAAGATGACACCCACTTTCAAGAAATCAGAAATTAAACGCATCGCCTTGCATGTTGGGTTAACACCTAAAGAATATTTTGATAAATATTTGGAAGTGGATTCTGATAATGGAGATATCGTTAACAAAAGCACCCCTTGCCAGCATCTCAATATGAAAGATCATAAATGCGATGTGTACGAATTGCGCCCCGACGATTGCCGTTTATTTCCTCACTTTCAAAGAAAGGACTTTAACGATGTCTCTTATGTGATTGCCGACAATATTCCTCGATGCCCTGCAACCCTCGTGTTTGTTGAGAAGTTGATGGATCGTGTAACCAACGGTAAAGCATAAATCAAGTCCATTTGTAATGATAATTATGGAAGTGCCTCCTAAGGATGCCTCTTCTGACCTATCTTTGCCCAATAGTTATTGATAACGAATTATGCCGAACGCTAAATTTTTAATGAGCCAAACCAAGGTGGAATTCCTTGCTGCACCCGATAAGCCGGAATACGCTTTTATTGGTAGAAGTAATGTGGGGAAATCGAGTTTGATTAATATGCTCATGAATAATAGCAAATTGGCCAAGGTTTCTTCAACACCCGGTAAAACACAAACCCTCAATCATTTTGAAATTGATGGGCAATGGTACCTCGTCGATTTACCAGGTTATGGTTATGCCAAGACAGCGAAAACCGATAGAGCAAGCTGGAAAATCATGATTGATGATTACCTGATGAAAAGGGAAAATCTAATGTGCGTTTTTGTATTGCTCGATTTGCGTTTGCCGCTGCAAAAGAATGATTTGGAATTTATGAATAACCTCGGCGAACAAGGTATTCCATTCGTCATTGTTTATACAAAAGCAGATAAAGTAGGAAAAGTTTCTTTTCAGAAAAACGTGAAAGCAATAACCAACGGATTGCTTGAATTCTGGGAAGAGTTGCCTCAACAATTTATCACCTCTTCGGAAACCGCAATCGGACAAGCAGAAATCCTGAAGTTTATTGATGAAACAAATCGCTTGTTTTAAAATAAATGTAAATATTATTGCTTCGAATTTTGCAATAGCTCACTGAATGTATTCCAATGATTTTGTGTGAAAGCCGCCCAACTAAATGAAGCATCCTTTGTTTCAATCAACTGGTCGTTAATATACTTCGGAAAAAAACCCACATGATAACTGTTTAGATAATTAATACTGGCTTGCATCCCATCGTCTATCCATAAACTAAGCATTGATTTGCAAACTGTATCTAAGGCAATGCCATTGACATACAGTATAAAGGCATCATTCTCAACGAGGGGTATATTATTGCTTTGAGTAACAATACCAATACAATCAATTCTAGTAATATGAACTTGATATTTTGTATTCAAATGGGAGGCGATTTTGCTGCCGCCCTGATTGAAAAACACTTCTTTATGTGAATTGTAATAGGTGCTCAATTCATCCATCACCGTCTTCAAATCTGAAATTGTATCCGCAGATTTTATATCATAATAACCACTTATTTTTTTTACAGGCACCATTGGATTCGAACTTAAAATTACTTTGCCATTCCCAAAATATTTCAATCTGTTTTGTTCCGCTAATTCAGCATCGGTATAGTACTTGTTTCCCAGTTGCAATAAGGTAAAGGGATATGATTTCTGATGCAGGGCATCATAATAAGTAGTGCCAAAAATGCCATTAATATTCACAGGTATCTTGCTCGAGTGCAATAAGGACTCAATGGATTTCATCTCCACATAACCGTAATTAAAACGAGTGCTATCGATGGCATTGATTCCAATAAAGGAGAATCCAATAATCACAACATCGGTGCCTTGTTTTGTATTGCTCCATAGCTCGTGAATAAATAGAAATTGCTGATCAACAAATTTGGTTTTATTGGCCAGCTCCAATTGCCTAAGTAATTTACCACTGATGTTTTTTTCTTTTAATGGAGAATCCCATAAGATGATATTGCCATTATGCACCCCTTCATTAAGCAAAACAGGAATGGAACGCACCAAATTAAATCCAATGCTATCATGCTGTTTGCGCAAGTCCAAACTTATTAACGCCGGAATTTGAGGTGCCGCCTTTGATAATCCTGAAATGGAAATCAAGATAAAACAACATTGAATTAATTTTTTCATTTAGTAAGGCAAATTTAGTTTTTAATACCAAATTCAGAAATATCAACCATCGTAGAATCTTTGTCGAGAAATTTTGACAAGAATATACAAGGGCAAATTTATCTCAATTCCGAATTTTACCGTATGTTTGCAGCCTTAAACAATAACGAATTTTATGCGATTAGCTAGACTCAGCTTGCTACTACTTTTCCTCACCACCATTTTTACGGGGTGTATAAAGAAAGGTGAAAACGACCCCATAGTATCAATTTACAAACGTTCAACCCGACTATCCGGTGTTTGGAAATTACAGGAACTTCAAATTCAAGATCATGTTGTTGATCCGGCTGGAAATATTTCTGTTGTTATCAGAACGCTTACCCAAGGCAAATACACTGAAACCCGCGGTACCGATACCGTTTCGAATACCTATATCGGAACCATTAATGCAACCTTAACCATTACCGACTCTACTTCTTCTAAGTATAGTTATCTTGAGGAAGTTGCTACCAACGGTTTGAATTATACCGTTAAGTTGGATAACAAAACTTGGTCATGGAAAGAAGGTTCTAGTAAGTCGTCCTTGGTGTTCCAGGACTTTAAAACCTTTGATATTGCTGGTTTGTGGATGGATAAATTGGAGCTCAATATCACCGATATCAATGCCCTAAATTCCAATGGC
>CANLPK010000179.1 GCA_947492885.1 Bacteroidota bacterium
CGAAATGAAATGTATTTATTATTGTTTAAATATTCCTTTCCTTACTTGACTTCCACTAAGAATACATTGTAAGTCTAAGAGTAATGCGGTCGTTGGTCGGAGACGCAACGAAGGATGAGAGGTTATTAGGTCGAAGAGGTGCTAGTGGACGCGGTGTTGAAGACTTCAATCTGGAATACATTGAAGTTCGAAGAATAGAGAAACTACTTCACCAATGGCAGCACATCCTTGCGAACTAGAATACGAAGGACTTGATCTTTTTTCACGGTGGTGAATTCGAGGTTGTTCCAAATCATGATTTTAGGAACGGTGGTATGATACTTCATCGCAATGCTATTCAGGTCTTCTTTGCGTTCTACGGTATGATTGATTTCTACATAAACCATGGAATCCTGGGCCTTGACCTTTGCCAAAGCGGAGTCGCTTCTCACAATGATGGGTTCTGTTGCATCGGTTGGCATATCGGCGCTATCGCTGGGTTCGTCATAACCATAAAAATCGCTTACTAAATGCTCCGCTCCTGCTTGCGGGAAATAAATTACATAGGTATCGGTATCCTTATTCTTCAACTCATTTTTGCGCAACCAGGGGTTCAAGGTCTTGAAAGTTTTATACGTAATCTTATGCGCTTTGGCATATTCGATAAGGTCGGCAATGGGCCCAGTGATTTGCTCCGAATACACTGGCACCGGAGGATAGCGCAGGAACTGCGGAATATAATATCCATACACCCGAGGATGTTCGTAAATTTCTTTGATGGCCAAAAGTCGCATGATATAACGCGATGTTTCGGAGTTCACATACAAATCGTAGAAGCTATTCACATCTTGCTTTTTCAACGCGCCCTTGATTCCATTGATGCCCATATTATAGGAAGCTGCGGCCAAGGTCCAGTTATTGAACTCGGCATAGGCATCTTTGAAATACAAACAAGCAGCCTGGGTGCTCTTGGCAATATCATAGCGCTCATCTACCTCGTCATTGATGCGCAAACCATAACGGCGACCTGTTTCTTCAATGAATTGCCAAAAACCTACTGCATTGCTTGGAGAGATTACATTGCTCAAACCACTTTCTACCATACATAAATACTTGAAATCGTCGGGGATACCGTTGCGCTTCAAAATAGGTTCAATGATTGGGAAATAGCGGCTTCCTCGTTTGATATTGAGTATCGTTTGCGATTGGAAATACGTATTGATGGTAAGCTCCCGATCGAAGCGTTCGAAGATTTCAAAATCGTGGGTGGGAGCCTTTTCATTGCAGAAGTTGAGGTGGGTAGGAACGGTGACTGCGTATACCCGATAGCGGTCGGCAAACTCTTGCTGGTACTTGTCTTTCTCGGATAAGCGGCCATTGAGAAATAAGAAACCAATAATGACTGCAACAAAGGCAATGGAAATAAGGAAATATCTTTTATACATCGTTAGTTATGCAAATTTAATCAATTCGAAGCAGATGTGCTTCCTTGTAATTGTTGGTTTTTGTGAATATAAGTTTATAGATGCGTTTGACTCTACCCTCAACACCTATTGATAAAAATCATTTTAAGTCGAAGCACTTATTACGCCCAGTTGTTGGTGGTCCCGCCTCGTCACCAAACGCACAACACACAACAACGGCGGTGGAGGGTATTGGTTCTTGAGAAGTTGCAGGATGAAATATAATCACGGTATTCCCCATGATTTAAGCTCCAGCGGAGCGTCCCGTTAATAGCAAGGAACAAACATTAATATTGAATTTAGCTCCATAGGAGCGACCCGTTAATAATACCAAAAAAAAATATTGAATTTATAAAAGCCCTTTGCGTTTAATCACAGTGCCTTTCATATAGAGCACGGTTTCGGCATTGTCGGCATTGGTGCTAATGGTAGTAGAACGCAACTGAAACCCCAAATGTGTTTCGGTTACAAATACCAACTGAATGGCTCCACTTCCTCCGGGAGGAATGGGCTCACCAGTATAGCTTGCCGTTACGCAGCCACACGATGGCTCTACACTATTGATGATGAGCGGGCTGTTGCCAGTATTTTTTATTTGGAAAGTATATACAGGATTCTCTCCTTGTTTCACCTCCCCAAAAGTATGGGTGGTGCTGTCCATGGCCAAATGCGCCTGGGCTTGCAAACGCGATACGCCTGCAACACAAAAACAGAAGAAAATGATAATTCGAAGCATTTAATTTTTCAGGCCGTGAATTTACACACATCTTTGCCAAAAAAAAAAGCAAAATTTCAGAATCCTATGTTTGAACGCGCTCGTAAAATGGAAAACCTCCATATCCTCTTCTGGCTTGGGAAAGACATCAGCTGGTGCCTCGAATGGAAGCTACTTGGAATGGTCATGATCATCCCTACCATCAGCCTTGCCATCTTTATCACCTTCATTACCAGGCATCACCGAAAAGAAATGTATCATAATATTGCAGTTTGTTTCTGGATTTCGGCCAATAGTTTATGGATGATTGGTGAATTCATTGGCCAGGATTCCCTTCGTGGCGATGCCAAATACCTGTTTTTTGCCGGACTGGCAGCCATCATCTGGTTTTATGTCTCCGATTATTTCATTAAACCCAAAACCGTAGAAACAAATTAATCATTAAAAAAACACCATGGATCACTATACCGAATTAAGCATTGAAGCATCTCAAGAAATACAAGAACTCCTCGTGGCCGAACTGAGTGAATTGCATTTCGATAATTTCACCCAAGAAGAAAATTCCTTGATGGCCTATGCGCTTACAAGCCACTATGAGCAAGCCAAAGAAGAGATTCATGAACTCATTACCCGCTATGACGCGAAATTGCTGAGCGTGAAGGATATTGAAAATAATATCAACTGGAATCAGCAATGGGAAGATAGCTTCGAGCCCATCATCATTGGGGAGGAAATATTTGTACGCGCTGCCTTTCATGAACCCCGAGAAGGATTCAAACATCAAATAATTATTCAACCCAAGATGAGCTTTGGTACTGGCCACCATGAAACCACCCAGCTCATGATGGAACTGATGCTGGAGCACGATTTCAAAGGTGCGGCTTGCTTGGATATGGGCTGTGGCACAGGCGTACTGGCAATCTTGGGCGAACAGTTGGGGGCAGCGTATACCATGGCCATCGACTACGATGAATGGTGCTATGAAAACACGCAGGAGAATTTTGAACTGAATAATATGATGCATGCCTCGGTGGTGCATGGTGACGTGAAAGTATTGGCGGAGGAGGAATTTCTTCAAGAATGGTTGCCTTACCAGCATCGTATCATCT
>CANLPK010000180.1 GCA_947492885.1 Bacteroidota bacterium
CTCGATTAATTCTGATATCGCATTAAAATAATTTTAATATCTTTCCTTATGGAATCGCCTAAATTGAAATACTTCCTCGCACTTGTAGTTCTGATCTTACTTAACAGTTGTCAGAAAAAGGAGGTGATTAATGTTGTGAATCCTCCTTCAGCCATGGTTGGATTCATAAAGGAGAATATGCCAAAATCCCAATTCTTCACCATTGATGCTTCTACCCTGAGTTCTATAAATGGTGCTCAGAATACCAATATTGCATTTCCTTCGGGATGCCTTAAAACACCTGATGGGCGGCCGGTATATACTGGGAAAATTGAGATTGAGCTGAAAGAGCTTTTTACTAAGAAAGATATGCTCTTGAGTGGAATACTACCCACTGCCAATAACTTGATGCTGGTGAGTGGTGGTGAAATCTATATGAGAGCCATGCTCAACGGAGTAGAACTCGGCAAAGTAGATACAGCCGAAATCAAAGTAACTATTCCGGTGCTCGATAATTTACTTGCTGATACAACGCAAATGCGTGTTTTTTATACCGAAGAATCTACTTTGTTTAGTTCCAATAGAGCCAAACAATGGGGCGACCCCAAAGGAAATGTAACCCGGGTAGATTCGGGTTCAAATCATCAATACATGTTTTTTATCGAGAAATTACACTGGATAAATTGCGACTATTTTTACAATGAAGGGGGCGCTAAAACAATTGTTTCTGCGGTAACACAAGATACCAGCTTCAATATTAAAAATACAATGATTATTCTTTCTATCGATGGAATTAATTCAATGATTCCCCTATTTGAAGATGCCAGTCATGTATTTACTATTAGTCAAGAAATTCCAGTAGGAAAGGCCGTAACATTTGTAGCCATTGCCAATAAAAACGGGCAACTTTATGCAGCCTATTCGGAAACCCTAATAGGCAAAAATCACAAGCAAAGTTTAACCTTGATGCCATTAACTCCCGATCAGTTAAAAGCACAACTCGATAAATTGAAATAAAAAATAAACCCATGAAATCACGCCTTCATTAATGGAAGTAAAACCGGAATTATTAAAAGAACTAATCAATGGCTCACGCAAGGCACAGCGTGAGCTCTTTGACATGTTTTATAAACCCATGATGCGGGTAAGCCGGATTTATTGCACCAACGACGATGATGCGAAGAGCATAGTTTTAGAAGCCTTTATGGATGTATTCAATAATATTGAAAAGTTTGATGGGAAAGCTTCCTTTAAAACATGGTTCAATAAAATAGTGGTGAACAGGGCTTTGAATCAATATCGGAAAAACAAAAAAATTGCACAACGAGAACCAGCACTAGAACCCTTGATGATGCAAGAAAGGTTTGATGCTGGAGAGGAGGGATCAGATATCATTCAGAAAATTACTGCTGATGAAATACTTATTGTAATTCAAACACTGCCAGAAACTGAGCGATTGGTTTTTACACTTTATGTAATAGAAGATTATGCCCATAAAGACATCGCACAGGAGCTTGGATTTTCGGAACCAACCTCCAGATGGCACTATAGCAACGCAAGAAAACGACTTCAAGAAAAATTAAAAATGTATCATATCACTTCCATAAGCCATGTCAACGCCTAACGAATCGGAATTCAATAAACAAATCCAGCAGAAGCTGCAGGGGTTACCTGTGGATGATGGGGCTGCTATTTGGTCGGAAATAGAGCAGCGATTGGATAAAAAAGATTCCAAAAAAATTCTGTTTTGGTGGAATCCAAAAACCCAATTGCTTTTGCTTTTCGGACTCTTTATAGGAGGAATTTCTGCATTCTATTTTTATCAAAATTCTTCGACACCCATACTAGCCAATAACCAAGAAAAAGCAACAACAACTCAAAAGCCAATAGAATCAGTATCTCCAGAAGCACCATCAACAACTATCGAATCCCAAGATATAACTACAAATACAGCGACGATAGCAGAAACCAAGGCAGAACAAAAGGATACAAAGAATATCACCCCTGAAAAAAGGGGTGCTTCAACTCCTCCAGTATCTCAGAAAAAAGAAAAGAATCAAAAACCGAATATAAGCAATACCACGAGTGGTGCCACAGCTTCAACTACCTCTACATCAACCCCAGCTAGTGAGTCGAATGCCGGTACTCCAAAACAAGATCCGCCAGCAGCAAAGTCATCAGATAATACAACATCGGCCAACACTTTAATTGAAAAAGTTTTGGCTCAAGCCCAGCCCATGCCAACACCCAGCAAGGATAGCACTCAGAGCGCCGTTCCAGCACCAACGCCTGATGCCCCCGCCCCTGAAACCAAAAAAACAGAACGATTACCATACGTTGTATTGGAAACAGGGCTGGGTTTCAATAGTTTTAGCTTCGATAATTTTCGTCGTCAAAACAACCCGTTGAGTCCTTGCATTTCGGTGCATGCCGATATCCCTTATGGTAAGTATTTTTCATTTGCGCCTTCCTTGAGTTTCGTCAATACCGCTGCTGCCATACAAGTAAATTATATCGACTCCCCAGTACAAAATCGCTATAATGTAAATGCACTTCACTTCTTACAATTGGGATTAAATAATCGCTGGTATATCACTAAAAAATTAAGTGTCAGTGCCGGAATTGCCTATGCTCGTTTCTTAAGAATTTACACTTTGAGCAATCAGGTTGGCTACCTTCCAATGAGCGAAAACAACGATAGTATACCCCGCTCAAGCTGGCGCAGAGAGCGCGATGTAAGTGCTTTTGTAGCTCGTGGTGACTGGAATATAAATTACGGAATCGATTACCGTTTTAAAAATTATGGAATCGCCTTCAGAGGAATTACTGGTCTCACCGATATTACCATCAATACCCCATCGAAATATTCATTAAGTAATTTTTCTTTGAATATTACGTACTGGATTCCTCTGAAGAAAAGATAGATATAAACTGCTTTTCAAGTTCTTCCCCCTACTTTTCCAAAGTTCAATTTCGAATTAGAACCAACTCCTCGAACTCTCAACTTTGGAAAAGTTCATTCCAATAATCAACCATTCGAAATCTCCATTGCTTTTAAAAGTTCATCCATCCTAGGCCACACCTATTATTTTAGATTTTTCCCGTAACTTCGTAGCAATGTTTATACGAAGAAGTTTTGCGGTATTTCTGGTTTTTATTTCCCTGTTTGCTCAAGCTCAAAATAAAAAGCCAACCCCACATTTCGGGAGCGCTCCCTTAAGTAGTAGTTGCGTTGTTCGCAACCTGCCAGCCGATC
>CANLPK010000181.1 GCA_947492885.1 Bacteroidota bacterium
ATACGGTACAAAACGGTAAGGTCAATAACTACTTCTAAACCATCCTTGGTAAGTACACGAATAGCGTCGTCGCCTTGCTGGTCGCCCTCGTCATGCACTGCACTCATGGTATAGTTCTGTGTTTTAGCCTCTAAAGTTTTAATATCAACTAATGGGTTCACAAAATGCAATCCACTATACAGTATATCGTCCTGAACTTTTCCGAATAAAATCTTCACTCCAATTTGTCCAGCATCAATTTGCTTTATACATGCAGTGGAAATTCCAGAAAGGATTACCACGGCTCCTAAAAGGTAACCTAAGGAAACATAGCTATAGGTTCTTGCATTGTTTTTCAATACATAATGCGCAACAATAATGATAATAATACCGAGTATAATCAGAAACATAATTTTAAGTTTATTGGGAATCAAAGATAAGGTTATCCTATTAGTACTAACAATAATTGTTTGTTCAGAAATTTCCCCCTATTTGTATTTTGTATTCTATACACATATTAGCATATTTGTACCCCTTCATTATCAAGTTAATTAATCATGCGCAAAATTTTCGTTTTACTTTTTTTACTTCCAACCTTTGTTTTTTCTCAATCGAAAAAAAATATCACCTTGGAAGATATTTGGCTTAAAGGAACTTTTTCTGCAAAAGGTTTTTATGGCTTTAATTTTATGAATAATGGATTGTACTACACAGAAGTGAAAGAGAATGCCTTGTTAAAGAAGGAGGTGAAAACAGGTGATATTGTATCAACCCTAATCAACGATGGGGATATCGCCTTCGAACAACAAAAAGTAAATCTGGGTGAGTTTTATTTTAGTGACGATGAAAGCAAAATTATTATTCGTACCGAAAATGAAAATATCTATCGCCGTAGTGTGAAATCATTTGTTTATATTTATGAATTATCATCTAAGAAGACTTGGAAATTAAGCCCTGAAAAGGTGCTTCACCCTACCTTTAACCCACAAGGTAACCAGGTTGCCTATGTGAAGACGGATAATAATATTTATATCTATGATTTGGTCACCTCGAAAGAAACTGCAGTAACCAACGATGGCCTGAAAAACAATATCATCAATGGTAATTGCGATTGGGTTTATGAAGAGGAGTTTGAGTTTTCGAAAGCCTTTCAATGGAATGCCACAGGCGATTTCATTGCCTACTACAAGTTTGACGAGATGAATGTTCCTGAATACAACTTCGCGAATTATGGCAAACTATATCCTGAAAATTACACCTATAAATATCCAAAGGCTGGTGAAGACAACTCCTTTGTGAGTATCTGGAGTTACCAAATTTCTACAGGAAAAAACCTCAGAATTTTTGCGACGAAAGATCATATGGAGTATGTACCTCGCATTAAGTTTACTGCCGATGCAAAAACGCTTTGTATCTTTAATCTGAACCGCCATCAAGATAATTTGAAACTCTTCTTCGCCAATATTGAAAACGGATTATCAACTGTAAAATACGACGAAAAAAATAAATCGTATTTTGAGATGAATGATAACCTTACCTTCTTGAAAGATGGGAAAAATATGGTATACAGCAGTGAGAAAGATGGATGGAATCATATATTTATTCGTCAGATTGAAAGTGGTGTGGAAACTTGCCTCACTCCTGGGAATTACGATATAGAGGAGGTTAAAGGGGTAGATGAAAAGAATAAGAAGGTTTACTTTACCGCAGCCTGCGAAACGCCTTCTGAACGTGAGTTCTACAGCATTACCTTTCAAGGAACTAAAAAAGTGCTATTAACTAAAGGCAATGGAATTCATCGAATTGAAATAAATCCTGGCTTCACTTTGTTTACCGATAATTATAGCACTGCGAATGCGCCTTCTGTTTATCAACTGTGCGATATGAATGGTACTTCAATTAAAATATTAGAAGATAATAAAGCATTAAAAACAAAAATGATGGACTACGATTTTTCAACTGTAAAATTCACAACCATCAATAATTTAAATGCATGGATAATCAAACCATCGAATTTTGATTCAACGCGCAAATACCCTGTATTGATGTATGTTTATGGAGGCCCCAATTCGCAAACTGTTACCAATAGCTGGATGGGCGCCAATTATTTATGGTACCAGATGCTTGCTCAACAGGGCTATATCATCGTATCAGTAGATAATACAGGAACAGGTTTTCGAGGTGAAGAATTTAGAAAGAAGACTTATTTACAACTGGGTAAATACGAAAGTGATGATCAGATTGCTGCTGCGAAATCGATTGCTACCTGGAACTTTGTGGATGCAGCCCGAATTGGTATTTGGGGATGGAGCTATGGTGGATTTATGAGTAGCACCTGTATAACCAAAGGTGCTGATGTATTTAAAACTGCTATAGCTGTTGCTCCGGTAACCAACTGGCGCTATTACGATAATATCTACACCGAACGTTATATGAGAAGCCCGAATGAAAATGTATCGGGCTATGATGATAACTCACCTGTAAATATGGTTTCAAAATTGAAAGGCAATTATTTAATTATTCATGGTACCGCCGATGATAACGTGCATTTTCAAAATAGTGTGATGATGGTGGATGCGATGGAAAAGCAAATGAAGGTATTCGATAGCGAGTTTTATCCGAATAAAAATCATAGTATCTCTGGACGTGAAATTAGATTTCAATTGTATAGTAAAATGACTCGCTATATCCTGGAAAAACTTTAGGCAAAATGAAAATGATAAAATACAGTTTCCTGTTTCTTCTCTTCTTCGGATGCTCTTGTGGTGGTAATAAACCATCGCAACCCAAAGGCAGTAATCCATCAGGAGAGAAATTGAAAATATTATTCGATGCCACCAAAGCCGAAATGTGTGGCAATGCCGATTGGGTACTTGATGCCGACGTTTATAATCTGGGATACAATAATACTGGCAGTATGATGGAAGGGAAGAGCAACGAAGCCAATCCACAACGTATTCCTACTCCAGTGCAAGAAAACATTACTGCTGATACCAAAGAAGATTACTGGACAGGAGCACTTAGCTCATGGGGGATTGATTGCGTAAAAGAAGGCTTTTATGTTGAAACACTTCCGTTTAGAAGCCGCATCACCTATGGCGATCAAACCAACGAGCAGGATTTATCGCATTACAAAGT
>CANLPK010000182.1 GCA_947492885.1 Bacteroidota bacterium
GGATCATTGTACGGGTAGGCAGAAGTAGACGTATAGTAAGTAAATCTTCTCATACCAAATCGTTCGTTATCTATAATACCATCTGAATAACCGATACCAATACCTTTATAAACAATACCATTATTGGCTAATGCATCAACAACAGTTGGTACAATAGTCGTTTGGGTCGCTTGATCAAAATAAGGTCCAGGATTATCAACGCCATCACCATCTTGATACGGCCCTTCAAAAAAGTCACATCCGATTGCTGGTGGATTTTCACCATAGCCTAATTTACCACCATCACTTTCGTCAAAAAGGTCACCATTGTACATGTACCCTAATCCTCTTGATACATCACACCCAGCATAATCATCGGCATAATTTCCAACATCAGCATCTAGGTATTGAGCGAAATACGTGTCATAAAGTGTTTGAGTTCCTCTGTTAATTAATTCGTAGTTATAAAAAGTCATTCTATTTACCTCATCATTGGTGGCAAAAGAAAAAGCTTGAGCACGGATTTCCATACCAATTGGATCTCCATTTGTTTCAGTATGAATATTCCCTTTATCGTTGAATACCCACCAATGCGTTTCATCACCGTAAAGTGAAATTCGTCTATCAAAACCACATTGAATATCATCACGGCCTAAAATATCATCGTACCAAGGGTGATCTCCGTTATCTGGATTATAATTTCCATCACCGTCACGATCATAGTAAGGTGCCAAGAAATAATCTTGTCCTAAAGAAACATCACCGTGAGCGGGCCAACCGTAGATTCGATTTAATTCATCATTAGAAGGGGGGATAATATCATCGCATCCTTCTGTAGTAATGCCTGCGTTACATTCATAGTAAATATTAAATCGAATAACTTCAGCCTTCCGAATCGTATAAAACTGATCGTATGCAGCACATTCTTCTGGAGCAATATTTGCTTCACCAAAATCCCTAACTACATTGTCTCCAACAGGAAATAACGGATTATAATTCCCTGTGCCAGGATTAACTGTAAGGGGACCAGGCCAAAAATCATTCCCTGATCTATAACGCAATGCTGCTAATTTAAGCTGACCGTTCACATCGGTTCCACCCATCCATAATGCACCGGCAAAAATAGCGAAACGATTACTTCCTTTAGGAACTTCATAAGCAGCTACACCCGCTTGCCTATTTTGGAACATACTTCCACCTTGCTCAATCAATGCCTTAACATCGTTAAACTCCATTGTTAACTTGGCAGTCGCTGGGCTACAATTGGCCCCTTTAGGCTTCGTTGGTTTACCATCTTTTTCTCCAGGTCCATAATATCCCAACGCAGTTGAAAAAAATAAACCTACACTAACAACTGTTGCAACAAATTGCTTTTTCATAGCTCTTCTATTACTTTATTTAAAAATCAAATTTTATCCCTAAGCGAATCGTTCTTGGGGCACTAATATTAAATGCATTCTGCACCTTCATCGAATAATAATCACGGAAAGACTGCTCATCCGTTTGATTTTGGATAGATGTCTGACTAGCTGCCGCTGCCAAATAACCGTCATCATTCCAGTTACCTGTAGCACGATAAACACTTAATTTATTATACTGGTTCAACAAATTTGTAACACGAATATAAATATTCAAATAGCCTAGTTTCGCCTTGTCGTCCTTTTTATCGCCTTTAGGAACTAACACGACGTTGATTGTTTTATCTAACTGTAAATCCATTCTATAAGACCAAGGAAGACGAGACCCATTTAGCGTACCACTAATACCTGCATTTAAGTTGCCAATTCCTTCATCCGTAATAAACGTTTGAGCTGAATAAGGCGACCCAGAATAAATATTAGAAAATATATTTAATCCCATATTCTCAAATAAATTTAAATCCCCAATTTTTGGTCCGTTGTAATCTTCCCCTTCTCCATAACGGTAATCAAAGGTTACTGCAAAAGCATGTCGTTGATCAAAACTATAAGGGAAAATATTCCGTAAATTTGGTAAGCCAGCATTAATCAATGCTCCCATTGAAGTAGCATCAGAACCGGTTCCATCTGCAAATTGCAAGGTATAGTTGGCGGTCATTCTGATATTGCCTGTTTGTCTTAAATCGTAAGAGATTGTCATTCCTTTAACGGTACCAAAATCGCGATTTCCAAACGTTTTGTAGGTAGCAGGATACGCTTCAAAAACATTTACTAATTGAACATTATTTCTTTGCTCACGATAAAAGGCAGAAATCTTAACGGATGAAGTACGAGAAAGCACTTGTTGAAAACCTAATTCATAATCAACCGTTGTTTCAGGCTTTAGATTCGAATTCTCAATAATAGCACTTCTTGATTGAATAAACTGATAATCAAAAGGATCGAACCTGAATCCAGAAGTTGGTCTTTTCGTTAATACATCATAATGAGCAAAGAAAGAAGCTTCTTCAGAAATAGGAAAGGAAAAAGCAATTCTAGGCATGATATTAACTTGTGCTTTATAGTCCTCAAAGGCGGATTGATCAGGAGTAATTTGACCTGGATTTAGCACCCATGGGGCAATACCTGCAGCACCTTTAATCACCTTAGGATCCTCAATAGTTGTACCAGTAGCATTAAACCAATTACTTTCGGATCTAAAACCATTTATTGAATTAGGGTTGTTTACATCGTTTACATAAACAATGTAATCATCTCCCATACTTGCTGGAATTTCAACCCATGAATAAAGATTCGGGTCAGTTAGTTTTAATGCTTTCGCTTCTTTAACAGTACGGGCATTATAAAAAAGGTAAGGGTCTTTTAATACAGGTTGATTCGCATCAAAAACATCCACTCGAACACCTACATTGAAAACGATATCATTGAAGGCAAATTTATCCATAATATAACCTGCCATATAAACAGGCTGGAATGAACCAACAAAACGTTTAAAATTCCCATTCTCATCGTATTCATTAAAATATTTATTAATATCGGTAGCGCCTTTTACTTTTTTTCCGGTATGGTCAAAACCATAATAAGAAACGAATGAATTTCCACTATTTAGCAATTCATCTGGCGAGAACATATCTAGTTGAAAAAGATTAGGATCATATTGGTCAATATCTATATAATCGTCTCCCCCTG
>CANLPK010000183.1 GCA_947492885.1 Bacteroidota bacterium
TGCTGTAATTTCTCAATCACTGCAAAACTTTCCGGCGTAGTTTTGGCGTTGCTTACCACAATGATATATTCCAATATCGAGTCACCATTTTGCGATTCCACGGCAGCAATGGTTTGCTCCAACGAAAAGGTTTCATTGATGACTGGTACAATACAACTTACGCTATGGGTGCTCATTTTTAAAGGGCTGCAAAATAGGCATTTTATAATTTCTATGCTATTGTAAATTACACTTTATAATTATAGATTTGTTGCAAAAACATCCCAGCTATGGCCAGCAAAAAGAAACAATCAGCACCCGAGAAGAAGCAACCCCAGCCGAGTGCAGGAGGTAAGGTAATGAGTGTATACAATTTCATGGAGGAGTTCTTGCAAGCCAGATCCAATACCTTGTTTTATATTCTCCTGGGCATTTCATTTATCTCCGGACTGGTGCTCTTCGATATGCGGCTTTCTATTGGGGGTGACGATGCCACGTATATACAAAGGGCCCACGATTTTTTGAAGAAAGGGATTTTCCCATTCGAACAAGGACCATTGTATCCATTGACGCTGAGCATCTTTGTAAAATTATTTGGAATTAACCTGTTTGTTTTAAAGTTTGTTTCCTGCCTCTTTCTTAACCTGGCTTTCTTTTTTACCTATAAGGCATTGAAAGGACGTATTCCATATTTGCTCCTTTTCTTACTCTTGTCGTTCATGGCGTTGAATGCCTTCTATCAATACTTTGCGAGTGTAACCTATACCGAAGCCTTCTTCCTGCTCATGCAATCGGTTGCCATTTTGTTTAGCTTGAAACTCATCGACCTTAGCAATACGCAAAAATTAAATTATAAAACCGACTGGAAGCTCGTGTTGTTGGTGGGACTATTTTACTTACTGATATCGCTCACCAAAACGGTGGCCATTATTTGTGTGTTTCCCTTGTTTGCATATTTCATGTTGCAAAAAAAATGGGACTATGTTATCGGAAGTTTTGCTGCATTTGCTGGTCTTAAAATTTTATATGAACTTACCGTGCGTTCTATTTATGGAGCACCCGATGTGGGCCAGTTTCAATCGATGTTCCTGGTTGATTTATACAAGCCACAATTGGGCTACGAAACGGCGGGAGGAATGATTACCCGTTTCTTCGATAATGCGAATACGTATTTGTCGGCACGTTTTTTTAGTATCATTTACCTGCGATCATTTCAGGAAAATTTCATTGCAGTAATTCCATCATTAGCCTATTTCCTATTGGCATTAATTGCAGGTTTTACTTACCTGGCCTATCTCCGCAATAAGGTGGTATTCTTCATTAGCCTATATGTTTTATCGTTAATTGGAGCTGTGTTTTTTGGTATTCAATCAAAGAACACCCAGTGGCGCCTCATCATCATCATTGTTCCTTATTTGATTTTATTATTCATGTTTGGTTTTTACCAGCTAACACGTAAGGAAGTGGTGCTTCAGGTTTTGTTTATTGGGTTCTTTGGATTCATCATCGTTTCCAGCTTGTATAATACAGCGGTTAAGTCGGCCACCAATTTCCCCATCTTGAAAGAGAACATGAAAGGCAACCGCTATGCGGGTTTCACGCCCGACTGGGTAAATTATTTACGTGCAAGTGAATGGTGTGGAGATAGTATTCCTGAAGGGGAAGGAATCATTGCCCGCAAACATTCCATGAGTTTTATTTATGGGAATGGTCGCGAGTTTACTCCCATTTATCAGGTGCCTGCCTATACCAAGGACAGTATCATTACACCCGATTCGATGATGACTTTTGTGCAACAATATCATTGTAAATATGTAATTTTGGCTCAGCTTCGGGCGAATCCCTTAAAGAAGGATCCGAACCAAATTGTGAATACCATCAATGTAATTATGGGTCGTATTCATGATAAGTACCCGGAGAAATTTAAGCTTGTACACTCGGAGGGAAAAGATGAGATGGCGGAAGTGTATGAGATGTTGTTTTAGAAAATGTATTCGATAAAAACTTATATTTTTTGTTTTCTATTTTGTTGTTTTCAGGGGGTACTCTGCGCTCAAGGCACTACCCAAACTACCGACGACAGCAATAATTCAGCCTCAGGCAATGCCTCCATCTCCGATTATGCGGAGCTTTTGGAGCATTATCAGAGCCATCCACTCAATATTAATACAGCCGATCGGGGAGCATTCGATGAGATGAATTTATTAACCCCTGTTCAAATTCAGGCACTCCTCATGCATCGTTTGCGATATGGGAATTATTTATCGTGCTATGAATTGCAAAGTGTTCCGGGATTTGATTTGGAAACAATCCGAAAAATCTTAACCTTTATCACTGTTGGCGAAACCACTACACTCAACAAAACAACGATGAAGAAACTCCTCAAGGGAGCCGACCAAATGGTGATTCTTTTTTACGAACAACCGTTTCAAAAACCACAGGGATTGAAGAATGCAACAGACAGTAATGCTCTAAATGATTATCTGGGTGGAAATTTCAAAACCAATATTCGTTACCGATGTACGCGTGGAAGTCGCATGAGTATTGGCTTTAATGCTGATAAAGATATGGGTGAGCCGTTGTCATTTAAACAAAAGCAAAAAGGATTCGACTTTTACTCCGCTCATTTTTTTGTGAAGGATATGGGAATCATCAAGCAACTCGCGCTGGGCGATTATAATTTAAGTATAGGCCAAGGTTTGGGTGTTGGTAGTGGATTTGTGCTGAACAAAAGTATTGAGGTATTGCAAGTACATCGCTATGCCGCTGGATTGAAGCCCTATCGCTCGATGAATGAATTTGGATTTTTCAGAGGAGGGGCCATTACTTTAGGAAGCGATAAATTATCAGCCACATGTTATGTATCTTATGAAAAAATGGATGGAAATACGGTGATGACGGATACCGTACTTTTTGAAAAAGACCGATTCTATAATCTCATTCAAACTGGCTATCACCGCACGGTGAAGGAACTGGCATTGAAGAATACCACCACACAAAAAATTGGAGGAGCCTATGTTCAAACCCAGCTTAAAAGATTCCATGCAGGCATTGGGTGGGTATCTCAACAAACAGCAGCACTCAACCATTTGG